>NZ_JBFUKR010000022.1:0-87042 GCF_056400745.1 Rhizobacter sp. P5_A1
GCCCAGTACGCGCCGCCACACAGCGCCCAGACGATCGCCGCGCCAGCGAGCAGCCGCAGCGGCCGGTAACCGTAGCCGGCGCAGGCGCCGTAGGCGTCGTGGCCGAGGCGCGCGAGCCAGCGCAGCGCCGGCGGCGCGCCGAGCCCGATGCGGCCGACGCGGCGCAGCTGGCGCTCGCGGCCGATCGCGACAGCATCCGCGTCGTCGGCACTGCCGCTGCGGCGCAGCACGCCGATCGCGTGGCGCCATGGGCCGGGGCGGTAGTCGAGGTCGAGGTGGGCCGCGTGCTGGCGCTCGAGCCAATCGAGACGCGTCGCCGCGTCGGTCGGCGCACCGCCGCCGAAGCGGGCGTAGGCGAAGCCGTCGAGCACATGGTCCTGGCCCCAGCTGCCGGCGTCGTCGGCCAGCGTGTCGACACGGGCACCGGCGAGCGACGCGGCCTGCAGCGGACCCTGCAGCCGGCGCAGGATCAGCGCGCCGCCGATGCGCGCATGGTCGAGCCGCAACGCACTGCCGTTCTCGCCCCAGCTCGCGTCGCCGACGGCGTCCAGATCGGCATCGCTGCAATCGAGGTCACCCCCGATCTGCGCCTGCTGCAGGCGCACCGTGCCGGCGGCCGAGAAGCCGGCGTCGAGCGCCACGCTGCCGCCGATGCGCGCCCGGTCGAGGTTCAGCGCCACGCCGCGCCCGCCGGTCGCATCGATGTCGGCGGTCATGCGCGCGCCGCCGGCGCGCAGGTCGCCGCCGATCTGCGCCGCGATGAAACGCAGCTCGCCGACGGCCTCGACGCCGCCCTGCAGGTTCACATCGCCGCCGATCCGCATCGCGTCGGCGTTGAGCCGGCGCCGCAGCGGGCGTGCGGCGGCCCCGGCGCCGCCGTTGCCGCACAGGCGCAGCCGCTCGCAGTTCAGGCCGAGGCCGACCTGCGCATGCGCGAGCTCGATCTCGCCGTCGACGCTGCAGCCGGCGCTCAGCGCGAGATCGCCATCGATCCGGCAGCCCTCGGCGCGCAGCCCCGGCAACTCGCAGTCGGCGAACGTGAGGCTGCCGCGGACCTGGGCACCGTCGAACGATGGCGCGGCCACAAAGCTGCAGCGGTAGAGCCACAGGCTCAGCGGCAACGTTGCCGCGCTCAGGTCGAGCCGGCCGACGACGCGCGCGCCGATGATTTGCAACCGCCGCCCGGCGACCGGCGCACCGTCGCCGCCGCCACAGGCAAGGAAGGCGAGAAACTCGGCGCGCAGTCGCGCATCGGGTGTCGTCGCGCGCGGCCGGCGGTAGCCTACTTTCGCGATCTCGCCGCTGGCCGCCGCGCGCAGCACGATCAGCTCCGCGGGCTGAAGCGGCTCGAAGCCCTGCAGCGACGCCGCGCCGGGCGGCGCGGCGATGGGGGAGGCGATATCGAGCACGGCCCGATTCTGGGGCCGGAAGCGCCTCAGTTACAACTCGTCACAACCCCACAGTCGTGGGGGGCGCGACGCAGGCCTGCGCCGTCAGCCGCGGCCGACGAACGGCATCTTGGTCGCCATCACGGTCATGAACTGCACGTTCGCCTCGAGCGGCAGGCTCGCCATGTGAACGACCGCATCGGCGACATGCTTCAGGTCCATGCGCGGCTCGACCATCATCGTGCCGTTGGCCTGCGGCACGCCGCTGGTCATGCGCTGGGTCATGTCGCTGGCGGCATTGCCGATGTCGATCTGGCCGCAGGCGATGTCGTGGGCGCGGCCGTCGAGCGAGGTCGCCTTCGTCAGCCCGGTGATCGCGTGCTTGGTCGCGGTGTAGGGTGCGCTGAACGGCCGCGGCGCGTAGGCCGAGATCGAGCCGTTGTTGATGATGCGGCCGCCGCGCGGGCTCTGGTTCTTCATCATCTTGAACGCCTGCTGCGTGCACAGGAAGACGGCGGTCAGGTTGATGTCGACGACGGCCTTCCACTGCTCGAACGTCAGCTCGTCCATCGGGATCGCCGGCGCGCCGGTGCCGGCGTTGTTGAAGAGCACATCGAGCCGGCCGAACGCGCGCGCGTTCGCGTCGAACAGCGCCGCGACCGCGGCCGGGTCGGTCACGTCGGTCGGCACCGCGAGCGCGTGCTCGGCGAGTGCGCCGGCCAGCGCCTTGGTTTCGTTCAGCGCGTCGGCGCGGCGGCCGGCGAGCACGACCTTGTAGCCGGCTGCGAGCAGCGCGAGCGAGGTCGCGCGGCCGATGCCGCTGCCTGCGCCGGTGACCATGGCAATCTTCATGAACGCTCCTTCGGGATGTGGTGAGCCGGCATCAGGCCGGGCCGGTGGCGGGATCGACCGAGGTCTCGCCATCGCTGGCGACGAAGCAGTCGGCGAACGTGAAATACAGCGAGACGTAGAACACCGTCGTGAAGAGCAGCGACAGCGGCACCGCGGCGACCGCGAACAGCGGCGCCTGGCCGAGCATCGCGAACACCAGGCTGCCGACCATGCCGAAGCTGACGATCAGCGCGAACCACGCGAGGCAGTAGACCGTGAACGCGCCGCGGTTGCGCCAGCAGGCGAGCGTGCTCGAGAACAGGGCCTTCGCGCAGCCGTGGCCGTCCCAGTGCACGAGGGCCGGCGCGTGCCAGAACGGAATCGACAGCAGCCCGGCCAGCCCGAAGCGCAACAGCAGCCCGAGACCGAGGCCCGGCGCGCCGAGCCGGGATGCGACGGCATCGGGCGAGGTCTCGCTGCCCGGCATATCCTCCATCAGCGCAACGAACGCGCCGCCGTCGACGAGCCCGCTGAGCCACATCACCGCGAAGGTCGCGAGCGCGTAGATCACGCCGAGCTGGAGCATCGCGTTGCGCTGCGCCGCCGACCCGCGCAGCGGCTCGACGAACACGCGCGCGGTCGGCAGGCCGCCGGCGACCGCAGTGCGCGTCGCGATCATGAAACCGAGCGACACCAGCGGCAGCAGCGCGAGCACGACCAGCGCGCCGAGCCAGGGCAGCAGTGCAAGCAGGAACACGACGAACATGAAGGTCGCGAACAGCGCGGCAAACGCGAGCGGGCGTTTGAAGAACGTGCGAAAGCCCTGGCGCACCCACAACGCGCCGCGCCCGGCCGGAACCGTCTGCAATCTCATTGCGGTTCGGACTCGGACGCCGGCGGATGCCACGGCGCCGCGATGCGCTCGCGCAGCACGCGCTCGAAGTGGCTCGGGTCGTGCGCGGTCAGCAGGCTCGCATCGCGCGGCAGGTGCAGGTCCCACAGCCGCGAGAGCCAGAAGCGCAGCGCGCCCGCGCGCATCAACGCCGGCAGCAGGCGGCGCTCGCCGCCGGTCAGCGCGCGCACGCCCGCATAGGCAGCGACGAGTGCCGTCGCGCGTTCCTCGACCAGCCGGCCCGACTCGAGATCGATGCACCAGTCGTTCAGGCACACCGCGATGTCGAACAGGTAGGTATCGATGCCGGCGAAGTAGAAATCGAACAGGCCGGTGAGCACGTCGCCGCCGGCGGGCGACGCGTCGAACATCACGTTGTCGCGGAACACGTCGGCGTGAATCACGCCGCGCGGCAGCGTCGCGTATGCCGCCGATGCGGCGAGGTGCTGCTGGAAAGCGAGCTCGGTCTCGACCAGCTCGCGCTGCGCGTCGGTCAGGAACGGCAGCACGACCGGCACCGTCTCGGCCCACCACGCCAGGCCGCGCAGATTCGGCTGCTGCATCGGAAAGTCGGCGCCGGCCAGGTGCAGGCGCGCGAGCACCTCGCCCAGGCTCGCGCAGTGCGCGGCGTCGGGCGCGAGGTGGTGACGGCCCGTGAGGCGATCGACGACGGCCGCCGGCTTGCCGTGCAGCGCATGCAGGATCTCGCCGTGACGATCGGCCTTCGGTTCCGGCACCGGGATGCCGCGCACCGCCAGGTGCTTCATCAGATGCAGGTAGAACGGCAGCTGCTCGAACGTCAGCCGCTCGAACAGCGTCAGCACGTAGCGGCCTTCGGTCGTGTCGACGAAGTAGTTGGTGTTCTCGATGCCGCTGCGGATACCGTGCAGCGCGGTCAGCTCGCCCAGGTCGAGCCGGGCCACGAGCGCAGCAGCCTCGTCGAACGAGACTTCGGTGTAGACGGCCATGAAGGTCGGGGGCGCTCGGAGGGTCTCAAGCAAATGTGGCTTTGCCACTTTGCTTGATCCCTGGGGGCGGGAATGTCGAAGGCATTTCCTGGGGGGCCTAGAACGCCAGCACGTTCCACACGCGCTTGCCGACCGCGCTGTTCGCGCCACCGGTGCCATCGACCGACTCGCGGCCGCCGCGACCGACGATGATCTCGTAGCTCTTGTGCGTGCCGATCTTGGGCGTGACCGTGACCTGCGTGACCTGGCCGCGCACCCGCATCTCGTCGATCTTCGAGCCTTCGTCCTCGATGATCGTGTGCTTGACGTTCGGCTCGTAGCGATCGACGCGCTCGTCGGCTTGCACGATTCGCGCCGGTGCGGGCGCCGGCGTCGGCGCCACCGCGGCGGGCGCCGGCTGCGACCAGCAGGGCGCACACACGAAGACGAGGGCCAGCGCGAGTTTCGGGTTCATGCGGTCATTCTAGGGTGCGGGTCGGAGATCGTCCGACGGGGCTGCTTCACAATGACGCCGTATGAGATATAGCCGTTCGACAAATGTTTTCGCGGGCCGAGCGCCGGGCCGCCCCAAGCCGGCCCGCATCCCCTCGGGGGATCGGCCGACGTACTCGTCGGACGAGGGGCGCCGACATGAGTGAGAAGACCTTGTTGTTGGTGGATGGCTCCAGCTACCTTTACCGCGCGTACCACGCGCTGCCCGACCTGCGCGGGCCCGGCGGCGTGCCGACCGGCGCGCTGCGCGGCGTCGTCGCGATGCTCAAGCTGCTGCGCGAGCAGCATCCGGCGGCGCTCGGCGCGTGCGTCTTCGACGCGAAGGGCAAGACCTTCCGCGATGACCTGTACGCCGAGTACAAGGCGAACCGCAGCGCGATGCCGACCGATCTGGCGCTGCAGATCGAGCCGATCCACGAGGCCGTCAGACTGCTCGGCTGGCCGGTGCTCTCGGTGCCCGGCATCGAGGCCGACGACGCGATCGGCACACTGTGCAAGACCGCCGCCGCCGCCGGCTACCGGGTCATCGTGTCGACCGGCGACAAGGATCTGGCGCAGTTGGTCGACGCGCAGGTCACGCTGGTCAACACGATGAGCAACGAGCGCCTCGACCCGGCCGGCGTGCTTGCGAAGTTCGGCGTCGCGCCGGACCGCATCATCGATTACCTGACCTTGGTCGGCGACACGGTCGACAACATTCCCGGCGTCGAGAAGGTCGGCCCGAAGACGGCCGCGAAGTGGATCGCCGAACATGGCTCGCTCGAAGGCGTGATCGCCGCGGCGGCGACGATGAAGGGCGCCGTCGGCGAGAACCTGCGCAAGGCGCTCGACTGGTTGCCGCAGGGGCGCCGGTTGATCACGGTCGCGACCGACTGCGACCTCAGCGGCCACGTGCCCGGCTGGCCGGCGTTCGAGTCGCTGACCTTCGCGCCGGTCGAGGCCGAGCGCCTGATCGCGTTCTACGACCACTACGATTTCAAGTCGTTCAAGCGCGAGCTCGAGAGCGCCGCGGGCCTGCCCGCGCCGACCGCGCCGGCCGTCGCCGCGGCGACCGGCCCGGTCATCGAAAAGCGCTACGAGACCGTGCTGACGCCGGCGCAGCTCGCGGTGTGGATCGCGAAGATCGACGCCGCCGTGCTGACCGCGATCGACACCGAGACCGATTCGCTCGACCCGATGCGCGCGCGCATCATCGGCATCTCGCTCGCGACGCAGGTCGGCGAAGCCGCCTACATCCCACTGCGCCACACCTACGCCGGCGCACCCGACCAGCTGCCGTTCGACGAGGTGCTCGCCGCGCTGAAGCCCTGGCTCGAGAACCCCGCGGCATTGAAGCTCGGGCAGAACGTCAAGTACGACACGCACGTGTTCGCGAACGCCGGCATCGCGGCGCAAGGCTACGTGCACGACACGATGCTGCAGAGCTACGTGCTCGAGGCGCACCGCCCGCACGGCCTCGAAAGCCTTGCCGATCGCCACCTCGGCCGCAAGGGCCTGAGCTACGAAGACATGTGCGGCAAGGGCGCGCACCAGATCCCGTTCGCGCAGGTCGAGCTCGACAAGGCCGCCGAATACGCCTGCGAAGACAGCGAGATGACGCTGCACGTGCACCAGCGGCTGTGGCCGCAGATCGAGACCGATGCCGGGCTGCTCTTCGTCTACCAGCAGATCGAGATGCCGACCAGCGCGATCCTCGGCCGCATCGAGCGCACCGGCGTGCTGATCGACGGCCCGAAGCTCGCCGCGCAGAGCCAGCAGCTCGCCGAGCGCATGGTCGCGCTCGAGCAGCAGGCCTACGAGCTCGCCGGCCAGCCGTTCAACCTCGGCAGCCCGAAGCAGATCGGCGAGATCCTGTTCGGCAAGCTCGGCCTGCCGGCGAAGAAGAAGACCGCGAGCGGTGCGCCGAGCACCGATGAAGACGTGCTGGCCGAGCTCGCGGCCGACTATCCGCTGCCCGCGAAACTGCTCGAGCACCGCGGCCTGTCGAAGCTGAAGGGCACCTACACCGACAAGCTGCCGCTGATGGTGAACCCGGCGACCGGCCGCGTGCACACCAACTACGCACAGGCGGTCGCGGTGACCGGGCGGCTGTCGAGCAACGATCCGAACCTGCAGAACATTCCGATCCGCACGCCCGAGGGCCGGCGCGTGCGCGAGGCGTTCATCCCGCCGCCGAGGCATTCGATCCTGAGCGCCGACTACTCGCAGATCGAGCTGCGCATCATGGCGCACATGTCCGGCGACCCGGGCCTGCTGCGTGCGTTCGCGGAGGGCGTGGACGTGCACCGCGCGACCGCGAGCGAGGTCTTCGGCACCGCGCTGGCCGAGATCAGCAGCGAGCAGCGGCGCTATGCGAAGACGATCAACTTCGGGCTGATCTACGGCATGGGCGCGTTCGGCCTGGCGCAAAGCCTGGGCATCGAGCGCAGCGCGGCCACCGCCTACATCGAGCGCTACTTTCAGCGCTTCGCCGGCGTGCGCCGCTACATGGACGAGACCAAGGCCTCGGCGCGCGTGAAGGGCTATGTCGAGACGCTGTTCGGCCGGCGCATCTACCTGCCCGAGATCAACGGCGGCAACGGCCCGCGCAAGAGCGCGGCCGAGCGCCAGGCCATCAACGCGCCGATGCAGGGCACCGCGGCCGACCTGATCAAGCTCGCGATGATCGCGGTGCAGGGCGTGCTCGACCGCGAGCAGCGCGCGACGAAGATGATCATGCAGGTCCACGACGAACTCGTGTTCGATGTGCCCGCCGCCGAGCTCGACTGGGCGCGCACCGAAGTGCCGCGCATCATGGCGTCGGTCGCGCAGTTCAAGGTGCCGCTGCTCGCCGAGGTCGGCATCGGCGCGAACTGGGACGAGGCGCACTGAGCCTGGCGAAGAGCGCTTCGCGGCCCGCACCCTAACCGTCGGTCGACAACGCCTCGACCCGGTGGTAGGGCGTCACGACACGCCCGTCCGCACCGGCCACCGCTTCGATCCGTATGACCGGCGCGGCCGTCCGCACACCGCCGAAGATCGTCGCGAACGCGACGTCGGCCGCGTCGCGGCCGGTGCCGAAGCGCACGAAGCCCATCGGGATCGCGGTGCCCGATGGGTCGAAGATGTACCAGCGGTCGCCGAGGTAGGCCTCGACGTAGGCGTGGAAGTCGGTCGGTCCGAGGGCGGGGTCGGCGCCGTAGTCGACGCCGGTCGCGAAGCGCGCCGGGATGTTGATCGCGCGGCACAGCGCGATCATCAGGTGCGCGAAATCGCGGCACACGCCGGTCTGCTCGAGCAGCGTGTCGAGCGCGGAGGTCTGCGAGTTGCTGGTGTTCGGCGTGAAGGTCGTGCGCTCGAGAACCCAGTCGCGAATGCCCTGCACGCGGCTGTAGCCCTGCCAGCGCGTGCCGAACTCGCGCATCGCGAAATGATGCAGCCGGTCGGACTGGCAGTAGCGGCTCGGATAGATGTAGCCCAGCACCGATGCCGGCAGGCGAGCGACCGGCACCTCGCCGATCGTCGCCGGCATCTGGATGTGGTGATCGATCTCGACCGTCGCCCGGTACAGCACCTGCAGCGGGCCTGGGCAGCCGGTCAGCCGCAGGTAGCGGTTGCCGGTCGACGGCTCGATCTCGACGCGCCAGGGCATGTTCTGACTCAACATCAGCGCCTCGTCGAGCACCTGCTGGCGCGCCGTGCGCGCTGCGTGGATGTTGAAGACGAAGTCGCAGCCCGGAGCGAAGACTTCGTAGTCGAGCTGCAGCGAGAGTTGCAGGCGGATCACGGGCTGCGTGCGGCGGCACGCATCTGGTCGCAGACGTTCTTGCCGGTCTGCGTCAGGCGCAGCGTGCCACCGTTCCATTCGAGCCAGTACAGCGCGACGTACTGTGCGATCAGCGCCTCGCTGACCAGATCGGCGCGGCGTCGTTGCAACGCCTCGACGGTGGCCAGAAGATCGTTGCGCAAGGCTTCGGTGTGGCTGGCAGCGTGATGCGACGTCAAAGGATCTCCCGGTTGACCCACGTTAACACCGGATCGATCGTACCCGTGTTGTTGCCAGGGGAAAGCATGCCAGCGACAGGTCGGCCCGCGGCCGCGCCGGGCGCGGGTCAATTTGACAGCGTGGTGCGGCCGAACTAACTTTCAGACATTCAAGTCCGGGCGTGGCCGACGATCGGCGGCGCGTTCCGCGGCCGCCCGGTCGCTGTCGCCGTGATCGTTTGTCCGCGCCTCGTTGCCGAGGAGTTGCAGATGAGACAGACCGACGTCGCTCAGGTCCTGAACGACCTGATCGAAACCACCAAAGACTGCGCGCACGGGTTCCAGACCTGTGCCGCTCACGCCGAGGCCGATGTGCACCGCCAGGGTTTCGAACGCCGCGCCGCGGTGCTGTCGAACCACATCGCCGAATTGAACGACATGGTGCTCGAATGCGGCGGCCGGCCGGCGCTGCACGGGAGCGCGGTGGGTGCGTTGCACCGCGGCTGGATGCGGCTGAAGGAGGCGCTCGCGGGCGTCACCGATGCCGAGTTGCTCGACGAGTGCCAGCGTGGCGAGGCGCATGCGCTCGCGCGCTACCGCGGCGTGCTCGGCCGCACCGACCTGCCCGAGCCGGTGCGCGACCTGCTCGCGCAGCAAGCCGATGAAATCCAGGCCCACTGGGACGAGTTGCGGCGCCAGCAGGAGACCTCGGCCGCCTGACCGCGCCGGTACCGCGACCCGAGAAGCGCCCGCCCCCTCGCCCATCCCACCTGTCCCTTGCGGAGGTCATCATGAGCATCCCGTCACGCCTCAGTGCGTACCTCGAACAGCGCGGCACCGATTACGAAATCTGCGCGCACCGCCACAGCCGCACCAGCGTCGAGACCGCCCGCGCCGCGCATGTGCAGCCGCATCAGGTGGCCAAGTCGGTGATCCTCGAAGACGACACCGGTGTCGTGATGGCCGTCGTGCCGGCCGACACGCAGGTGATGCTGCGCGAGGCGGCGCACCTGCTCGGACGCAAGGGTCTGCGCCTGGCCGACGAGGAACGTGTCGCGGAGCTGTTCACCGACTGCGAGCGCGGCGCGGTGCCGCCGGTCGGGATGGCCTGGGGCATGCCGACGCTGGTCGACGACGAGCTCGACGAGAACACCGACGTCTACCTCGAATGCGGCGATCACGAGCGCCTGCTGCGCATGCCCGGACCGGCCTTCAGGCAGCTGATGCAGGACGCGCGCCACGGCCACTTCTGCAAGGCGCTCACGACCGCGTGACGGCGCCGGCCGCGCGGCGCCGGCGAGCGCCTGTCAGCTGTCGCGCTGGCGGCGCACGACGAGCCAGCCGGCGAGCACGGTGAACGTCGCGACGATCGCGACGACGATCCAGAAGCCGTGCCCGTTCTGCGCCAGCGGCACGCCGCCGACGTTCATGCCGAGCAGCCCGGCGACGATGTTGATGGGCAGCGCCAGCACGGTCACGATGGTCAGCACGAACAGGCTGCGGTTCGTCGCCTCGACGACCTGGGCCGCGATCTCCTCCTGCAGCAGCTTGATGCGCTCCTGCAGGCTCGTCATGTCGCGCAGCACGACCGAAAACTCCTCGCTCGCCTGACGCAGCTCCTGCACGTCGAGCTCGGCCATCCAGGCCGGCGGGTGCTGCAGCAGCCGAAACAGCGCCGCCGGTTCGGGCGCGAGCAGGCGCTGCAGGCGCACCAGCAGGCGGCGCAGCGCGCCGAGCCGCGCGCGCCGCGGGTCGAGCCGGGTCGCGAGCAGATCGTCCTCGATGCGGTCGACGCGCTCGCTCGCGCCGCGCACGATCTCGACCAGCACATCGGCCTGCGCGCGCATCAGGTGCTCGAGCAGCTCGGCGGCCGAGCGCAGCGGCTGGCCGCCCTTGACCGCCTCGCGCAGCTTGTCGACCGAACGCAGCGGCTGGCGCCGCGCGGTGATCACGAGGCGCTGCTCGACATGGATCCACAGCGTCGCGATGTCGGAGGGCTCGAACGCGAAGTCGAAGTGCACATCGTTGACGACCGCGATCAGCGCCTGCTCGCTGCGCTCGATGCGGGTCGAATGCAGGCCGTCGTGCAGCGTCTCGAAGAACGCATCGGACAGTGCGGCGTGCTGCTGCAGCCATGGCAGCGCGCCGGTGTGCGCGAGGTTGAAATGCAGCCACAGGAAGCCTGGCGCGCCGGGTTCGGCGAGCCAGCCTGCCGCTGCCGCGCAGTCGATCGGCTGACTGCGCTGTCCGGCCTCGATGCGGTAGCCGTAGATCAGGCCGGAAGGGTCGGCGCCATAGGTCGGTGGGTTCACGGTCGGCGGCTCGGGGCGGCGGCAAAGCCGCGAGTTTGCGACAGACGCGTGACGGTTCCATGACACGCACGGCGGCGGCGCCCGCCGCCTGTCACGGGCGTGTCGCAATTCATTCATAAACTCGGCCGCATGACGATGGACACCCGCGCCCCGAGTCCGCCCGAGATGCCTGCGTTGCTGAATCGCGAACGCGCAATCCTCGAGTTCAACCGCCGCGTGCTGGCGCAGGCGCGGCGTGCGGACGTGCCGTTGCTCGAGCGGCTGCGCTATGTCTGCATCGTCTCCTCGAACATGGACGAGTTCTTCGAGGTCCGCTTCGCCGATTACCTCGAGGCCGCGCGGCGCGCCGGTTCGGGCGTCTCGCTGCGCGATCTCGAATCGGTGGCGGCCGATGCGCACGCGTTGATCGACGATCAGTACGCCGCGTTCAACGACGAGGTCATGCCGGCGCTGAAGCAGCAGGGCATCGTGGTGCTGAACCACGAGGAACGCGACGCGGCACAACGGCGCTGGGTCGCGAGCTTCTTCGAGCGCGAGGTCCGGCCGCTGCTGGTGCCGGTCGGCCTGGACCCGTCGCATCCGTTTCCGCAGGTCGCGAACAAGTCGTTGAACTTCATCGCACGGCTCGGCGGCAAGGACGCGTTCGGCCGCGAGAACACCTTCGCGATCGTCAAGGTGCCGCGCGTGCTGCCGCGCGTGATCCGCCTGCCCGACAAGCTCGCGGGCGAGAACGCGCCGGGGCGTCAGGCGTTCGTGCTGTTGACCAGCGTGATCCGCGCGCACCTGGCCGAGTTGTTTCCCGGCCGCGAGGTCGAGGCGTTCTCGCAGTTCCGCGTCACGCGCGACTCCGATCTCGAGGTCGACCAGGACGACGTCAAGAACCTGCGCCAGGCGCTGCGCTCCGGCCTGACGACGCGGCACTTCGGCCAGGCGCTGCGGCTCGAGGTCGTCAACACCTGCCCGCCGGAGCTCTACGAGTTCCTGCTGCAGCAGTTCGGGCTGCCGCCGGCGGCGCTGTACCGCGTCAACGGCCCGGTGAACCTGGTGCGGCTGATCCAGCTGATCGACCAGGTCGTCGACGACCCCGCGCGGCCCGCACTGCGCTTCGCGCCGTTCGAGCCGGCCTGGCCGCAAGCCACGCTGCCGCGCCAGGAGTCGATGTTCGATCGGCTGCGCGAAGGCGATGTGCTGCTGCACCAGCCTTTCGAGTCGTTCGAGCCGGTCGTGCAGTTCCTGCGCGAGGCGGTCTACGATCCCGACGTGCTCGCGATCAAGCAGACGATCTACCGCACCGGCAGCGAATCGCCGCTGATGGACCTGCTGATCGAGGCGGCGCGGCGCGGCAAAGAGGTGATGGTCGTCGTCGAGCTGCAGGCGCGCTTCGACGAGGAGGCGAACATCAACTGGGCCGAGCGGCTCGAGGCGGTCGGCGTGCAGGTCGTGTACGGCGTCGTCGGGCTGAAGACGCACGCGAAGCTGCTGCTGATCACGCGGCGCGAGCAGGGGCGGCTGCGCCGCTACGTGCACCTGTCGACCGGCAACTACAACCCGAAGACCGCGCAGCTCTACACCGACCTCGGGCACTTCACCGCCGAGCCCGACCTGACGAGCGACGCCGACGCGGTGTTCCAGCAGCTCGCGAGCCTGGGCCGCACGAAGCCGTTGCGCGCGCTGCTGCAGGCGCCGTTCACGCTCCACAGGCAGATGGTCGCGCACATCGAGAAGGTCACCGCCTCGGCGCGCGCCGGCGGCCGCGCGCGCATCGTCGTGAAGATCAACGCGCTGACCGATGTGCCGCTGATCCGTGCGCTGGTCGCGGCCGGGCAGGCCGGCGCCGACATCGACCTGATCGTGCGCGGCGCCTGCATGCTCGCGCCGGGCATTCCCGGGGCGACGGACCGCATCCGCGTGCGCTCGTTGGTCGGGCGCTTTCTCGAGCACTCTCGTGTCTGCTATTTCTGCTGGGGCGACGCGCCGGACGACCAGGCGCTGTTCCTGTCGAGCGCCGACTGGATGGGCCGCAACATGTTCGGCCGCATCGAGGTGGCGTGGCCGGTGCGCGATGCGAAAATGCGCCAGCGCGTGATCGACGAATGCCTCGTGCCCTACCTGCACGACCGGCAGGACGCCTGGCAGCTCGATGCGCAGGGGAGCTACACCCGCGTCGGCACCGATGGGCCGAGCGCGCAGCAGGCCCTCGTGCAGCGCTACAGCGAGAGAGGTGGCTGATGGACCTGATCCTCTGGCGCCACGCCGAAGCCTTCGAGATGCGCGAGGTCGAGGACGACCTCGCGCGCGCGCTGACGCCCAAGGGCGAGCGCCAGGCGCAGCGCATGGCCGACTGGCTGGGGCAGCGCCTCGCACACTCGACGCGCATCTATGTCAGCCCGGCACTGCGTTGCCAGCAGACCGCGAAGGCGCTCGGCAAGAAGTTCAAGACGCTTGCCGAGCTCGCGCCCGATGGCAACGGCGAGGCCTTGCTGAAGGCTGCGCGCTGGCCCGACGGCGCCGAGCCGGTGCTGATCGTCGGGCACCAGCCGACGCTCGGCTTCGTCGCGTCGTACCTGCTGTGCGGGCAGCCGCAGGCCTGGACGATGAAGAAGGGCGCGGTCTGGTGGATTCGCAGCCGCAACCGCGAAGACACCGAGCAGGTGATCCTGCAGGCGGTGCAGTCGCCCGACTGCCTTTGAGCTGTCCCGCCGCGCGCGCTCAGCGCCGCGACGCCAGCCGCAGCGGCCCGCTGCGCTCCCACATCGCCGTCTCTTCGTCGAGCAGGTGACGGGTGCGCGGATGGGCCTCGGCCCAGCCGGGCGCGAACTCGAGTTCGGCGGCCGCGCCGTTGCGCTTCAGCCGCATCGCATCGACGCTGACATCGCCGCGCGCGTGGCACTTGATGATGGCCAGGCGCAGGCACAGCACCTGCCACGCGAAGTCGTCTCGCACCAGGCTGTTCTCGACCTTGCGCAGCCCGCCGCGCTGCCCGAGCACGAGCTCGCCGACGCGCCGCAGCTGGCTCTGCGAGAAGCCCGCGGCATCGGCATGCGCGAGCACGTAGGCGCTGTGGCGGTGGTGGTCGTGGTGCGAGATCATCATGCCGATCTCGTGCAGTGCGCAGGCCCAGAGCAGCTCGCGGCGCGTCTCGGCACCGGCCTTCGGCTGCACACCCACGTACAGCGACTGCGCGATGCCGGTCACGCGCGCCGCCTGCAGCGTGTCGACCATGAAGCGGCGCTGCAGCTCGCGCACCGAGGCGTCGCGCACGTCGTGGCCGTCCTGGCGCAGCGCGGTCGCGTGCAGGCGCTCGTCGAGGTCGAAGATCACGCCCTGGCGCAGCGCGCCGCGTGCCGGCAGCAGCTCGGCGATGCCGAAGTTCGCGGCCAGCGTGTACAGGATCGACAGGCCGCCGGCGATCACCGCGCGGCGGTCGTCCTTCAGCCCCGGCAGCGCGAGTTTCTCGACCCGGCCGGCACGCAGGCATTGCTCCATCAGCCAGCGCAGGCCTTCGGGGGTGATGCGGCCGTCGGTGACGCCGCTGGCGGCGAGCAGCTGCGAGACCGCGCCGACCGTGCCGGACGAACCGAGCGCTTCTTCCCAGTGCATCGGCGCGAACGGCTCGAGCGCCTCCTCGAGCTCGGCGCCGGCGGCGATCTGCGCCTGCCGGAACGCGCTCTCGGTGAAGCGGCCTTCGCCGAAATACTTCAGCGACAGGCTCACGCTGCCGACCTGGAACGACTCGGCGCGTGCGGACTTGCGGCCGCGGCCGAGGATCATCTCGGTCGACCGACCGCCGATGTCGACGACCAGCCGCGACAGCGCCGAAGGCTGCAGCCGCGCGACGCCGGCGTAGATCAGGCGCGCCTCCTCGCGGCCCGAGATCACCTCGACCGGAAGGCCGAGCTGGGCCTGCGCGCGGGTCAGGAACTCGTCGCGGTTGCGCGCCTCGCGCAGCGTCTGCGTCGCGACCGCACGCACCTGCGCCGGCGTGAAGCCCTTCAGCCGCTGCGCGAAGCGCGCCAGGCAGGCCAGGCCGCGCGCGCCGGCCTCTTCGGTCAGCAGGCCGTTGGTGTCGAGGCCGGCGCCGAGGCGCACGGTCTCCTTCAGGTAGTCGATGCGGCGGTAGCGGCCGTCGATCAGCTGGCCGATCTCGAGTCGAAAGCTGTTCGAGCCCATGTCGATCGCGGCCAGCTGGCCGGGCCAGCGCGGCGCATCGGCCGGCGCGCTGCGGGAGTCTGAAAATTGCATGCCGCATTGTCCGTGCAAAGGGCGGGGTTCCTCGTGACACGGGGCGGCGCATGCCGGGGGTTTCTAGAATGCCGCCTTTCATCCCCAGCCGGAGCCCGCGCATGCCGACCACCGAACTCGATCGTCCGAACGCCACGCTCGATCTGACCCGCCGCGACTTTGTTCGCGCGGCGGCCGTCGGCACCGGCTTCGCCGCGGCGGTGCTGCCGGTCACCGCGCAGACGATCAGGACCGACAGCACCGGGCTGACGGTCGGCGAAGTCACGATCAGGGTCGGCGACTTCAAGATGCCCGCGTACCGCGCGATGCCGAGCGGCAAGGCGGACCTGCCGGTCGTGCTCGTGGTCTCGGAGATCTTCGGCGTGCACGAGCACATCGCCGATGTCGCGCGGCGCTTCGCGAAGCTCGGCTACCTCGCGATCGCGCCCGAGCTGTTCGTGCGCCAGGGCGACGCGCAGTCCTTCGGCGAAACGGCCAAGCTGCTGAGCGAGGTCGTCAACAAGGTGCCCGATGCGCAGGTGATGGGCGACCTCGACGCCTGCGTCGCGTGGGCCAGGGCCAATGGCGGCAACACCGGCAAGCTCGGCGTCACGGGCTTTTGCTGGGGCGGGCGCATCACCTGGCTCTATGCCGCCCACAGCCCGGCCGTCAAGGCGGCAGTCGCCTGGTACGGCAAGCTGGTCGACCCACCGAACCCGCTGAAGCCGCAGAACCCGATCGACCTGGTCGGCCAGATCCGTGCGCCGGTGCTCGGGCTGTACGGTGCCGAAGACCAGGGCATCCCGGTCGCGACGGTCGAGCGGATGAAGACCGCGCTCGCGACCGGCAGCGCGAGCGCGAAGGCCTCGCAGTTCGTCGTCTACCCCGGCGCCGGGCACGCCTTCAACGCCGACTACCGGCCGAGCTACCAGCAAGACGCCGCGCAGGACGGCTGGAAGCGCTGCGTCGCCTGGTTCAAGGCGAACGGCGTGGCCTGATCAGACGACGAACGGGTCAGCGCACCACCAGCACCGGCACCTTCGAGTGCGTCAGCACCTTCTGCGTCTCGCTGCCGAGCAGCAGCGCGGAGACGCCGCGGCGGCCGTGCGAGGCCATCACGAGCAGGTCGCACTCCATGCGCTTGGCGTGGTCGATGATGGCTTCCCACGGGTGCAGCGCCTCGACGGTGTACGGCTGGCAGTGCACACCCGCCTGCTGGCTCAGATCGACGACAGCCTGCACGCGCTTCGAGGCGATGCGTTCCTGGGCATCGAAGAACTCCTGCGGCGGCGTCGGCTGCATCTCGGAGATCGCGCTGTACGGGAACGGCTCCTTCACGCTGATCGTGTAGAGCTGCGCGCCCACCGACTTCGCGAGTTCGATCGCGGCATCGATCGCCTTCGCGGTGATCTCGGAACCGTCGGTCGGAACGAGGATTCGCTTGAACATGGTCGTCTCCTTCGTCGCTGTCGTGAGCGGTGAGACATCATGCTACGGAGAACGTTCGCAGGCGAGGGGTCTGCGGCGCCCGGGCTTGACGTAGGACAAGAACCTGGAGGGCTCGGAGGCGCCCGTCAGCCGCCCCGCGCGACCGGACGCGCCGGGTCGGACGACCACTCGCTCCAGGAGCCCGGGTAGAGCCGCGAGCCGGTCAGCCCCGCGTGCTCCATCGCGAGCAGGTTGTGGCACGCGGTGACGCCCGAGCCACACTGGTGGACGGTGGCCGGCGCGCCGTGCATGCCGAGCAGCGCAGCGAAATCCGCGCGCAGCTGCGCGGCGGGCTTGAAGCGGCCGTCGGCGCCGAGGTTGTCCTTGAAGAAGCGGTTCAGTGCGCCGGGAATGTGGCCGGCCGCGGCGTCGAGCGGCTCGACATCGCCGCGGAAGCGCTCGGCGGCGCGGGCGTCGAGCAGGCGCACGCGGCCGAGCTCGGCGGCCAGCGCATCCGCGGTCATCGTCTCGGCGAGGGGCGGGCGCTCGGGGTAGGGCGGTGCGGCTTGCGGGGTCGGTGTCTCGGTGACCAGCGCGGCGCCGCCGGCAGTCCATGCGGCGACACCGCCGTCGAGCACCGCGACCGCCTCGTGGCCCATCCAGCGCAGCATCCACCACAGCCGCGCGGCGTACATGCCACCCTGGGCATCGAAGGCGACCACCTGCGTCGCCGGCGTGATGCCGCAGCGGCCGAGCGTCGCGGCGAAGGCGCCGCGCGTCGGCAGCGGGTGCCGGCCGTTGTGGCCGGTCTTCTCGCCGCACAGGTCACGGTCCAGGTGCAGGTACAGCGCGCCGGGCAGGTGACCGGCGCGCCAGCTCGCTTCGCCGGCGTTCACGTCGGCGAGGTCGAAGCTCGTGTCGACGAGGACCGTCTCGCGGCCGGCGGCGAGCGCGGCGCGGAGTTCGGCGGCAGAGATCAGCGTCGTGAAAATCGGCGTCGTGCTCATCAAGGCTCCAGCGGCGCGTTGGCGGTTTCGGGTGCGCCGCTGCGGCTGCGCAGCAGCGTCGCGGCGAGGCCGGCACCGACGATCAGGATCATGCCGGCGAGCGCCATCCACGTCACGCGGTCGGCGAACAGCAGCACGCCGTAGCCGAACGAGAACGCGATGCCCAGGTATTGCAGGCTCGCGATCACCAGCGTGCGACCGGTGCTGTAGGCGCGCGTCATCAGCAGCTGCGCGACGGTGGCGAGCCCGCCGACCGCGAGCAACAGCGCCGCGCCGCGCAGCGAGTGCTGGTGCATGCCGGTGTAGATCGTCGTCAGCAGGCCGAACAGCGCACTGCCGAGCGAGAAGTAGAAGACGATGCGCACCTCGGGCTCGCCGGCGCGCGCCAGTGCGGTGACCTGCAGGTAGGCGGTCGCCGAGATCATCCCCGACAGCAGCCCGATCAGGCCGTGCCACAGCTGGTCGTGCTCGATCGTCGGCCGCAGGATCAGCGCGACGCCGGCGAAGCCGAGCAGCACCGTGCCGATCAGGCGCCCGTCGACGCGCGCGGCGCCGAGCATCGCGGCGCCGCCGAGCAGGAACAACGCCATCCACACCGACGACATGTAGTTCAGCGTCATCGCGGTCGCTAGCGGCAGGTTGCCGAGCGCGTAGAACCACAGGAACATCGCGACCACGCCGGTCAGGCTGCGCCAGAAGTGCGTCGCCGGCACACGGGTCGCGAGCGAGACCCGGCGCGAGCGCGCGAGCATCGAGATCAGCGAAGCGCCGATCAGGCCGCGGTAGAAGATGATCTCGCCGGGCGAATACCCGGCCGACGCGAGCTTCACGCACACGCCCATCGATGCAAACAGAAACGACGCCAGCACCATCAGCCATGCCGGCGAAATCTTGCGGCCCACCTAGAGCTGATCCTGCATCGCCTGGCGGTACCACTCGTGGAACTGCTGCATGCCGTCTTCCATCGGGCTCTGGTACGGGCCGACCTCATCGTCGCCGCGTTCCATCAGGGCGCGCCGGCCGGCGTCCATGCGCAGCGCGATCTCGTCGTCTTCGGCGCAGGTCTCCCAGTACGCGGCCTGTTCGGCCTCGACGAACTCGCGCTCGAATGCGGCGATCTCCTCGGGGTAGTAGAACTCGACGACGTTGAGCGTCTTCTGCGGGCCCTTCGGGTACAGCGTCGAGACGACGAGCACATGCGGGTACCACTCGACCATCACCGTCGGGTAGTAGGTCAACCAGATCGCGCCGTGCTTCGGCGGTACGCCGCCCCGGTACTTGATCACCGCGTCGTGCCACTTGCGGTAGGCCGGCGAGCCGGGCTTCGCGAGTTCGTTCTTCAGGCCCACCGTCTGCACCGAGTGCTGCGCGCCGAACTCCCAGCGCAGGTCTTCGCAGGTCACGAACTGGCCGAGCCCGGGATGGAACGGCGCGACGTGGTAGTCCTCGAGGTAGACCTCGATGAAGGTCTTCCAGTTGTAGTCGCACTCGTGCAGTTGCACGTGGTCGAGCACGTGGCCGTCGAAGTTCAGGTCGGCGATCGGGCCGACGCCGGCCAGATCCGCCGCCACATCGCGCCCGTGGCCCTCGAAGACCATGCCGTTCCAGGTCTGGACCGGGTAGTTGTTCAGGTTCAGGCACGGATCGTCGGCGAAATGCGGCGCGCCGATCAGCTGCCCCTGCAGGTCGTAGGTCCAGCGGTGCAACGGGCAGACGATGTGGCTGCCGCCACCGTGCCCGCGAACATTGCCGCGGCCGCGCAGCATCAATGCCTGGCGATGCCGGCAGACGTTCGAGATCAGCTCGATGCCGCCGGCGGTGCGTACCAGCGCGCGGCCTTCGGCCTCTTGAGGCAGCGTGTAGAAATCGCCGAGCTCGGGCACCGCGAGCGCGTGGCCCAGGTAGCGCGGGCGATCGGCGAAGAGGCTCGCCATCTCGCGCCGGAACAATCCGTCGTCGAAGTAGCTGCTGACCGAGAGTTGCGAGCGGCTGCGCTCGAGCGCTGCAAGGGTGACGCTCAGGTCGGACATGATCCCGGCGAATCTCCAGAAACAGGGTGGGCATCGGCCCGCGGCGGCCAGTGCTGGGTGCTGCGGATGGCATGAACTGCCGGGCTCGGCAGGCCGCGGATTGTACCCGCGGGGTTGCGGCCGGGCGCGCGCCCGCGGCGTTCCTTGCCCTTGTCACGACTGGTCACCGCACGTCGGATTCGTGGGAGGGTGATTTCGACCCGCCTGACTACAATCGCGTTTTCACGATCCGGCAATGGCAAAGACAAGTCTCACTTCCGCAACGGCCGCCGCGCCCGCCAGCTACGAAGACGCACTGGGCGAACTCGATCGTCTCGTGACCGCGATGGAGGCCGGCCAGCTGCCGCTCGATCGCCTGCTCGAGAGCTACCGCCGCGGCGCCGAGCTGCTGAGCTTCTGTCGCGCGCAGCTCGAAGCGGTCGAGCAGCAGGTCAAGGTACTCGAAGACGGGCAACTCAAGCCCTTCGCCCCCAACGCATGAAGCTGGCCGAATTCGATTCATGGATGCGTGCCGAGGCCGATGCGGTCGAGGCCGCCTTGCAGGCCTGGGTGCCGGCCGACAGCCCCGCGGGCCTCGGCGAAGCGATGCGCTACGGCGTGCTCGACGGCGGCAAGCGCGTGCGCCCGCTGCTCGTGCTCGCCGCGTCGCAGGCGGTGCACGGCCTCCCCGAAGCCGCGCTGCGTGCGGCCTGCGCGGTCGAGCTGATCCACGCCTACTCGCTGGTCCACGACGACATGCCGTGCATGGACAACGACGTGCTGCGTCGCGGCAAGCCCACGGTGCACGTGCAGTTCGGCGAGGCCCAGGCGATGCTCGCCGGCGACGCGATGCAGGCCCTCGCATTCGAGGTGCTGACGCCCTGCGACAGCGCCGCGATGCCGGCCGCGCTGCAGGCGCGCCTGTGCTCGCTGCTCGCGCGCTCGGCCGGCCATGCCGGCATGGCCGGCGGGCAGGCGATCGATCTGGCCAGCACCGGCAAGCCGCTCGACGAGCACGCGCTGCGCGACATGCACCACCGCAAGACCGGCGCCTTGCTCCAGGCCAGCGTGCTGATGGGCGCCGCCTGCGGCACGGCGACCAAGGCGCAATGGGATGCGCTGGCCGATTACGGCGATGCGCTCGGCCTGGCGTTCCAGGTCGTCGACGACATCCTCGATGTGACCCAGGCCTCTGCGACGCTCGGCAAGACCGCCGGC
This sequence comes from Rhizobacter sp. P5_A1, assembly GCF_056400745.1. Lineage (NCBI taxonomy): Bacteria > Pseudomonadati > Pseudomonadota > Betaproteobacteria > Burkholderiales > Sphaerotilaceae > Rhizobacter > Rhizobacter sp. P5_A1. The sequence continues at coordinate 20,730 of NZ_JBFUKR010000022.1, forward strand.
AAGGACCTCGACAACAACAAGCCGACCTATGTCACCGTGCTCGGCCTCGACGCCGCGCGCCGCCACGCGATCGAGCTGCGCGACAAGGCGCAGGCGGCGCTGTCACGCAGCGGCCTGCCCGACGCGGCCTGGCTGAGCCTGCTCGCGGACAAGGTCGTGGAGCGAGACAACTGACATGAAGCACACCCTCCTCGAATCGATCGCAAGCCCCGCCGACCTGCGCAAGCTCACGCGCACCGAGCTGAAGCAGCTCGCGACGGAGCTGCGCGATTTCGTCGTGCAGAGCGTCTCGCAGACGGGCGGGCACCTGTCGTCGAACCTCGGCACGATCGAGCTGACGATCGCGTTGCACTACGTCTTCGACACGCCGCGCGATCGCCTGGTGTGGGATGTCGGCCACCAGACCTATCCGCACAAGATCCTGACCGGGCGGCGCGAGCGCATGGGCTCGCTGCGCCAGCTCGGCGGCATCTCGGGCTTCCCGCGGCGCGACGAGAGCGAGTACGACAGCTTCGGCACCGCGCATTCGTCGACCTCGATCTCGGCCGCGCTCGGCATGGCGGTCGCGGCGCGGCTGAAGGGCGAAGACCGCAAGGCCGTCGCGATCATCGGCGACGGTGCGATGAGCGCCGGCATGGCCTTCGAGGCACTGAACAACGGCGGTGTCGCGCACGCCGACATGCTGGTCGTGCTGAACGACAACGACATGTCGATCTCGCCGCCGGTGGGCGCGCTGAACCGCCATCTGGCGCGCCTGATGAGCGGCAAGTTCTATGTCGCCGCGCGCGACACCGCGAAGACCGTGCTGAAGAACGCGCCGCCGCTGTTCGAGCTCGCGAAGCGGTTCGAGGAGCACGCGAAGGGCATGGTCGTGCCGGGCACGATCTTCGAGGAGTTCGGCTTCAACTACGTCGGCCCGATCGACGGCCACGACCTCGACTCGCTGATCCCGACGCTCGAGAACCTGCGCGACCTGAAGGGGCCGCAGTTCCTGCACGTGGTCACGAAGAAGGGCTATGGGTACAAGCTGGCCGAGGCCGATCCGGTCAATTACCACGGGCCCGGCAAGTTCGATCCGGCCGTCGGGATCGTCAAGCCGGCCACACCCGGCAAGGCGACCTTCACGCAGGTCTTCGGCAACTGGCTCTGCGACATGGCGGCCGCCGACGAGCGCCTGATCGGCATCACGCCGGCGATGCGCGAAGGTTCGGGCATGGTCGAGTTCGAGAAGCGCTTTCCGAAGCGCTACCACGATGTCGGCATTGCCGAGCAGCACGCGGTCACGTTCGCCGCGGGCCTGGCCTGCGAAGGGCTGAAGCCGGTCGTCGCGATCTACTCGACCTTTCTGCAGCGCGCCTACGACCAGCTGATCCACGATGTCGCGATCCAGAACCTGCCGGTCGTGTTCGCGCTCGACCGCGCCGGCCTCGTCGGCGCCGATGGCGCGACGCATGCCGGCAACTACGACATCGCCTACCTGCGCTGCATCCCGAACATCAGCGTGCTGACACCGGCCGACGAGCGCGAGTGCCGCCAGTTGCTGACGACCGCGTTCCGCCAGAACCACGCGGTCGCGGTGCGCTATCCGCGCGGCGCCGGCGTCGGCATCGCGGCGGGCGAAGACCTCTCCGAGTTGCCGTTCGGCAAGGGCGAGGTCCGTCGCAGCATCGGGCGCGGGCTCGGGCAGGGCGGCCCGCGCGTCGCGATCCTCGCGTTCGGCACGCTGCTCTATCCGGCGCTGGCCGCGGCCGAGAAGATCGACGCGACGGTCGCGAACATGCGCTTCGTCAAGCCGCTCGATGTGGCGCTGGTGACCGAACTCGCGAACACGCACGACGCGATCGTCACGCTCGAAGACGGCTGCGTGATGGGCGGCGCCGGCAGCGCGGTGCAGCAGGCGCTGGCCGAGGCCGGCATCCTGATCCCGGTGCTGACGCTCGGGCTGCCCGACGAGTTCGTCGAGCACGGCGACCCGGTCAAGCTGATGGCGCTGTGCGGGCTCGACGCCGCGGGCATCGAGCAATCCATCCTGAAACGCTTCGGCGCACGTCCCGCGCTGGTGCGCTCCGCCGTCAACCATTGAGCAGCGTTGAAGCGGGCCGAACGCTCGCTTCAAATCCGCGCCGGCGCGCGGGCGGCGGTTTGCTGGCATGCTTCAGGGCTGGTGACAAGATGAAACCCATGAGCAACCTGAAAGACGCCCTCCACATCCCCGACACGCAAAGCGCGCGCGACGAACGGCATCTCGCGATCCAGCGCGTCGGCGTGAAGGGCGTGCGCTACCCGCTGCAGCTGCGCATCGGCAACACCGTCGCGCCGACGGTCGCGCTGTGGAGCCTCGATGTCGCGCTGCCGGCTGAAGCGAAAGGCACGCACATGTCGCGCTTCGTCGCGTGGCTCGACGCGCTCGACGAACCGCTCGACGCGCCGACCCTGCGCGCGCAGCTCGCGGTGATGCTCGACAAGCTGCATGCGAGCGAAGGCCGCATCGACGCGCAGTTCCCGTTCTTCCTGCGCAAGCGCGCGCCGGTGACCGGCGTGCAGAGCCTGCTCGAATACCAGGGCCGCTGGATCGCCGAGTCGCACGCCGGCGTGCAAACGATCTGGGCCGAGGTGATCGTGCCGGTCAAGTCGCTGTGCCCGTGCTCGAAGGAAATTTCCGACTACGGCGCGCACAACCAGCGCTCGCACGTGACGATCCGCGTCGAGCTGCTCGAAGAAGACATCGGGTGGCCCGAGCTCGTGCGCTTCGCCGAGGATTCCGCGTCGAGCGAGATCTGGCCGATGCTCAAGCGCGCCGACGAGAAGTGGGTCACCGAACGCGCCTACGAGAACCCGAAGTTCGTCGAAGACATGGTGCGCGATGTCGCGCTGCGTCTGAACGCCGACGCGCGCGTCGGGCGCTACAGCATCGACGTCGAGAACTTCGAGTCGATTCACAACCACAGCGCCTTTGCGCGCATCGAGCGCACTTAGTCGCGCACGGCGCGCACTCCCGCTACTTCTTCTTCGCGTCGGGCGCCTTCGCGGCGTCCGGCTTCGGCATGTCGCCGATCACCGACTTCAGCGGGCAGACCGAAACGGCCGGGCACTTCTGGCAACCGGCGACGATGGCAATCGGGCAGAGCGTCATGACGATCCTCCGTGGCTTGGGCGGACCAGCATACGCGCGTTGCGGCGCTTGTCGATCAGCGATCCGGCTTGCGCGGGCGGGTCGGCGGCGGCGGCGGCGTCACCTTGCCCTTGCCGGATCGCGCCCGCAGCGCGTCCCTGAGCAGGTACTCGACCTGCGCATTGACGCTGCGCAATTCGCCCGCCGCGAGCCGCTCGATCTCGGCCCACAGCTGCGGGTCGATGCGCAGCAGAAACGATTTCTTGTCGGGGCTGGCCATCGCCGTGCGTTCGCGCCGCAGTGGCCCCGTCAGTTGTACAGCGTGCCGGTGTTGACGACCGGCGTCGCGTCGTGGTCGGAGCACAGCACGACCAGCAGGTTGCTGACCATCGCGGCCTTGCGCTCGTCGTCGAGCTGCAGCAGGCCGCGGTCGGCCAGGCCGTTCAGCGCCAGCTCGACCATGCCGACCGCGCCGTGCACGATCTTGGTCCGCGCCGCGATGATCGCCTCGGCCTGCTGGCGGCGCAGCATCGTGCCGGCGATCTCGGGCGCATACGCGAGGTGGGTCAGCTTCGCGTCGACGACGACGATGCCGGCGAGCGCGAAGCGCGCCTGCAGCTCGACGCGCAGCGCCGCGGCGACCTCGTCGGTGCCCGAGCGCAGCGTGATCTCGTGCTGGGTGCCCGCGACCGGCTCGTCGATGTTGTCGTAGGCGTAGCTCAGCGCAAGGTGGCGCACCGCCGACTCGGCCTGCGTCAGCACATAGGCCTCGAAGTTGTCGACATCGAAGGTCGCCTGCGCGGTGTCCTCGACCTTCCAGACGATCGCCGCGGCGATCTCGATCGGGTTGCCGCGCATGTCGTTGACCTTCAGCTTCTCGCTGTTGAAGTTGCGGGCGCGCACCGAGACCTTCTTCTTCAGGTAGAACGGGTTCGCCCAGCGCAGCCCGTCGCTGCGGTCGGTGCCGCGGTAGCTCCCGAACAGCATCAGCAACGCGGCCTGGTTCGGCTGCAGCATGTACAGCCCAGCCAGGCACCACGCCGCGACCAGCATGCCGACCGCGAACAGGCCGACCGTGGCCGCCGCGGGCCGGCCGAGCAGCAGCAATGCCGGCCCGACGATCAGCAGCACGCCGACCGCCACGTAGACGAAGCCGTTGGCCGACGAGCCGACGCGCTCCTGCGAAGCTATCTTGTCCATCATCGAGTCTCCCGGAGTGACCATCCTCGCGAGCGCGCCGGGGTTCGCCGGCGCTGATCGCAAAGTGATATCACTCTAGTATCGACTCGGTCGACTTGTCAAGCGTTCTCTTCGAGGCTGAGGCCGAGCAAGGCCGGATCGCCGCGGCCCTGGCGGATCAGTTCCGGCGTCGCGCCGGTCAGGTCGACGACGGTGGTCGGCTGCATCGGGCAGGCGCCCGCGTCGACGACCGCCTGGATCTGCTTCTGGAAGCGATCGCGGATCGCGTGCGGCTCGTTCATCGGCTCGGTCTCGCCCAGCGCGATCAGCGTCGTCGCGAGCAGCGGCTGGCCGAGCAGTTCGAGCAGCGCCTGCGTCACCGCGTGCTCGGGCACGCGCAGCCCGATCGTGCGCCGCGACGGGTGCGAGACGCGGCGCGGCACCTCCTTGGTCGCCTCGAGGATGAACGTGAATGGCCCGGGGGTGCCGACCTTCAACAGCCGGTATTGCTTGTTGTCGACGCGCGCGTAGCTCGCGAGCTCGCTCAGGTCGCGGCACAGCAGCGTCAGGTGGTGCTTGTCGTCGACACCGCGGATGCGGCGCAGGTTCTCGGCCGCGGCCTTGTCGTCGAGGTGGCAGACCAGCGCGTAGCTCGAGTCGGTCGGGATCGCGGCGATGCCGCCGCCGTGCAGGATCTGCGCGGCCTGCTTGAGCAGCCGCAGCTGCGGGTTCTCGGGGTGGACTTCGAAGTATTGCGACATGCGTCAATCGTAGGTGGTGTCGGCGGCCACGATCGATGCGGGCTTTTGCCGGGGTCCGGCCTGGCGCGCGTTCAGCCACGCGCTGACTGCGCCGCAGGCGGCGATCCCGGCCATGCCGAGCCAGGCCCAGCCGTCGGGCACATGGCGGAACACGAGCCAGCTGACCGTCAGCGCGCAGGCGATCTGCGTGTAGACGAAGGGCATCAGCGTGGCCATCGGCGCGTGGCCGAACGCGAAGATCAGGCACAGGTGACCGGCGGTCGCGAACGCGCCGATCGCGAGCACCAGCAGCAGCTTCGAGAGCGGCGCCGCATGCGCGGCAGCCACGTAGTCGCCGGCGTGGAACAGCAGCAGGGGCGTCACCAGCAGCGCGCCGCTGAAGCCGGTGTAGAAGTGCGTGATGTACGGGCTCTCGAGCGACGCGAGCCGGCTCGTCAGCACCTGGAAGCAGCCATAGCACAGCGCCATCAGCAGCGGGAAGATCGCGGCCCAGCCGAACACGCCGCTGCCAGGCCGGATCACGATCACGGCGCCGACGAAGCCGCCGCAGACCAGCGCCCAGCGCATCCGCGAGACCGGCTCGTGCAGCACCCAGGCGGCGAGCATCGTCACGACGACCGGCGTCAGCATGCCCAGCGCCGTGAACTCGGCGACCGGCATCCGCTGCAGGCCGAAGAACGACATGCCGCTGGTCACCAGCAGCAGCGTGCCGCGCGCCCACTGGAATTTCGGATGCGCGGTCGCGAAGCCGCGTGCGCCGTCGCGCGCGAGCCAGATCGCCATCGCGCCGGCCTGGAATGCATAGCGCGCCCACAGCAGCAACAGCACCGGCAGCGTCGCGCCGAGGTACTTGATCAGCGTGTCGCTGACCGCGAAGCACGCGCCCATCGCGAGCACGAGCGCGATGCCCAGGCCGGGGCGTTGCGCGGTCACGCGCAAGCGCCTCGGGGCATCAGGCGGGTGAGTGGATGCGCTGCTCGAGCGCGGTCCACACGGGGGTCAGCTTGGCGGGCAGCGCGGGCAGCGCGCCGAGGTCGATGTGGCTCTCGTCGGGGCTGTGGAAATCGCTGCCGCGCGACGCGAGCAGCCCAAACTCGAGCGCGGTCTCGGTGTAGCGCAGCGCATCGGACGAACTGTGGCTGCCGGTGACGACCTCCACGCCGCGCCCGCCGTGCGCCTTGAACTCGGTGAACAGCGCGTACTCCTCGTTCGCGCTGAACTTGTAGCGCGCCGGGTGCGCGATCACCGCGAGGCCGCCGGCGTCGACGATCCAGGTGACCGCGTTGCGCAGCGTCGCCCAGCGGTGCGGCACGAAGCCGGGCTTGCCTTCGACGAGGTACTTGCGGAAGACCTCCTGCGTGTCGGCGCAGACCTTGTTCTCGACCAGGAAGCGCGCGAAGTGCGTGCGCGAGATCAGCTCCGGGTTGCCGACGTACTGCAACGCGCCTTCGTAGGCGCCCTCGATGCCGACCTTCGCGAGGCCATCCGACATTTCCATCGCGCGCGCGCGGCGGCCACCGCGCGTCGCGCTCAGGCCGGCCTTCAGCGCGGCGTCGTCGGCATCGAAGCCGAGGCCGACGATGTGCACGGTCACGTCGGCGAAGGTCACCGAGATCTCGGTGCCGGTCAGGTAGGGCAGGCCGAGGCTGGCCGCCGCGGCCATCGCGCGATGCTGGCCGCCGATCTCGTCGTGATCGGTCAGCGCCCACAACTCCACGCCGTTGGCCTTGGCCCGCGCCGCGAGGGCTTCGGGCTCCAGGGTGCCGTCGGAGACGACGGAGTGGCAGTGCAGGTCGGCGTTCATCCAGCTCGGCAGTTGAGTCACGAGCCGATTGTAGGGAAGCGACGCGTTCCCTTTGGCGATCAAGCCCTTTGAGCCCGACGCGGGTCCCTCGGGCGCTCAGCGCTCGAGCCGGACGATGCGCCCGTTCGTGCTGTCGGTCAGCAGGTAGAGCCAGCCATCCGGGCCCTGGCGCACATCGCGGATGCGCTCGCCGAAATCCTGCAGCAGCCGCTCCTCGCGCACGACCTTGCGGCCGTCGAGTTCGAGCCGCACCAGCAGCTGCGCCTTCAGCGCGCCGACGAACGCGCTGCCTTTCCAGCCGGGGTAGCGCTCGCTGGTCAGGAACGCCAGGCCGCTGGTCGCGATCGACGGCACCCAGTAGGTCAGCGGCTGTTCCATGCCGGCCTTCGCGGTGCCCTCGCCGATCTTCGCGCCGCTGCCGTATTCGGCGCCGTAGGTGATCACTGGCCAGCCGTAGTTCTTGCCGGCCTGCACGACGTTGAGCTCGTCGCCGCCCTGCGGGCCGTGCTCGTCGGCCCAGAGTTCGCCGGTCGCGGGGTTCAGCGCGGCGCCCTGCACGTTGCGATGCCCGTAGCTCCAGATCTCGGGCAGCGCGCCGGCGCGGCCGACGAACGGGTTGTCGCCCGGCACGCGGCCGTCGGGCTCGATGCGCACGATCTTGCCGTGGTGGTTGCCGAGCAGCTGCGCGTCGTCGCGGCGCAGGAAGCGATCGCCGAGCGTGATGAACAGGCGGCCGTCGCGCCCGAACACGAGGCGCGAACCGAAGTGCGCGCGGCTCGCGAACTTCGGCGCCTGGCGGAAGATCACCTTGACGTCGTCGAGCCGCTCGCCATCGAGCCGGCCGCGCGCGACCGCGGTGCTGTTGCCCCCGCCGCCTTGCGGATCGGCCTCGCTGTAGCTCCAGTAGACGAGCGCGTTGTCGGCGAACTTCGGGTCGATCGCGACATCGAGCAGACCGCCCTGGCCGACCACCTCGACCTTCGGCAGCCCCTGCAGCGGCGGCCCGAGCTTGCCGTCAGGGGTGACGATGCGCATCCGGCCAGGGCGCTCGGTCACGAGCATCCGGCCGTCGGGCAGGAACGCGAGGCCCCAGGGGTTCTGCAGGCCGCTCGCGACCGTGACCGGCCTCAGCGCTTGCGCGCACACCAGCGCAGCGCTGAACGTCAAGGCGGCGCCGATCAGGGCGTGTCGAATGGCATGCTTCATCGGAACTCCACGGCGATCGTGTTGTCGTCCGGCGTGCGGTCGATCAGCTTGTTCAGCGGGTCGATCCCGGCCTTCGCCGGCTTGCGGTCGACCGTCAGTGTGAAGGTATTGTCCGCGCGTTCGATCTTGTGGCGCTCGATCGCGATCGCGTTGCCCTGGTCGTCGACCACGCCGACGTCGATGAAGTCGGCGAGTGGCACGTCGGTCTCCTTGCCCAGCTCGTCGGCGACGGCCTTCTTCGCCGAGACCTGCACGCTCACCTCGTAGCGCCCGCCCGCGAGCACTTTCGCGCTCGCGCTGACGGCGCGGTTGTCGTAGAGCACGATGCGATCGAACATGTCGTCGACGAGGTACTGCATCTCCGGCGGCGTCACGGCGCGCAGCTTGGCGAGAAAGGCCGAGCTGTTCGGGTACGGCGGGCCCTTGAACGCGAACTCGTCGCGGAACTCGCGCAGCGCGCGGTTCAGCGTCGCCTCGCCGAGATAGTCGGCCATCGCGTACATCACGAGGCTGCCCTTCGAATAGTGGATGTACTGCTGGTTCTCGACCCTCGACAGCGGCAGCTCCTTCTTCTGCTCGAAGGCGCGGCCCTGCAGGTAGCGCTCGAGCTCGTACTTCAGGAAGCGGCGCATCTTCGCGTCGCCGATGCGCGCCTTCATCACCATCAGCGCCGAGTACTGCGCGAACGACTCGATCGGCATCGTGCTGCCCTGCGTCTCGCCGGTCACGACCTGGTGGCCCCACCACTGGTGCGCCGCCTCGTGCGAGGTGACGTAGTACGGGTAGTCGATGTCCTTCGGATCGTCGGGCCGCACGCGCGCGATGAAGCCGATCGCTTCGGAGAACGGGATCGTGTTCGGGAAGGCCTCGGCGAACGACTGGTAGCGCGGGAACTCGATGATGCGGAACTGGCGGTACTGGTAGGCGCCGAAGTTGCGGCTGTTGTAGGCCAGCGAGGCCTTGACCGAATCGACCATCGCGTCGAGGTTGAACTCGTGGCCCGGCTGGTACCAGATCTCGATCGCGACATCGCCGTTCGGCCCCGGCCACACCGCCTTCCTGACCGCGTAGCGCGCCGACTGGAACGCGAAGTAGTTCAGGATCGGCGCGTCCATCTTGAACTGGAAGTAGCGGCGCCCAGTGTCGACCCACTCGCGCTGCAGGTAGCCCGGCGAGATCGCGATCTGGTCGGGTTCGGTGCTGACGGTGGCTTCGAACCGGATGAAGTCGGCATCCGGCCCGACCACGTTGGTTTGCAGCCCGACGGGGTCGTCGCGCTCGCGCATGCGGTCCTTCGGCGCGAGGCCGAACTTGCGCCGGTCCTGGTCGCGTTCGAGTTCGGCGTCTTCGCGGTAGCCGAGCACCGGGAGAATCGAGCTGTTGCGGATGAAGCTGCCGTTGTAGACGATGTCGGTCTCGGAGCCTTCGTTCGTGAACCCGCGGGGTGCATGTTCGAGGTCGAAGTCGAGCCGCGTGCTCTCGCCCGGCGCGAGCGCCCGGTCGAGCTTGTAGCGGCGCATGCCGACCTTCAGGTTGTCGTCGACCAGCGTCGCCGGCGTGCCGAACGCGAGGGCGTGGATCGTCAGCGCGTCGCCGAGCAGGAAGTTCAGGTTGACGGTGTCGATCGGCGCGGCGGTCTTGTTCACCAGCGCGTAGCTGCCGCGGATGCGGATGCGCTGCTCGCGCGGAAAGAGCGCCACATCGAGCTTGACCTCGGTGACCTTCGGCTGCGGCAGCAAAGCGAGCGGCTTGTAGCGGCGCTCGTAGTCGACCCTGCGCTGCTGACGATCGTGAGAGCTCACGTACTCGTTCAGCATGTTGGTGTTGTAGAAGATGAAGCCGCCGATCGCGACGAACGCGAGCGACGACGCCGCCACGAGGCCCAGCACCGACGCGCTCAGGCGCGCACGCGCCAGCACGAGGCGCTCGCGCCCGCTGCTCACGGTGCCGCGCGTCCACAGCAGGTAGGCCGCGACGAGCAGCAGCAGCGAGGCGGCGCCCCAGTAGGCCTCGAACCAGCGCAGCCGCGGCATGAAGTGGCCGAAGCCGTTCATGTCGGAGTACATCGCGCCCGGCATGTCGGCGAACTTGTACAGGTGGTGCTCGAACCCGAGCTGGCTGCCGAACACGGTCAGCACGTAGTACACGATCATCACGAAGTGGCCGATGTACTTCTGATTCACGACGCTGTGCACCGCGATCGCGAGCGCGCACAGCATCCAGTAGCGCAACAGGTCGATGCCGAGCAGCTTCTGCAGGTACAGCCCGGGCTCGAAGTGGAAGTAGCCCTTCGAGGCCTGGATGCCCATACCGCACAGCATCAGCAGCGCCTGCAGCAGCAGCGGGATCGCCATCAGCGCGAGCAGCTTCGCCAGCATCGGCAGCCAGGTGGGCCGGGGCGTGCCGTCGAGGATCTGGTCGAGCCGGTTCTCGCGCTCGCGCCAGACCATCTCGCCGCCATAGAACGCGATCAGGATCAGCATGAAGACCGAGAAGCCGCCCGAGACGATGCTCGTCATCTGCAAGGTCACCGGCCAGGTGCTGGTGCCGAAGAGGCTGCCGGCGTTCATGCTCGCGAAGACCATGAACAGCAGGCCGGCGAGCACGAGCACGCCGAAGTAGATGTTCTTGATCGTCTCGCGCAGATTGAGCCAGACGAGGTGCGGCAGCAGCGCGATCGGGCGCGAGGTGTCGATCTGCGCAACCCCGCGCGCGGTGCGGGCCGTGGCGGCGGGTGGCGATGCCTCGGCCTCGGCCGCGGCCGCCGCCTGGGCCTTGCGCGCCGCCTTCGACACCCGTTCCTGCGCGGCTGCCGTGAACGAGAAGCGCCAGAAGCACAGGCCGCAGACGAGCGCCGCCACGCCGAGCCACAGCGCGCGGTTCCAGCGCAGCACGCCGTCGAGCGGGATCAGGCGCGTGTTGCGCTCGGCGATCGTCCAGTACTCGGTCAGCACGTCGAGCGCACGGCTGCCGAACGGGTCGACCAGCGAGGCCAGCAGCTTGTTGTCGAGGTCGGCGAGCAGCTGCGATGACAGCAGCCAGCCGATCAGCACCAGCACGCTGCCCACGTAGACCGGCAGCATCTTGCGTGTCGTCGCGGCGAGGCTGAAGAACACGCCGCCGATCAGCAGCGCGTTCGGCAGCAGCACATAGGCGATCGGCAGCAGGTACGCCGCGAGCCGGTTCGGACCGAGCCGCTGGGCATCCATGCCGGGCAGCAGCGTGGCGACCCACTCGCCCAGCGAGATGCTCGCGAACACGACGAGCACGACGCCGAGCGCCCCGAGGAATCGCCCGCCGAGGTATTGCGCCTTGCCGATCGGCGCGGTGAAGAAGAAGGTCTGCGTGCGGTACTCGAAATCCTGCTGCACCGCGCGGCCCATGATCGCGGCCATCACGGTGGTGCCGAAGATGCCGAGCACGCTGGTCGTGACCGCGATGCCGAACGGCGAGTTGACCGCCACCTTGCCGCTGCCGAACGAGACGCTGGCCGCGCTCAGCAAGCCGCCTGCGGCAGCCATCCAGGTCATCGCGAGCGCGAAGAAGACGGTGAAGTAGACCCAGGTCGAGATCAGCTTCAGGCGCGACCTGAATTCGAAACCGGCGATCGTGAACATGGCGCGCTGTCTCAGAGCGCCGGCGCCGTCGTGATCGCGCCCTCGGCCACGCCGCTGCGCGAGCCATCGAGCCAACCGCCGATCGCGGCGAAGTAGGCGTCTTCGAGCGTCGCCTCGACCGGCGCGAAGCCCGGGCCCGGCGAGGCATCGGCGATCACGTTGATCTGCGTCTGGCCGGTGTACAGGCGCGTCGAGATCACCGCGTGGCGCTCGCGCAGCGCGGCGACCCGGTCGCGCGGCACCGAGGTCGACCAGACGCGGCCGGCCAGCGCCGCGACGAGCTGCTGCGGCGTGCCGGTCACGAGCACGCGGCCCTTGTTCATGATCGCCAGCTTCGGGCACAGGTCGCTGACGTCGGAGACGATGTGCGTCGACAGCAGCACGATCACCTCCTCGCCGATCTCGACCAGCAGGTTGTGGAAGCGCGTGCGCTCCTCGGGATCGAGCCCGGCGGTGGGCTCGTCGACGATGATCAGCTTCGGACTGCCGAGCAGCGCCTGCGCGATGCCGAAGCGCTGGCGCATGCCGCCCGAGTAGCCGCCCAGCGCCTTCTTGCGCACGTCGTACAGGTTGGTCTGGCGCAGCAGCCTGGCGACGACCTCGGTGCGCTCGGCCCGGTTCGTCAGGCCCTTCAGCCGCGCCAGGTGATCGAGCATCTCTTCGGCACTGACCTTCGGGTAGACGCCGAAGTCCTGCGGCAGGTAGCCGAGCACGCGGCGCACCGCGTCCTTGTCTCTCAATACGTTGATGTTCGCCGGGCCGGCACCGGTCAGCTGGACCGAGCCGTGATCGGCGTCCTGCAATGTCGCCAGCGTGCGCATCAAGGTCGACTTGCCGGCGCCGTTCGGCCCGAGCAGGCCGAACATGCCGGTCGGGATCGTCAGCGTGACATCGTCGAGCGCCTGCACGCCGTTCGCATAGGTTTTCGACAGGCCGGTGATGTGCAGTTCCATGGCGCGAGTCTGCCAGCAACGCCGCGCGCGCCCGAGCCCGGCGCGACGGGCTGCACGGGCGGGGGGACGAACTGCGGGGCCGGCCCGCGGACGGCACCTACGTCGCGATCGAGAACAGCACCGCGTTGTTGACCGCGTAGACCGCGCCGTCGGCGCCGATCGCGGTCGGCGTGTAGGACTCGGCGATGCCGCTGGTCAGCTGGATGCGCTGCGTGAAGCTGTTGCTCGTCATGCTCCAGCGGTACAGGTAGCCGTCTTCGCTGTTGACCAGGATCGATTTCGTCAGCGGGTCGACGGCCGCGGTGTTGATGCACCACTCCTTCACCGGCCCGGCGCTGCCGCTCTCGAAGGTCGAGCCCAGGAGGGTCAGCACTTCCTTCATCGTCGGCACACCGGAGCCGGTGACCGAGTCGGGCTGGGTCGCGTTCGGGTCCAGCACCGCGACGCGGTTCAGCCCGTCGCCGGTGCCGGCGCCCTCGTAGTTGTTGTACTTGACCATCAGCAGGTAGCTCGAGGTGCCGGTGTACGACGCGACCATGCTCGCCGGCACGATCGACGCGGTGTCGTCCCAGCCGAAGCCGCCGGGCGGGCGGCTCTGCGTCAGCGTCGAATCGAAATGCAGCAGCCAGCCGCGGCCGTTGTGGGTGCCGAAGCTGGCCTCGAGCACGCCGTAGAAGACCTCGCCGTCGGGGCCGACGGTCGGCGATGCGGTGCCGTCGTCGCTGACCCGTGCGAGCCCGCCGGTGCCCGGGTCGAGCAGCGGCGCCTTGCCCTTCAGCGCCAGCGAGCTGCTGTCGAGCGCGAGCAGGTAGCCCGACTGGAGTGCGCCGGCGACGACCGGCCGGTTCACCGCGACGTACAGCGTCGCGAGGTCGACCGAGACGGCCGGCGCGCAGTTCATCGCGAGCTTCGCGATGGCCGGGTCGCCGGCCAGCGTCGACGCGGCCGCCCAGCTGCCGACACCGGCGGCGCTGATGCGCGCGATGCCGCTCGCCAGACCGGCCGGGTTCGCGCCGGTGACGATGAAGCCGAAGAACACGTTGCCGGCCGAATCGACCGTGATCGGCGCGTTGACGAAGACCGTGCTGTCGAAGGCCGCGGGATTCGCGTTGTACAGGGCGGCGCCGTAGAACACCGCGGTCGTGACGCTGCCGCCGGCCGAATCGGCGTTGTCGCGCACCAGCAGCTTGCCGCCGGCGCCGGGCGCATACAGGCGATTGCCGGTCGTCAGCGCGAGGTTGTAGCTCGGCACCCAGTTGTGCGCCGGCAGCACGTAGTCGCTGGTGCCCGACCAGATCAGCCCGCCGTTGCCGCCCGAGCGCGCCTCGAAGCGAAAGCCGTTCGTCGCGCCGGTCTTCACCGGCACGATCACCGTGTTCATCGAGGTCACGACGGGCGAGCCGTAGTGGATCAGCAGCGCGCCGCTCGGCTGGTACTGCGGCGCGAGGTCGAGCGGCGTCGACCACGCGATGCGGTTCAGGTCCTGGGTCGCGATCGCGCCGAGCGCCGAATGCTGCGCGTCGCGGCCGAAGCCCCACCAGGCCGGGCCGGCAACGCCGGGGGCCGGTGGCACCGGCGCCGGCGGCACCGGGGTCGGCCCGCCGGCATCGCCGCCACCACCGCCACAGGCCGCGACCGCGGCCATCAGCGGCGTCAGCGACAGCAGGCGCAGCGCGCGGCGACGATCGTTCAACGACGCAGGGGAGTTCATGGCGGATCTCGAATCGTGGGCCGGGATGACGGCCATGCTGCCGGGATCGCCAGACGCTGGCAAGGCGGGCAAGCCCCGGCTCGAAGCCTCGACCCGCGCCCGACCTGCGTCAGCCTGCCGCCTCGACGATCATCTGCACACGCTCGCGGCCGTTGTACTCGTCGATGCTGAGCCGATACGCGAGTCGCAGCCGCGCCGCGACCGGTTCGCTGTGGCCGAACCAGATGGCATCGCGCAACGCGCCACCGCGTGCCTCGCCGACGAAGCGCAGCGCCAGCTTCAGGTGCTTCGCGCCGACCAGGCGCTGCGAGACGACCTCGACCTCGTCGACGAACAGCGGCGCCTCGAAGGCCTGGCCCCAGACCTGTGCGTCGAGCGCGCGCACCGTCGGCGCGTTGAAGTGCTCGATGCCGAGCGGGCCGTCGCTGAGCAGCGTGCGCGACAAGGTCGCGGCGTCGAGCCACTCGCTCGCGATCTGCTGGAACGCGGCGTCGAAGGTCTCGAAGTGCGCCTGGGCGAGCGTGCAGCCGGCTGCCATCGCGTGGCCGCCGAAGCGCACGAGCACCTCGGGGTGGCGCTTGCTGAGCAGGTCGAGCGCGTCGCGCAGATGAAAGCCCGGGATCGATCGGCCCGAGCCCTTCAGCAGGCCGTCCTGCCCCCGCGCGAACACGAAGGTCGGGCGGTGCACGCGGTCCTTCAGGCGCGACGCGACGATGCCGACCACGCCTTCGTGGAAGCTCTCGTCGAAGATCGCGAGCGCGCTGGCCATCTTCACGGTCGGCGTGCCGGCAGCGTCGGCCTGCAGCAGCCGTTCGAGCATCGCCTCGGCCTGTTCGCGCATGCCGGATTCGACATCGCGCCGCTCGCGGTTGATCGTGTCGAGCAGGCCGGCGAGTTCGGCCGCGCGCGCCGGATCGTCGGTCAGCAGGCACTCGATGCCGAGCGTCATGTCCGAGAGCCGGCCGGCCGCGTTGATGCGCGGCCCGAGCGCGAAGCCGAAGTCGAAGCCGCTCGCGCGCCGCGGGTCGCGCGCCGCGGCGCGGAACAGCGCAGCGACGCCCGGCTGCATCTGGCCGGCGCGGATGCGCCGCAGGCCCTGCGCGACGAGGCGGCGGTTGTTCGCGTCGAGCCGCACGACATCGGCGACCGTGCCGAGCGCGACCAGGTCGAGCAGGGCGTCGAGCCGCGGCTGCGCGCCGACCGCGAACACGCCGCGCTCGCGCAGCTCGGCGCGCAGCGCGAGCAGCACGTAGAAGATCACGCCGACGCCGGCGAGGTTCTTGCTCGCGAAGCCGCAGCCGGGCTGGTTCGGGTTCACGATCACGTTCGCGTCGGGCAGCACGATCGCGTCGTCGACCCGCGCCGGCAGGTGGTGGTCGGTCACGAGCACCGCGATGCCGAGCGCGCGCGCGTGCGCGACGCCCTGCAGGCTCGCGATGCCGTTGTCGACCGTCAGCAGCACATCGGGCCGCAGCGCGCTCGCGAGGTCGACGATGGCCGGCGTCAGCCCGTAGCCGTGCACCGCACGGTCGGGCACGACGTAGTGCAGCGAGCCCTCGGCCGCGCCGAGCAGGCGCAGGCCGCGCAGCGCGACGGCGCAGGCGGTCGCGCCATCGCAGTCGTAGTCGGCGACGACGCAGATGCGGCGCTGCGCGGCCAGCGCGTCGGCGAGGAAGCGCGCGGCGGCCTGCACGCCGAGCAGGTCGGCGGGCGGCAGCAGGCGCGCGAGGCCGTCGTCGAGTTCGTCCGCGGCACGCACGCCGCGGCCCGCGTACAGGCGCGCGAGCAGCGGCGGCACGCCGGCCTGCTCGAGCGCCCAGACGGCGCGCGGCGGCGCGTCGCGCAGCTGGATCGTCGGCGCATGCGGGGCGGCCATCAAAGCGCCTCCAGCAGCGCGTGCGGCGCCGGCGCCGACCAGCGGCTGCCGAGCTTGCGCCACAGCGAGCGCGGCGCGTTCTCGAAGCGGTGCGCACTGCGCTCGCCGCACAAGGTCAACGCGACGGTTCGCCCGGCGCGCACCGCGGCGAGCAGGTCGGCGATCGCGCCGCGATCGAGCGCCTGCCAGGCCTCGGACCACGCGGCCCAGTCGCCGGCGAGCAGCGGCGCGCGCAGCGCCGTGTCGACCTCGACCGGCTCGCCGGCCTCGGGCTGCGCGGGCCCGCAGCCACTGAGCCAGAACGAATTCACGGTCAATGCGCCGCGCTGTTCGCGCGCATCGTTCAGCGCATGCGGGTAGAGCAGCAGCTGCAGTTCGCTCTGCAGGCGCCGTACGCGTCGAGCGGCTTCGCTGCGCGCCTCGCTGCCGCGCATCCAGAGCTCGACGTCGCGCCCGATCACGCGGTCGAGCGATGCGCAGGGCAGCTCGGCGAGGCTCTCGTGCGCCACGTACCAGCGCAGCGGCGCGCCCCATTCGAGGCGAAAGCCTTCGCTCTCGAACAGCGCGCGCACCGCATCGAATGCGGCGCGCGATTCGGCCGCGTCGAGCTCGAGCGCGTCGGGGTCGAGGAGCGTCACGTGGTCGTGGCCGACGTGCCAGTGGCTCGGCGTCACGAGGCCCCAGGCGAGATCGCCGACCTCGATGCCGTCGGCCACGGCGGCGCGCGCCGCGAACGGGAGGCAGCCGTCGCTGCCGTGCCAGTCGGCCGCCGCGGCGAGCGCGCGCTCGTGCGGCGGCGACAGCCGGTGGGCATCCGCGTCGTCGCGCCGGGTCAGCGTCAGCCGGGCCAGCAGCGACGCCAGGTTCGGCAGCGCCAGATCGCGCAGCACGTGCGGCGCGGCCTCGGACAGCGCCGACGCGAAAGGGATCAGCAAGTGCATGCGAGCAATTATCCGGTGCGATCCGGCGCGGCCCGGCGGGTGCTCGCCGCGATTCGACGCGCGCACCGTCCTGTAGCATCCGGTCCCCATGAACTGGCCCTATGAATTGCAGATCGGCTGGCGCTACACGCGCGCCGGCCGCGCCGGGCGCCGCAACCGCTTCATCTCGTTCATCTCGGGCGTCTCGATGCTCGGCATTGCGCTCGGCGTCGCGGCGCTGATCATCGTGCTGTCGGTGATGAACGGCTTCCGCAAGGAGGTGCAGGACCGGATGCTGTCGGTGATCCCGCACGTCGAGGTGCTCAGCGCCGACGGCAACGCGCTGCCCGACTGGCGCGCGACGCTCGCGAAGGTCAAGGCCGTGCCCGAGGCGGGCGCGCAGGTCGTCGGCGCGGCGCCGTTCGTCGCGGCGCAGGCGCTGATCACGCGCGGCGACGACAACATCCATGGCGCGATCGTGCGCGGCATCTCGCCGAACGACGAGGCGACGGTCACGGCCGTCGCGGCGCAGCTGAAGGACACCGTGCTCGCGCGCCTCGTGCCCGGCGAATGGAACGCCGTGCTCGGCATCGAGCTCGCGCGTGCGCTGGGGGTGGGCGAGGGCGACAAGGTCACCGTCGTGCTGCCGGGCGGGCAGGTCACGCCGGCCGGTGCGATCCCGCGCACCAAGCGGCTGACCGTCGTCGGCACCTTCAACGCCGGCCATTACGAATACGACAGCACGCTGGCGCTGGTGCACCTGGACGACGCGGCCAAGCTGTTCCGCACCGACGGCCCGACCGGCGTGCAGCTGCGCCTGACGAGCCAGAACGATGCGCGCAGCGTCGGCAGCCAGTTGCAGGATGCGCTCGGGCCGCAGTTCGCGGTGCGCGACTGGACGCGCACGAACAGCAACTGGTTCTCGGCGGTCGAGCTCGAGAAGCGCCTGATGTTCATCATCCTGACCCTGATCGTCGCGGTCGCCGCGTTCAACCTGGTCTCGACCTTGGTGATGACGGTCACCGACAAGCAGGCCGACATCGCGATCCTGCGCACGCTCGGCGCGAGCCCGCGTTCGGTGATGGGGATCTTCATGGTGCAGGGCGCGCTGTCGGGGATCATCGGCACGCTGGCCGGCGTGCTGTTCGGGCTGCTGATCGCGTTCAACGTCGGCACGCTGGTGGCGGGCATCGAGGCGCTGCTGCGCGTCAGCTTCCTGCCGTCGAGCGTGTACCTGATCAGCCGCATGCCGAGCGACCCGCAGGCCGCCGACATCGCGCCGATCGTCGTGATCTCGCTGCTGCTGTCGTTCATCGCGACGCTCTACCCGAGCTGGCGCGCGAGCCGCGTTCAACCCGCCGAGGCGCTCAGGTATGAATGAGGTGGTGATCCAGGCCACCGGCCTGCACAAACGCTTCATCGAGCACAGCGGCGACGCCGCGCTCGACGTTCACGTGCTGCAAGGCGTCGACCTGACGGTGCGGCGCGGCGAGACGATCGCCGTCGTCGGCGCGTCGGGCTCGGGCAAGAGTACCTTGCTGCACCTGATGGGCGGGCTCGAGGCGCCGAGCGGCGGCCAGGTCGAGCTCGCCGGCCACGATTTCGCCGGCATGACCGCGGCGATGCAGGGCGACTGGCGCAACCGGCACCTCGGCTTCATCTACCAGTTCCACCACCTGCTGCCCGAGTTCACCGCGCTCGACAACGTCGCGATGCCGCTGCGCATCCGCCGCCAGACGAAGCCCGAGGCGCGCGAGCGCGCGCGCGAGGTGCTGGCGCAGGTCGGCCTCGCCGACCGGGTGCAGCACCGGCCCTCGCAGCTCTCGGGCGGCGAGCGCCAGCGCGTCGCGATCGCGCGTGCGCTGGCAGGTGCGCCGGACTGCGTGCTCGCCGACGAGCCGACCGGCAACCTCGATCGCGAGACCGCCGACGGCGTCTTCGCGCTGATGCTGAAGCTGGCGCGCGACCGGGGCATGGCCTTCGTCGTCGTCACCCACGACCCCGGCCTCGCGGCGCGTTGCGACCGCGTGCTGCGGCTGAAGCTGGGGCGCCTGACCGATTGACCGAGGGGTCAGCCGTCACTCCTCGGGACACGACTCAGCCAGTACGAGACCTTTACGGATGGTCTCGTAGTAGGCAGTCTGAGCCAGCAACTCGGAGCGAGTCTCTCTCGTGAAGCGCGCTTGCTTCACGGGGCAATGCGGCGCGCTTCTGCGAAGACATCCTCGGCGGAGAAAGGGGGCCCAACGACCAAGATCAGTCGACGCCGCCGCACGACACGCGCTGGTACGCGTACTCGATGCGCTTCGTCTGCCCGTTCATCGGTCCCTCGATCCAGGCCTGCAGCACCGCACCGCGGCGCTCGTAGGCCACGCGCTGCGGGAAGTCGTGCTGCAGGTTCTCGAACACGATGCTGCTGTCGCCGACCGTCGTCGACGTGAACACCGTCGCCGCCCGGCCCGATGGGCTGACGACGTACTCGAAGCGCTCGTCGCGCTCGCGCAGCAGCACCGATTCGTAGGCCGCGAGCTTGCCGCCGCGCAGCGTGCGGCTCATGCCGAGCAGGCTGCCGGCGCGCGGCGCCATCCATTGCTCCTCGACCGTGCGCTCGGGGCTGTTCAGCGCCCAGCAGCCTTGCAACCAGGCGAGGCGTTGCGCGCCGCTGGCCTGGGCCACGACGCCGGTGCTTGCGAACAGCAGCGCCAGGGCTGCGACCAGGGGCTTCGTCATCGCTCGTCTCCTCGTCGTCAAACGCGCTCCAGCGGCAAGTGTGCCCCTGCGGGGTGCTCGACGCGAATCGCATCGCCGGCGCGCACGTCGCCGCCCGCGAGCACGATCGCCATCACGCCGGCCTTGCGCAGCAGCGTGCCGTCGGCGGCGCGGCCCAGCGTCGCGGCCATCAGGCCGGGCCGGAAGCGATCGAGCTGGGCGCAGGGGTTGCGCAGGCCGGTGACCTCGACGACCGCGCTGGCGCCGATCCGCAGGCGGGCGCCGCGCGGCAGGTCGAGCAGCGCGATGCCGCGCGTCGTGAGGTTCTCGCCGATCTGGCCCGGCCCGATCTCGAAGCCGGCATCGCGCAATTCGTCGAGCAGTTCGGCGTGGACCAGGTGCAGCTGGCGCAGGTTCGGTTGCGTCGGGTCGATCGCGACGCGCGAGCGATGCTGCACCGTGACACCGAGGTGGGCGTCGCCCTGCACGCCGAGGCCGGCCAGCAGCCGAATCGATGCACGCACGGGCTTGCTGAAATCATGCGCGGCGCCGGCGCAGACCGCGACGACCTCGGCGCGCACCGGCCGCCTCGCTCAGCCGCAGCCGACGCGGTCGCGGCCGGTGTTCTTCGAGCCGTACAGCGCGCCGTCGGCACGTGCGATCAGCGCCTGCGCGTCGTCGCCGTCGTGCAGCGCGGCGACGCCGCCGGAGATCGTCACGCTGAACAGCACTTCCTGCGTGTTGCGGTTGCGGATCTTCATCGCCTTCGCGCGCAGCCGCACCTGCTCGGCGAGCTGCTGCGCGTCGGTCAGCGTGCTGTGCGGCAGCACGATCGCGAATTCCTCGCCGCCGTAGCGCGCCGCCGCATGGCCGTCGTGCGCGACGCTGTCGCGCAGGATCTCGCCGAGGCCCTGGATCACGCGGTCGCCCATCACGTGGCCGTGCGCGTCGTTGACCTTCTTGAAGTGATCGATGTCGAGCATCACCAGGCAATGCTGGCGGCCCGCGCCGGGCGGCTCGTGCAGCAGCGCGGCGATGCGCTGGTCGAAGCCCTTGCGGTTCAGCAGGCCGGTCAGCGGGTCGAGCAGCGCCTCGCCGCGGGCGCGGTCGAGGTCGGTGCGCAGCCGCGCGATCTCGGTCTGGCTCGCGCTGACCTGCTGCTGCAGCGCATCGGCCGAGTGCTTCATCTCGGCGGTGCCGGCGAGCGCCTCGTCGAGCTGCGGCGAGAGCGCCGCGACATCGTTCGAGCGCAGCGCGGCCGAGAGGCCGTCGAGCTGCGCGCCGAACAGGCCGGCACGCGTGCCGGTGTGCGAGGCCGAACTCGCGATGCGCGTCATCACCTTGTTCAGTTCACCGCCAATGCGCTGCACGGCCGCCGCGTTGCCCGCCACGATGTGGTCCTGGTAGAGCCGCGCGACGCTTGCGTCGTCGATCGTCGCGTTGGCCTGAAGCAATTGCTCGATCGCCGCGTGGAGGCCGGCGTTGATGCCGGCAGCGTACTCGTACCAGAGCGTGAACGTGACCGGGTTGAACGCCGCCTCGTGGCGACCCATGTGGCCGAGTGCCACGCGCAGCAGCTCGGCGCTGCGGTCCTTGGGTTCCGTGTAGCGCATCCGGGTCACCTCGATGAATCAGAAGCGCGAGCCGGGCTCGCGCAGAAAGGCCAATTCCTCGGCCGTGGATTGTCGGCCCAGTGTCTCGTTGCGATGCGGGAAGCGGCCGAAGCGTTGCACCACCGCTCGATGCCTGTGGGCGTAGGCGAGCATGTCGCGCATCTCGGGCGCCTCGGCGGCGAGGCGCGTGAACAGGCGCACCGCCTCGTCCTGCATCGCGAGGCCTTCGGCATGCTCGAACGGCAGGTAGACGAAGCTGCGCTGCGCCGGCGGCAGGGCTTCGTCCTGGCGCGCGCCGACCATCGCGGTGGCGGCGCGCAACGCACGCGCGTCGCCGGCGAACGCGCGCGGCGTGTCGCGCCAGGTGTTGCGGGTGAACTGGTCGAGCAGCAGGATCTGCGCGAGCGCGCCGGCCGGGTGCGCGGCCCAGTCGGCGAGCTCGCCGCGCAGCGCGCGCTCGATCAGCGCGCCGAAGCGTTGCGCGATCTCGCGATCGGTCGCCTCGCTCTTGCGGAACCAGAACTCGCGCAGGGTGCCGTGCTCGGGGCTGCCGACCGCGCCGAACCAGAAGTCGAGCACCGCCTGCGCCTCGGCCAGTAACGCGCCGGTGGCGCTCGCGGCGCCGCTCATGATGGCCTGCCGAGCTGGCGCCACAGGTAGCTCATCTCGAGCGCCTGCACGTGCGCGCGCTGCTCGTTGTCGGCGGCGCCGCCGTGGCCGCCTTCGATGTTCTCGTAGTACAGCACCGGGTGGCCCTGCGCGAGCATCTTCGCGGCCATCTTGCGGGCGTGACCGGGGTGGACGCGGTCGTCTCGGGTCGAGGTCGTGAACAGCACTTCCGGGTACGCCGCGCCGGGCTTCAGGTTCTGGTACGGGCTGTACTTCGAGATGAAGGCCCACTCGTCGGGCGCATCCGGGTCGCCGTACTCGGCCATCCACGAGGCGCCGGCCAGCAGGCGGTGATAGCGCCGCATGTCGAGCAGCGGCACGCTGCAGACGACGGCGCCGAACAGCTCGGGGCGCTGCGTGACGCTCGCGCCGACGAGCAGCCCGCCGTTGCTGCCGCCCTCGATGCCGAGGCGCTGCGGGCTCGTGATGCGGCGCGCGATCAGGTCTTCGGCGACCGCGATGAAGTCGTCGTAGCTGCGTTGCTTGCGGGCCTTCAGCGCCGCCTGGTGCCAGGCCGGGCCGTACTCGCCGCCGCCGCGGATGTTCGCGATCACGAGTGCACCGCCGCGCGCGAGCCAGCCGCGGCCGTAGCCGGCGCGGTAGCTCGGCTGCATCGAGATCTCGAAGCCGCCGTAGCCGTACAGCAGCGTCGGCGTGCTGCCGTCGGCCGGCCACGCGTCACTCACGCCGCTGGGCCAGATCACGAAGTAGGGCACCTGCGTGCCGTCGACACTGGTCGCGAAGAACTGGTCGACGTGCATGCCGCTGGCGTCGAAGCGCGCCGGCTGCGATTTCAGCGTCGCGCGTGCATCGCTGCCGGTCTGCCCGAGCCACAGCGTGTCGGGTGTCAGGAAGTCGCTGTAGCTGAGCAGGTAGTGCTCGGCGAGCGGGTCGTCGGCGCGCATCGTGTCGTGCAGGCCGCTCGCACCGAGCGTGCCGGGGAAGGGTGCGGCGATGTCGCGTTTCGTGAAGCCGCGCGCCGAGCGCCGCCACTCCTCGAGCCGGCTCGCGACGTTGTCGAGCACGTTGACGACGAGGTGGCTGCGCGTCGTCGTGTAGCCGGCCAGCGAACGCGTCGCGGTCGGCGTGAACAGCGCCTCGAAGCGGCGCTCGCCGGCAAGGTAGGCGCCAGCATCGGCGGCGAGCAGCGCGCCGCTCGGGAAGGTCTGGCCGGCAACGCTCCACGTGCTGCGCAGCTCGATCAGCAAGGTGTCCTCGGGGGCGCCGGCGCTGTTCCAGAACGCGATCGACGCGTCGCCGGGCACGTCGAGCAGGTGCTGCTCGGCGCCGCGCAGCAGGAAGTACTGGCGCGTGTAGAAGTCGATCATGCGCACGAACAGCGTGCGCTCGTGGCCGGGCGTCGCATCGACCGACACCGCCGCGGTCATGTCGTCGGGCCGGACCTCGAACACCGTCGTCGCGCTCTCGAGCGGCGTGCCGCGCGCCCAGCGCTTGACGATGCGCGGGTAGCCGGAACTCGTCATCGATCCGGGCCCGAAGTCGGTGCCGACGTAGAGCGTGTCGGCGTCGATCCAGTCGACGTCCGACTTCGCTTCGGGCAGGGCGAACCCGCCGTCGACGAAGGCCTTCGCGACCGTGTCGAACTCGCGCACGACCGTGGCATCGGCGCCGCCGCGCGACAGCGAGATCAACACCCGCCCATGCGTCGGCGGCAGCCCGACCGCGCCGCCCCAGACCCAGTTCTCGCCCTCGGCGGCGGCGAGCGCGTCGAGGTCGAGCACGGTCTCCCAGGCGGGTTCGGGCCGGCGGTAGTCGTCGAAGCCCGTGCGGCGCCACAGGCCGCGCTTGTGGGTCTCGTCCTGCCACAGGTTGTAGAAGAAGTCGCCGCGGCGCGAGATCTGCGGGATGCGCTCCTTCGAGTTCATCATCTCGAGCAGCGCGGCGCGGATCGGCTCGTACTCGGGCCGTGCCTGCAGCACGCGCTGCGACTCCACGTTGCGCTCGCGGACCCAGCCCAGCGCCGCGTCGCCGAGCACGTCCTCGAGCCACAGGAACGGGTCGATCGGATCGGGTGATGTCGGGGCTGCGGTCTCGGCCATGGGGGCGCCTGCGGTTCGGTGAAGGAGAACTCGACGCCGCGATTGTGGACGAGGCCGGAAACGCCTTGCCCGGCGCAGGTTCAGCGTGGGTTCAGCCGGATCGGCGTGATCTCGACCGAGCGCTCGCCGTCGCCGAGGTAGGCGGTGCCGTCCTGCACGCTGATCTGCAGCTGCATGCTGCGCTGGGCGAGCGTGGCGAGCGCCTGGCTCTGCGCGGCGTCGATCTGCCAGACCGCGATGTTGCTGGCGCGGGTGATCTTCGTCGCGATGCCGGCCCACCAGATCGGCGTGCTCTGGCTGAAGCTGTAGACACCGACGCGGTCGGCGCGGCCGCTGGCCTTCATCAGGCGCTTGTCGTCGGGCTGGCCGATCTCGACCCAGTGCTTGAGCTCGCCGGTCAGGTCCTTGTGCCAGAGCGCGGGCTCGTCGGCTTCCCAGAGGTCTTTCGCGAGTTCGAGCATGCCGTGATTCGGGTCGACCGGGAGGTTCAGCGCCAGCGCGAGCAGGCGGATCATCATGCGTTCGTCGGTCTCGGACGGATGCCGCGCGATCGTCACCGCGTGGTCGACATAGACGTTGCGGTCCATGTCGGCGATCTGCAGGTTCGCCTTGTAGATGATCGCCTTGATGGCCATGGGTGGGGGTCTGCGCCGAAAGGGAAGCGGCCGATTAGACCAGAGGCCTGCGCCGGGCCGCGGAGCGCGAGACAATCGCGCCATTCGTCGAACGACCATCCGCACAGGGCCCGCCATGAGCATGAAGAAGACCGATCTCGTCAAACACCTCGCGAAGAAGCTCGACGGCCGCATGAAATCCGCCGGCGTGCCGGACCGTTTCGCGCAGGGCGCGGCCGAGGCCGTCGACAAGCGCGAGCAGCGCCGCCGCGATGCCGCGGCCGGGCTCGTGCCGTTCGCCTGCAAGTTGCCGGCCGAACTGGTCAAGCGACTGCACGAGCGCGCCGCGACCTTCGAGGGCGGCGTCAATGCGCTGGTCGCGCAAGCCCTGCAGAAGGCGCTCGGCTGAGCCGGCCGCCCGCATCCCGCCGCCGGAGCCCGCGCATGAGTGAATCGCCTTTCGACCTGTTCGTGATCGGCGCCGGCAGCGGCGGCGTGCGCGCCGCGCGCATGGCGGCGCTGCGCGGCGCGCGTGTCGCGGTGGCGGACGCGGCGCCGCTCGGCGGCACCTGCGTCAACCTAGGCTGCATCCCGAAGAAGCTCTACAGCTTCGCGGCCCACTACGCCGAGGCGTTCGAGGAGTCGCACGGCTACGGCTGGTCCGCGGCCGCGCCGGTGCTCGACTGGGCGCAGCTGAAGGCGAACCGCGCGCTCGAGATCGGCCGCCTGAACGCGATCTACGCGAAGCTGCTGACCGATGCCGGCGTTCGCATCCTGCGCGGCTGGGCACGCGTGACCGGCGCGAACGATGTCGAGGTCGACGGCGTGCGCCATGCCGCGAAGCACATCCTGGTCGCGACCGGCGGCCGGCCGGTCGTGCCGCCGTTCCCCGGTTCCGAACTGGCGATCACCTCGGACGAGATCTTCGACCTGCCGACGTTCCCGCAGCACCTGGTCGTCGTCGGCGGCGGCTACATCGCCTGCGAGTTCGCGTCGATCTTTCGCGGCCTCGGCGCGCAGGTCACGCAGCTGTACCGCGGTGCGCAGGTGCTGCGCGGCTTCGATGCCGACGTGAGTGAATTCGTCGCCACCGAGATGCGCAAGAAGGGGATCGACCTGCACACGCACAGCGATGTCGAGCGCATCGCGCGCGAGCCCGGCGGGCGCCTGCGCGTCAGCCTGCGCGACGGCGGCACGCGGCTCGCCGACCAGGTGCTCTATGCGACCGGCCGGCAGCCGAACACCGCGGGCCTCGGCCTGGCCGAGCTCGGCGTGAAGCTCGCCGCGAACGGCGCGGTGCTGGTCGACGCGCACTACGCGAGCAACCTGCCGAGCCTCCATGCGGTCGGCGACGTGATCGACCGCGTCCACCTGACGCCGGTCGCGCTGGCCGAGGCGATGGCGCTGGTCGATCATCTGTTCGACGCGGGCAGGCGGGCGGTCGACTACGAGATGATCCCGACCGCGGTGTTCACGCACCCGAGCGTCGGCAGCGTCGGGCTCTCGGAGGCGCAGGCGCGCGCGCGGCTTGGCGACGTGCGCATCTTCCGCAGCGAGTTCAAGGCGCTGCGCCACACCCTGTCGGGCAGCACCGAGCGCACGCTGATGAAGCTGGTCGTCGATGCGGCGACCGACCGCGTCGTCGGCCTGCACATGGTCGGCGCCGATGCCGGCGAGACGATCCAGGGCTTCGCGGTCGCGCTGCGCGCCGGCGCGACCAAGGCGGTGTTCGACTCGACGATCGGCATTCACCCGACCGCCGCCGAGGAGTTCGTGACGATGCGCGAACCGGTGGCATGATGCCGGCCTCGTTTTGTGTTCCGTTGCCGACCGCCATGCGCCATCCGACCCGTTCCCTGCTGATCCTGCTGCCGTTCGTCCTCGCCACCGGGGTCGCCTGTGCCGCCGACAAGCCGGCGAAGAAGGAGGGCGGCTTCGGCGACAAGGCGAGCGGCGCCTACCTGACCAAGGAGCAGCTGCGCAGCTGTATCGCGCAGCGCGACAAGGTCAAGGCCGATGACGGCGAGCTGCTCGCCGAGCAGGCCACGATCGCCGCGCAGAAGGAGCAGATCACGCGCGCCGGCGACACGCTGAAGAGCCAGCTCGAGACCGTCGACCGCACGAACGCCGAGGCGATCGCGGCCTACAACGAGGCCGTGCAGGGGCGCGACAAGCAGATCGACGCGTACCAGGCGCGCGTCACCGCGTTCAACGGCCGGGTCGACGCGAACCAGGCCGCGCACGCCACGTTCGGCCAGTCCTGCAGCAACCGCCGCTACTTCGAGGAAGACGAGGCCGCGATCAAGAAGGGCAAATGATTTCGGCCCAAGCCGTGACGAACGCCCGCCCGCTGTGGTTCGGCGGGCGCGCCGCACCGACCCGCGGCAGCTCGGTCGAGCCCTAGAATCCGCGCTTCTCCCACCCCGAGAAGCGCCATGTCACCTGCCACGAGCAACCCCCTTCTGCAGCCGTGGGAGACCCCGTACGAGCTGCCGCCCTTCGAGGCCGTGCGGGCGGAACATTTCGAACCGGCGTTCGCGCTGGCGCTGCAGGAGCAACTCGGCGAGATCGACGCGATCGCCGCCGATCCGCGCCCGCCGAGCTTCGAGAACACGATCGCCGCGATGGACTGCGGCGCGCGGCTGCTGCGGCGCATCGAGGGGCTGTTCTTCAACCTCACGTCGAGCGAGACCTCGCCGGCGTTGCAGGCGGTCGAGATGCGCATGGCCCCGCTGCTCGCGGCGCACCGCAGTGCGGTGTCGATGCACCGCGGCCTGTTCGCGCGCGTCGACGCACTGCACGCCCAGCGCGAAACGCTGCCGCTGACGCCCGAGCAGAAGCGCGTGCTCGAGCGCTTTCATTTCGACTTCGTGCGCGCCGGCGCCAAGCTCGGTGCAGCCGAGCAGAAGCGCTATGCGCAGGTCATGGAGCGCCTGGCCGAATTGACGACGCGCTTCGGGCAGAACGTGCTCGCCGACGAGTCGGGTTTTCGCCTCGTGCTGCGCGGCGAGGCCGAGGCGGCCGGCCTGCCGGACTTCGTGCAGGCTGCATTGAAGCAGGCTGCGCGCGAGCGCGGCATCGACGACGGCCTGCTCGTGACGCTGTCGCGATCGCACATCGTGCCGTTCCTGACCTTCTCCGAGCGGCGCGATCTGCGCGAGCAGGCCTGGCGCGCCTGGACGAGCCGCGGCGAGCACGCCGGCGAGCACGACAACCGGCCGGTCGCACGCGAGATCCTGACGCTGCGCAACGAGCAGGCGCGGCTGCACGGCTTCGCGAGCTACGCCGACTACGCGCTGACCGACACGATGGCCGGGCAGCAGGCGGCCGTGACGGCGCTGCTGACGCAGGTCTGGGAGCCGGCGAAGGCGCGTGCCGCCGAAGAGCTCGCGGCGCTGAAGGCGCTCGCGCTGTCGCGCGGCGAGGCCGCGCCGCTCGAGCCCTGGGATTGGCGTTTCTACGCCGAGAAGGTGCGCCAGCTGCGTTACGAGCTCGACGAGGCGGTCGTCAAGCCGTACTTCCCGCTCGATCGCATGGTCGAGGCCGTGTTCGACTGCGCGCAGCGCCTGTTCGGCATCACCTTCGTCGCCAGGCCCGAAATTCGCGCGTACCACCCGGATGTCAAGGTCTACGAGGTGCGCGGCGCCGATGCCGCGCCGATCGGCGTGTTCCTGCACGACAACTTCGCGCGCGCCAGCAAGCGCAGCGGTGCGTGGATGAGCTCGTTTCGCAAGCAGTCGCGCAGCGCGGGCATCGATGCGCTGCCGATCATCATCAACAACAACAACTTCGCGAAGGGCGCGCCGGGCGAGCCGACGCTGCTCAGCTTCGACGACGCGAGCACGCTGTTCCACGAGTTCGGCCACGGGCTGCACGGGCTGCTGTCGAACGTGACCTACGAGCGCGTCTCGGGCACCAGCGTGCTGCGCGACTTCGTCGAGCTGCCGTCGCAGATCTTCGAGCACTGGCTGGCCGAACCCGAGGTGCTGAAGCGCCATGCGCGCCACTACCTGACCGGCGAGGCGATTCCCGACGCGCTGATCGCGAAGCTGCACGACGCGCGCCTGTTCAACCAGGGCTACGAGACGGTCCGCTACACCGCCTCGGCGCTCGTCGACATGGCGGCGCACGCGCTGACCGACGCCGAAGCGCCCGACGTGGTCGAGTTCGAGCGCGCCGAGCTGGCGCGCATCGGTGCGCCGGCGGTGGTCGGGCTGAACCACCGGCTGACGCATTTCCAGCACCTGTTTGCGGGCTCCGGCTATGCCGCGGGCTACTACGTCTACCTGTGGGCCGAGGTGCTCGATGCCGACGGCTTCGACGCGTTCAAGGAAGCCGGCAGCCCGTTCGACGCGGCGGTCGCGCAGCGCCTGCGCGAGTTCATCTACTCGACCGGCAACTCGATCGAACCCTCGGCGGCGTACCGCGCGTTCCGCGGCCGCGGGCCGACGCCGCTGCCGATGCTGAGGCAGCGCGGCCTCGTGCCGCAGGATCAGTGACCGGCCCCTGACACCGGGAAGCGCTCGTCGAGCGCATCGAGAAAAGCCTTGAACTTGATCGGCTTGGTCCAGTAGTCGTTGAAGCCGGCGGCCAGGCCGCGCTCGATGTCGGCGGGCATCGCGTTCGCCGACAGCGCGATGCACGGGATCAAAGCGGTCTCCGGCTGGTCGCGCAGGCGGCGCAGCACCTCGAAGCCGTCGAAGTCGGGCAGCTGCATGTCGATCAGGATCAGGTCCGGTCGCAACGCGTGGGCACGCGCGACGCCGCCCGCGCCGGTCGCCTCGGAGACGATACGCAGCCCCGACAGGCTCTTCACCAGCTCTTCGACGAGCAGCACGTTGACGTGGTTGTCCTCGATGTAGAGCACCTGGCCGGAACGCAGCCGCGGGATCGGTACGCGCGCGGGCGGCGCCGCGGCGTGCGATGCGGCCGCCGGTGCTGGTGCCGGTGCCAGCGGCAGCGTGACCTCGAACACCGTGCCGCGCCCCGCCTGGCTGGTGACGCCGATGCGCCCGCCCATGCCCTCGACCAGCGCCTTCACGATCGTCAGCCCGATGCCCGAACCGTCGATGCCTTCGCTCTCGACACCGAACCGGTTGAAGGGCTCGAACAGGTGTGCCACTTGCTCGGGCCGCAGACCGCGGCCGGTGTCGCGCACGCTGAAGCGAACGGTGTCGTGGTCGACCGCGCTGTCGACGAGCACCTGGCCGCCTGCGCGGTTGTACTTGATCGCGTTCGTCAGCAGGTTCAGCAGCACCTGGCGCAGCCGGGTCGGGTCGGCGAGCACGGCGCCGTCGAGCGCGCCGTGGTGCAGCGTGGTGCCGTGCGTGGCCGCGAGCGCGTCGACCAGCGGCAGTGTCTGCGCGACTGCGGCCGCCATCGACACGGGCTGCAGTTCGAGCCGCAGCATGCCGGCCTGCAGGCTCGAGAGGTCGAGCGCATCGTCGATCAGCGTGAGCAGGTGCTCGCCGGCGGCGCGGATGTGGTCGAGCTTGGCAGACTGGCTGGCCAAGGTGCCCGTGCCGGCTTCGAGCTGCAGCAGCTGCGTGAAGCCGAGCACCGCGTTCAGCGGCGTGCGCAGCTCATGGCTCATGCGCGACAGGAATTGCGACTTCGCCAGGCTCTCGCGCTCGGCCAGCAGCACCTGCTGGCGCGCGAGGTCGGCGTTCTTCGCCTCGGTGATGTCCCAGTTCACGCCGACCCGGCGGATCACCCTGCCATGCTCGTCGTGCAGCGCGGCCGAGCGCGACGCGATCCAGCGCTGGCTGCCGTCGGGCAACCGGATGCGGAACTCGTAGGCGGCCTGGCCGCCGATCGACCCGGGGTTGGCACCGATCACGCGGGCCCGGTCGTCGGGGTGGACGAGGCCGAGGCGCTCGCCTCGAGCCGGCGGGGTCGGGCGTGGTGCGAGGCCGCGCAGGCGCCACATCTGCTCGTCCCACAGCACCGGCACGTCGTCCTGGTCGGACTCCCAGGTGCCGATGCCGGCGTGGCGGGCAATCAGTGCGGCGCGTTCGCTGGCGGCGTGCAGCGCATGAATCGCGTCGTGGCGTTCGGTCACGTCCATCGCGATGCCGAACACGCGCGTCGGGTCGACGCCGCTGCGGTCGAGATTGGCGCGCAGCACCATCCAGCGGATGCGCCCGTCGCGCATCCGGATGCGGAACTCGATCTCGAACGCCTGCGTCTCGTGGCGCAGGAACGAGCGCGTCGTCTGCGTCACGCGCGCGGTGTCGTCGGGGTGCACGCACTGGCCGATCCACTGCCCGAGCGTCGGCGGCTTGCTGGCGCCGACCAGGTCGAACAGCTCGTACATCTGCGTGTTCCATTCGGTCCGGCGCGTCCCGACGACGGTGGTCCAGATGCCGATGCGCGCGCCCTCGGCGGCGGCCTCGAGGCGCAACGCGAGCTGCTCGGCGCGGCGTGACTGCTCGACCTGCGCGGTCACGTCGAGCGTGATGCCGACGAACGCGACGACCTCGCCGGCCGCGTCGCGCTCGATCACGCGGCGCACCAGCATGTAGCGCCACGCGCCGTCGCGGCGCCGGTGGCGCACTTCGACGTCGATCGGCACGCCGGTCTTCATCGCATGCGCGGTCGAGGCCGCGAGCTTGCCGACGTCTTCCGGGTGCGTCGGCGCGCGGGCCTCGGCCAGCGAGACGCCGCCGGGCCGGTACGGGATGCCCAGCACCTTGAAGCCGTGGTCGTTGTAGTGGACCCGGCCGGTCTTCAGGTCATGGCGCCAGATCACGATGTCGGCGAGCTCGGTCGCGAGCTTCAGCTGGGCCGCGGCCACGTCGCGCGAGCGGGCGAGCTCGTAGACCTCGGTGTCGTCGACCATGATGCCGATCGTGCGTTCGGGCACGCCCCGCGGCGAATGCTTGACCTCCCACTGCGAGTGGATCCAGCGCATGCTGCCGTCGGGCTGGATCACGCGATAGCGCTGCGCGTAGCGGCCGGCCCGGCGCATCGAATCGACGTAGGTCGTGTTCTGGTCGTCGGGATGGATGCGAGCCGCCGCGGCGGCATAGTCGGGCGTACCGCCGGTCGGCTCCATGCCCCAGAAGCTGAAGACGTGGCGATCCCAGCGGCCCACGCCGGTGACCAGGTTGCGCTCCCAGACGCCGAGACGGCCGAATTCCTGCGCCATGTCGAGCAGTTCGGACAGGTGCTGTGCACGCGCGGCAAGCTCGTGCGCCGCGCTGCAGTCGCGCAGGGTCCAGAGCCACTCGGTGCCGATGCGGGTCACGCGCACGTCGACCCACAACGCGCTGCCGTTCGCCGCGCGCAGTTCGAGCGGCGCCGTGCCGAGCGTCTGGCCGCGCAGCGCGGTCGCGAGCGTGGCGTGGGAGGAGCCGTCATGCCAGTCGGGCGGTGCCAGGCTGAGCAGCTCGGCCGGCGCACGCAGGCCGGTCGCCAACGTGAACGCCGGGTTGCACCAGTGCAGGCGCCCGTCCGCGTCGGTCAGCGCCAGCAGGTCGTGGCTCTGGCCCAGCCACGCCGCGAGCACGCCCTCGGGGAGCGGAGCTGCAGGCGGTGGTGAAGCGGTCGGATCGATCATCGGGGCCGGCATCGCGGCGCGCGCGAGATGCGGCGCCGGCCGTCCAGTCTAGCGGCGCCCTGCGCCCGGGAAGCCCCGATCAGCGCCGCTTTCGCGGCGCCGGCGGGGGCTTCAGGCGAACTGCAGCACGAGCTTGCCGAAATTCTCGCCGTTGAACAGCTTCAGCAGCGTCTCGGGGAAGGCGTTCAGACCCCCTTCGACGACGTCTTCCTTGCTCTTCATGCGGCCGGCTTTCAGGTGGCCGGCGAGTTCGGCGACCGCGACCGGGAAGCGATCGGTGTAGTCGAACACGACCATGCCTTCCATGCGCGCGCGATTCACGAGCAGCGACAGGTAGTTCGCCGGGCCCTTCACCGGCGTCGTGTTGTTGTACTGGCTGATCGCGCCGCAGATGACGATGCGGGCCTTGCGCGCGAGGCGCGTCAGCACGATGTCGAGAATCTCGCCGCCGACGTTGTCGAAGTAGATGTCGACGCCCTTCGGGCAGGCGTCGCGCAGGTCGGCCTTGACGTTGCCGGCCTTGTAGTCGATGCAGGCATCGAAGCCGAGTTCCTTGACGACCCAATCGCACTTCGCCGCGCCGCCGGCGATGCCGACGACGCGGCAGCCCTTGATCTTCGCGAGCTGGCCGACCGTCTGGCCGACCGCACCGGCCGCGCCCGAGACGACGACGGTCTCGCCCGGCTGCGGCATGCCGATGTCCAGCAAGCCGAAATACGCCGTCATGCCGGGCATGCCGAGCACGTTGAGCCACTGCGTCGGTGTGCCCAGGCGCAGGTCGAGCTTGAACAGGCCGTTGCGCTTGATCTGGTCGGCCGCGATCAGGCAGTACGCCTGCACGCCGGGGGTGCAGCCGACGACATCGCCGACCTGGAACGCCGGGTTCTTCGAGGCGATCACCTCGCCGACGCCGCCGGCGCGCATCACCTCGCCGATCGCGACCGGCGGGATGTAGCTCTTGCCTTCGTTCATCCAGCCGCGCATCGCCGGGTCGAGCGAGATCGCGAGGGTCTTGACGAGCACGCCGCCTTCGCCCGGTTCGTTCACCGGCTCGGTCGTGAAATCCCAGCCATCGCGCGTCGGCAGGCCGTTCGGGCGTGCCTTCAGGCGGATCTGGTGGTTCGTGAGCGCGGCGAGGGTGGTCATCTTGTGTCTCCTGGAGTGAGCTCCGAATCTTAGAGCGCAGGCTGCGCGCACCGAGTCACCCACGCGACGGACGCCGGACCCGGCGCAGGCGAAAAAAAACCGCGGGGTCGCCGCGGTTCTTCTGGTTGCGGGGCTTGCGCCCCGCGCCTTACAGCACGCGAATGTTCGCGGCCTGCAGGCCCTTCTGGCCTTGCTTGACTTCGAATTCGACGCGCTGGTTTTCCAGCAGGGTCTTGAAGCCATTGCCCTGGATGTCACGGAAGTGGGCGAACAGGTCAGCGCCGCCCGCGTCTTGAGCGATGAAGCCGAAGCCCTTGCTCTCGTTGAACCACTTCACGGTACCGGTTTGGGTCGTCATGGAAAACTATCCTATCTATCTTCAAAGAATGCGCAGCACATGCGGCGCATGCAGCGACACTCAAGAAACGATCTGGGGGATTTCTATCGAAGCCTGTTGAGGAATCTCGGGAACCGAGCACCGCAGCAGGTAAGGGGAAGAATCTCTAGCAACCACTGTCTTGCGCATAACTGTGGAGCGGACTGTACACGAAACGGGCCGGTTTCATGCCACTGCTTGATTTGCCCTTGCCTGCAGCGCTGCGCACTGTGGTCCAGAATCGACAGCAGATTCGAATCACGCGAGGAACGCGGGCATGTCATCCGACCCTTCATCCGCGGCGCCGCCGACCCACTGGAAGCACGATGGCGTGCGTGTCGTCGGTGCCGACCAGCTCGACCCGAACACCGCGCAGACGCCCGGCATGGACCGGCAGGCCGCGATCAACTTTGCACGGGTCGGCGCGCGCAAGCTGTGGGCCGGCACGGTGCACATCCACGCCAACGCGAAGACCGGCGCGCATCATCACGGGCCGCTCGAAAGCGTGATCTATGTCGTCAAGGGCCGCGCGCGGATGCGCTGGGGCGACGCGCTCGAATTTACCGCCGAGGCCGGCCCGGGCGACTTCATCTACGTGCCGCCGTACGTGCCGCACCAGGAGATCAACGCGAGCCCGACCGAGGCGCTCGAGTGCGTGCTGGTGCGCAGCGATGGTGAAGCGGTCGCGGTGAACCTCGACATCGAGCCGGTCGAGAAGCCGGAGTCGGTGCGCTGGATCGACCCGACGCATCCGCAATGAAACCGATGCTGAAGCTCTCGGTTCTCGATCAATCGGTCTCGGTCGAAGGCAGCAGCGAAGGCGCGGCGATTCGCGACACGCTGGCGCTCGCGCAGCACTGCGAGCAACTCGGCTACGCGCGCTTCTGGGTCAGCGAGCACCACGGTCTGCCGACGATCGTCGGCAGCGCACCCGAGATGCTGATGGCCGCGATCGCGGCACGCACGACGCGCATCCGCATCGGCAGCGCCGGCGTGATGCTGCCGCACTACAGCGCGCTGAAAGTCGCCGAGCAGTTCCGCGTGCTCGAGGCGCTGGCGCCGGGCCGCATCGACCTCGGCGTCGGGCGCGCGCCGGGCGGCGACATGCGTACTGCGCGTGCGCTGAACCCGAACGCGCACAGCGCGGCCGAAAACTTCCCGGAGCAGGTGCGCGACCTGCAGGCCTGGACCTCGCTGCCCGCGCACTTGGGGCTGACCGCGCACCCGCTCGGGCCCGACGCGCCGGAGGTCTGGATCCTCGGCAGCTCGAACTACGGCGCGCAGCTCGCTGCGCACTTCGGTTTGCCGTATGCCTTTGCGTATTTCTTCGTCGACGGGCAGGGCGCGGACGAAGCGCTCGCGCTGTATCGGCGCCTCTACCGGCCGAGCGAGCGGCATCCCGAGCCGCAGGCCACCGTCTGTGTCTGGGCGCTCGCGGCCGACACGCACGAAGCCGCCGCACACCATGCGCTCGGCCGCGAACGCTGGCGCGTCGACCGCGCGCGTGGCGTGCTCGGGCCGCTGCAGGCGCCCGATGCGATCGCCGCACGCGGCTTCACGGCCGACGAGTGGCCGACCGTCGAGGCGATGCGCGCCAAGGCCTTCGTCGGGACCGCCGCGCAAGTCGGCGCGCAGCTGCGCGCGCTCGCCGCCGAGCTCGCGCTCGACGAGATCGTCATCAATACCTGGGCCCATGACCCGGCGGTTCGACGCACGTCGTACGCGCTGCTCGCGCGCGAATTCGAGCTGGACTTGTGATGCGGCCGATCGACTTCGCTGTGCGCGGCGAGTACATCACGCTCGATGCGCTGCTGAAGGCGACCGGCCTGGCGCCCAGCGGCGGCATCGCGAAGATGATGATCGCCGACGGGCTCGTGCAGGTCGACGGTCGGCAGGAGCTGCGCAAGACCTGCAAGATCCGCGCGGGCCAGGTCGTGAGCCTGGCGGGCGCGCGCATCACTGTGCTGGCCGGGCCGGGCGGCGCCGGCTGAGCGTTTGCGCAGACCCGGTCACGGCTTCGCGCCGAGCCGCTGCAACTCGAAACCCGCCGCCGCGTGCTCGATGTAGCGCGTGATGCCCACGGCACGCGCCTTCTCGAACGCGTCGCGTGCCTTCTCGGGCTGCTTCTGGTTCAGCTGGTATTCGCCGATGTAGAACCAACCCTCTGCCAGCGCGAGCTCGCGATCGTCGCCGTCCTTGCGGGCGATCTGCTCGACGAGTTGCTCCGGCGCCAGCTGCCCGACGAGCATCGCGAGGGCCGGGGCAGGCCAGGTGCCCTTCGGATCGGTGTTCGCCGCCGCCTGCAGTTCGGCAGGCAACGGCCGGCTCAGGCGCTGCAGCGTCCAGGCCTGCCAGAGTTGCGCGTAGGCCTTGCTGTTCGCATCCGGCCGGTCGGCGGCGGCCTTCGCGAAGTCATCGGCGGCCTGCTCGAGCTTGCCTTCGAAGAAACGCGCCTGGCCGCGGCGGTAGTAGACATCGCCGGCGCTCGCGCCGAACGCAAGCGCCTTGCCGAAGTCGTTCGACGCGGCCGTGAAGTCGCCGCGCGCCCAGTTCGCGCTGCCCTGGCAGAACCAGGCCGCGCCGAGCGACGGCGCCTGGCGCACCGCCTCCTGCGCGTCCTTCAGCGCGTCGGTGCTGTTGCCAAGTTCGATCTGCGCCTCGGAGCGCAGGCACAGCGCCTGCGCGAGGTCGTCGCCGGCGAGCTGGCCGCCGCCGATCGCCTTGCCGGTGCGCTCGACGGTCGCCTTCGCGCGCGCCAGCAGGTTGTCCTGCAGGGTCTTGCGGCCGATGCCGAGGAAGCCGCCGTTCTTGACCTGGTTCGGCGCGACGACCATCACGCCGCCGATCGCGCGTTCCATGGTCTTCACATCGGTCAGCATCGTCGGCACGTCCTTCGCGGCGACGCTGCTCGTCAGCGGTTCGAAGCGCAGTGCGGCCTTCGCGACATTGCCCCGAAAGCTGCGCGTCACCTCGGCGCTGAAGGCGGGATTCGAGATGCGCTGCGTGCTCGGGTCGAGCACCGCGCTGACGCTGCTCGGCCACTGCATCTCGGCGCTGTACAGCACGGTGACCGGGAACGCCGGCAACGCCAGCGCGAAGTTGCGCGTCGGCGACGGCGGCGCCGCGATCGTGTTCTGCATGTTGGCGGGAACAAAGCGCATGACCCAGTTGCCGTCGGCCGGGTTCGCGAGCTTTGGAATCGTGTACCTGGCGCGGACCGTGATGCGGTTCTGGTCGACGTCGTCGCTGACCTCGGGCGTGCCGACGAGGGCGACGCCGGGGTAGCGCCGTTCGAGGTTCGTCAGCAGCAGGCGTTGCAGGCGCGGCGGGTCGAGGCGCGCGACGGTCAGGCGCAGCGTCTCGGCGGTCAGGCCGGTGAACTGCTGCTGGGTCTCGAGCTCGCCGTCGGCGCCGAAGGATTCGAGCCGGAACTTCTCGGTCAGCTCGTTGCGGAAGATCTCGCGCCGGTTCGGCGACTGCACGACGGCCAGGCCGCCGGTCTCGCGCGCGTCGACGATCAGCACGCTCGCGCCCTCGAGGCCCTGGCCCATGCGCTCGACCGGGCCACGCTGGCCGAGCCGCGTCGGGTCGAGGTAGACCTCGCGGCCATCGATCGCCGCGCGCACGACGACGTGGTCGAACGCCAGTGGCGATGCCAGCACCTTGGCCGGCCCCTGTGGCGAGCCGAGCGAGGCCAGCACGGCGCGCGCCGGGATGCCGAGCGACTGCAGCAGGCGCATCAGCAGGAAGGACTTGTCCTTGCAGTCGCCGTAGCGGTTGCGCAGCACCTCGGCCGGCGCGTGCGGCCGGTGCGAGCTTTCGCCGAGCGAGACCGAGTAGTAGCGGATCTCGCTCTGCACCCACTGCAGCGCCTGCGAGGCCTGCTCGGAGCGCGACGGCAGGCGCAGCCAGCGCTGCACCAGCGGCACGAGCTCGGGCGGCAGCGGCTCGTCGGCCGGGAACAGGCCATCGGCCCAGCGGGCGACCTCGCCCCAGTCGGCGAACTCGCTGAACTGCAGCCAGCGCAGCGGGATCGCGCCGCGCGGCAGCATCGGCTCGAGCTCGACCGCGGCCAGTTCGCGCTCCTCGAAGCGCAGCCGGCGCATGCCGCCGCGCGTGCTGATCTCGGGCGCGAGCGTCGACGCGGCGCCGTCGCTGTTCCACTTCCAGTGGATCGGCCGCGCCTCGGGCGCGTTCAGCGTGACGCGCCGCAGCTGCACCGGGATCGGCCGCTGCCACGGCACGCCTTGCGCGTAGCGGCCGCCGAAGATCGGGTTCGCGCCCTCGATCGAGTACTGCAGGTGCAGCGTGTCGCCGACGCGGATGTCGCCGAGCAGCAGGCTCGCGGTGATCACGCCGCTGTAGACGCCCTGTTCGAGCCCGGCCTCGCGCTGCAGGAAACGCACCTGCGCGGTCGCGGTGTGGTCGATGACCTGATCGCCGCGAACGATCGCGACCTTGTGCAGCAGCAGCCGCTGGTACTGCGGGATGAAGTGCACCGCGATCTGGCCGATCTGGCCGAGCGCGCTTGCATCGAGCACCTGCTGCGCGACGTTGACCAGGACCACCGGCTTCTCGGCGACCAGCAGGTGCGTGTCTTCGAGGCGCACCGCGAGTGCACGGCGCGTCGGCTCGGTCGGGGTCGGGGGCAGCGGCAGCACATCGGCCCAGGCGGGCAGCGCGGCACCGCGCACGAACGAGTTCGCGGCGACCGAGATTTCCTTCAGCGGCGGCTCGGCCGGGGCGGCGGTGGTCGGGACGGGATTGACCGGTGCGGCGGCGGGCACCTGGCCGAATGCGTGGGCCGCGCAGGTCGCGGCCAGCAGGCAGGCAACGCGCCGGAGAAACAAGCAGATCGAAGGCAAGGCGGGCTCGCTGGCAGCGTCGGTGCTGGGATTGAAGCACAACACCTGTCGGCCAGTGGGTCGCAAGTCACGGCATCATTCAGGGCATGACCACCGCGATGCTGACACCTCCGATCACCGAACCCGCGCAACTCGACGATGCGCTGCGCAACCGCGGCCACGCGGCGCTGAGCCCCGCGGGCTTGCGCGAGCTGCTGCGCGCTTCGGCCGCCGAACTCGACGCGCTGCGCCCCTCGTGGGACGCGCTGCCGCCCGACGCCTACCTGCGCGACGGCGGCCGTTACCGGCGGCGGCGCCATGCCTGCTTCGTCGTCGACGGCGACGCGGTCGAGCAGGCGCCGCACCGCGCGCACTGGCAGCCGCTCGAATACAACGCGCTGCACGGCGGGCTCGAGCGCTGGTTCGAGCCGATGCCCGCCGAGGTCGTCGCACAGCCGGTCTGGCCGCGGCTGCTCGCGGCGCTCAGCGCGCATTGCTCGGCGCTGAAAGGCGCGCAGCGCTGGTATGTCGAGGCACACCAGTTCCGCATCGACACGACCGACGGCATCGGCCGGCCGACGCCCGAGGGCGCACACCGCGACGGCGTCGACTTCGTCGCGGTGCTGCTGATTGCACGCGAGGGCGTGAAGGGCGGCGAGACCCGCGTGTTCGAGGCCGAGGGCCCGGCGGGGCTGCGCTTCACGATGACCGAGCCGTGGACCACGCTGCTGCTCGACGATGCCCGCGTGATCCACGAGAGCACGCCGATCCAGCCGCTCAAGCCGAACGGCCACCGCGACACGCTGGTGCTGACCTTTCGCGCGCGCGGCTTCCAGGGCCCTGAGGTGGTGCCGCTGGATCGCTGAGTCACTTCAGCTGCAGCATCTGCTGCAAAAACAGCACCGTCGCGTAGAACTGGAAGTCCGCGTTCTCCTTGCGCTCGAATCCGTGACCCTCGTTCTCGGCGCGCAGGTACCAGACCGGCGACCCGTTCGCGCGCACCTTCGCGACGACCTGTTCGGCCTCGGTGTAGGGCACGCGCGGGTCGTTCTTGCCCTGCACGACGAACAGCGGCTTGCGGATCTGGGCGGCGTTCGTCAGCGGCGAGATCTTCTCGAGGTGCGCGCGCATCGCGGGATCGCGCTCGTCGCCGTACTCGGCGCGCCGCAGGTCGCGCCGGTAGCTCTCGGTATTGCGCAGAAAGGTCAGGAAGTTCGAGATGCCGACGACGTCGATCGTGCCGGCGATGCGGTCGGAGTACAGCGTCGCGACCGCCAGGCTCATGTACCCGCCGTAGCTGCCGCCGGTGACGGCGACGCGCGAGGCGTCCAGCCCCGGCTGGGTCGCGATCCAGTCGAGCAGTGCGCCGATGTCCTTGACCGAGTCTTCGCGCTTGAAGCCGTCGTCCAGCGACAGAAAGGTCTTGCCGAACCCGCTCGAGCCGCGCACGTTCGGCTGGATCACCGCGATCCCGAGTTCGTTGACGTAGTAGTTGCCGCGCCCGAGAAAGCCGAGCTGCGCCTGGCCCTCGGGGCCGCCGTGGATCGCGATCAGCACCGGTCGCTTGCCGGTGAAGCGCGCCGGCGGCCGGTTCAGGATGCCGGAGATGGTGCGGCCGTCGAAGCTCGTCCAGCGCACGATCTCCTGCTCG
Organism: Rhizobacter sp. P5_A1; assembly: GCF_056400745.1. Lineage (NCBI taxonomy): Bacteria > Pseudomonadati > Pseudomonadota > Betaproteobacteria > Burkholderiales > Sphaerotilaceae > Rhizobacter > Rhizobacter sp. P5_A1. The sequence continues at coordinate 61,112 of NZ_JBFUKR010000022.1, forward strand.
GTGAACGTGCGCGTGTCGACGTTGTCGGGCGTCCGTGCGCGGGTCCATTGTTCGACCGCGCCGGTGGCCGGGTTCAGCGACCACAGCTGGCTCGGCCCCTGCGCGCTGTTCAGCGAGAACTCGAGGTCGGCGAGCCGCATGTGAAAGTGGGTCGAGCCGATGCTGCCGGGCGGCAGCCGCGGTGCCGCGAGCGGCTTCAGGCTGCGCGCGTCGTACAGGCGCAGCTCGTCGCGGCCGTCGACGTTCGCCTGCGCGGCGATCAGCGTGCCGGCCTCGTTGACGGTTGCGCCGGAGACGTCCCACGGGATGTCGCGCGTGACGGGCGTGACGCTGCGGTCCGCGAAGTCGTAGAACACGAGCTCGCGGAACTCGCCGCCGCGGTTGCTGAGCGCGTACAGCCCGCTGTCGTCGCGCTTGAAGTCGCCGGCGAACCAGCTTGCCTTCTCGGCGCTGCCGGCCGCCGGCAGCAGCTGCGTCAGCCGGCCGCTCGCGATCTCGAGCATCCAGACCTGCGACTCGCTCGCCGAGAGATAGCGCGTCAGTGCGACCTGCTTGTCGTCCCACGAGACGCCGCCGACGCCCCAGCCGCCGCCGGGCAGCTCGGCGAGCCGGGTCACGTCCTGCGGCTGCAGCGGGTCCATCAGCCGCAGCGTCTGCGCGATCGCGCCGCGCGTGCCGCCCTGCGCGGTGCGATCGAGCGGTACCGAGATGGTCAGCATCCGGCTGCTGCGGTGCAGCCAGCCTTCGATGCTGTGGCGCTCGGGCGTGTCGGTCAGCAGCGTAACCTGCTTGCCCGGCAGGTCGAGGCGATAGAGCTTGTAGGCCTCGTCGCCGCCGCTGCCGCGCGAGAACACGATGTAGCGGCCGTCGCGCGGCTCGTAGCTCGCGTTGCGCACCGACTCGGCGCCGTCGGTCAGCTGCTCCGGCTCGGCCAGCGGCGAGGCAACGCGAAACAGCTGCGGAACGCTGGCGCCGAGCTTGCGGTGCGAGACCAGCATCTCGCGGCGCGCCGGATGCCAGTCGACGAACGAGTGGCCGGCAAAGTCGGTGTACTTCGCGACCTGCGCCGCGATGCTGGCCGGGATCGGCGGGATGCCCTGCACGACGAGGTTGGCGTTCGGTGCGATGAGGTCTGCGGCGGGCGGTGCGGCCGGCGGCGCGCTGCTGCAGGCGATCAGGACAGGGGCGAGTGCGGCCAGGGTCGCCGCGGCAGTGAACAGTCTCATGCGAGGGATGCAGCTTGTGGCCGCGCGGGTCGGTGGGTGACCGGCGATTGTGGCAAAGCGCGCTCGCATGTCGCGCTCGGGACGAACCCGTGCGTTGCGACTCAGGTGTCGCGCACGTCCGCCACGGCGCTCGCGCCGAAATCGGCGCGGTTCAGGTAGGCCAGCACGCGAGCCGCAGCGTCGGCGGCCGAGGTCAGCTGCCCCTTTTCCTGCAGGCCGACGAAGTTGGCCTTCTCGGGGAAGCCCGCCGGATCGCCGGCGCGCAGGTGCACCTGCATCTCGGTGTCGATCACGCCGGGCGCGAGCGAGACGAGCTTCGCGCCGTTCGGGCGCATCGCCTCGTCGAGTGCCATCGCGCGTGTCAGGTGGTCCATGCCGGCCTTCGATGCGCAATAAGACGCCTGGCCGGCCATTGCGCGGCGCCCGAGGCCGGACGAGATGTTCAGCACGCGCCTGTCGGCAGCCCAGTCGCGCGTCGCGCGCAGGAAGGCGGCGCTCAGCAGCAGCGGCGCTTCGAGGCCGACGCGCAGCGAGGCCGCGAGCTCGGCATCGCTGCATGCGTCGATCGGGCCGATGCGCGTCAGCGCCGCGGCGTTGTTGATCAGCGTCGCGGCGCTGAAGCCGGCGGCGTCGAGCGACGCGAGCCAGGCCTGCAGCTGCGCCGCGGCAGCGGCAGGTTGCGCCAGGTCGAGCTGCCACTGCTCGCAGTGCGCGCCGGCGCTGTCAGCCTGCGCAGCGAGCGCGTCGTTGCGGTGCCGAGCGATGCACAGCAGCCGGTGATCCGGTGCGAGCAGCTGCGCGGCGATTGCCGCGCCCATGCCGCGCGACGCGCCGGTCACGATGTACAACCGGCGGCCCATGCCGCGCTCAGGCCGCCTGTGCCTGCTGGATCCCCGCGATCGCCCACTCGCGGCTGCCGTCGGCCGGCTTCACGAGGTGCCAGATCTCGTCGAACGGTGCGGCGACGCCGTCCTTCTCTTCGCGGATCAGGCCGTGGAAACGCACGCTGACGATCTGGCGCTCGGCTTCGCTGACGACATCGAGCACCTCGGCGTCGATGCGCACAACGTCGGTCGTCTGCGGCGCGCTGGGGCGCTCCTGGAGCTCGAGCTTGACAGCGGCGAACATCTCGGGCGTCGTGAAGGCGCGCAGGTCGTTCAGGTCGGCGCTGTCGTTGGCGGCCTGCATGCGGATGAAGATCATCTTCGCAATGCGCTCGAACCCGGCGGCATCGAAGCCCGCGGGCAGGGCCAGCACCGGCGCGGTCGCCGCAGCCGCCAGCGGCAGAGGCGGCGTCCACGACGCCGAGCTGCCGGAGGCGCCGGCCGGCGACGCGTCACCGGCGAAGTGCAGGCCGTTCGGCGTGGCCATCGGACTCGGCGCTGCACCACGCGCGAAGCGGCTCACCACGAACCGGATCGCGACGATCGCGATCAGCCCCAGCAACACGATCATGAGGATGTTGCCGAACTCGGCGCCCATGCCGAAGTGGCTCATCAGCGCTGCGATGCCGAGGCCCGCGGCGAGGCCGGCGATCGGGCCCATCCACGAGCGCTTCGGCGCTGCGGCCGCCGGGGCCGCACCGGCCATCGCGGGCGAGGTCGGCGCAGCCTGCGCGGGTTGCGCCGGTGCGGCCGGCGGCGGCGTGCGCGCGGGGACGCTGCGCTGCATGCCGGACGAGGTGCCGCCGCCGATGCGTCGGGCTTGCGCGTCGATCGGCGCGAGGCCTGCGCACATCACGGCGAACGACACGGCGAGGATCAGGGATTTCATCATCAAAGCGTTCCTTCGGTGGCGGGGGATGGCGGCTGAAGCCGCGCGATCATACGGGCCGCGGATGACCCTGCTCGCAAGGTGCGGCCGCCCGTTGCGAAGACAAGGGACCCGGGCCCCAAGGCAGGTCGGGAAGGCGCCGGCGAAGGAGTTCTCGAAGCTTGCCAAACACAGGGTTAACCCTATAATCGCGGACATCCCCTTCACCTATGCGAGCCCCCCGATGAACCACGCCGCCGTCAACTCGAATGCCATCCATCCCGGCCTGGAGGCGAATGCCGTCGCACGCGACCTGATCGCCGCGCTGCCGATCGTGATCTTCGTGAAAGCGCTGCGCGCCGCCTTCGGCCATCGCGGCCGGGCCGGCACGTCGCTGCAGACCGCAAGCCGCTGATCAAGCCGGGTCACTCGGGACCGAGTGACAGCCCGGGATCACCCGGGCGATCAGCGCCGCGCCGTCGCTGAGCAGAAAGTCCTTGAATGCTTGCGCGACCGGCGGCAGGCGCTTGCTGCGGCGGTGCACGACGTACCAGTGCAGCATCAGCGGGAAGCCCTGCACATCGAGCACGCACAGGCTGCCGGCCTTCAGTTCCTGGCCCACGGTGTGGGCCGAGAGAAAGCTGACGCCCATCCCGGCGATCACCGCCTGCTTGATCGTCTCGGTGCTGCGGATTTCCATCGCGATGTTGATCGCGCCGAGATCGCCGCCGAAGCCTTCCTCCATCGAGTTCCAGGTGTCCGAGCCGCGTTCGCGCACGACGAAGGGCTCGCGCATCAGGGTCGCGAGCGCGATGCCGCGCCGGCCGACCAGCGGGTGGCTCGGCGCCGCGACGATCACGTAGGGATGCGGCGCGAACGGCTGGTTGACCGTCTCCAGGTCGGTCGGCGGGCGCACCATGATCGCCAGGTCGGTCAGGTTGTCGGCGATGTGGGTCAGCAGCCCGGCGCGGTTGTGCACCGTGAAGTCCAGCGTGACATTGGGATGCCGGTTCGCGAACTCGACCAGCAGATGCGGGAAGAAGTAGTCGCCGGCGCTGATCGCGCCGACCTTGAGCTTGCCGCCCGAGATGCCCTTGAACTGCGTCATCGCCTGCTCGGCGGCCTCGAACTGCTGAATGATGTCGCGGCTGATCTGCAGCAGTTCGGCGCCCGCCGGGGTCAGGTAGACCTTCTTGCCGAACTGCTCGAACAGCGCGTTGTCGGCATGCTCCTCGAGCTTTCGGATCTGCGTCGAGACGGCCGGCTGCGTCAGATGAAGCTCCTCGGCGGCGCGCGAGAAGCTCAGCAGCCGCGCGACCGCCTCGAACACCTTCAGCTGGCGCAGCGTCGCGTGCTTCATGGGCAGATTGTGCGCGGCCGCGCCGCGCCGCCGCCGCGGGTCACGCGACCGCTTGCAGGCGCACCTGGCCGCGTTCCTGGCCCATCGTCTGCGCGAGCAGCTTGACCAGCGCATAGACGCTGTCGATGTGCGGCGTGTTCGTGTCGGTCAGGCGCGCCAGTTCGACGACCGCGCCGACCAGCGCATCGATCTCCGGTGCGCGCCCGGCCTCCACATCCTGCAGCATCGAGGTCTTGTGCCGCCCGACCTTCTCGGCCCCGGCGATGCGCTTCTCGAGCGACACGCGGAACTCGATGCCGAGCTTGTTCGCGACCGCCTGCGCCTCGCGCATCATCGCGGTCGCGAGCTCGCGGGCCGGGGCGTACTGGCAGATGTCGACGAGTGTCGAATGGGTCAGGCAGCTGATCGGGTTGAAGGTCAGGTTGCCCCACAGCTTGAGCCAGATCTCGGCGCGGATGTTGTCGAGCACCGGCGCCTTGAAGCCGGCGCCGCTCAGGCAGGCCGAGACCCGGGCGACGCGTTCGCTCGCCGAGCCGTCCAGTTCACCGATCGGGAAACGATCACCTTCGATGTGCTGCACGACGCCCGGCGCGACGAGCTCCGAGGCCGGGTAGACGACACAGCCGATGACGCGACTCGCGGGAATCTTCGCGCCGACCAGGCCGCTCGGGTCGACGCTGCGCACGGTGCTGCCCGCGAGCGCGCCGCCGTGCTGGTGGAAGTACCAGTACGGGATGCCGTTCTGCATCGTCACGACCACCGTGTCGGGGCCGAACAGCCGGGGTACATCGTGGGCCACGGCCTCGACCTGATGCGCCTTCATCGCGAGGACCACGATGTCCTGCGGGCCGGCCTGGTCGTAGTCGTCGGTGGCCTTCACGTCGCGTGCGACCTGCCGCGTGCCGTCGGCGGCGATCAGCGTGAAGCCGTTGGCGCGGATCGCGGCGAGGTTCGCACCGCGCACGATGAAGGTCACGTCCTCGCCGGCCAGCGCAAGCTTCGCGCCCACCAGCCCACCGATCGCGCCTGCGCCGATCACTGCAATCTTCATGTCGAAACTCCGGTAGTTGAATCCTGGCTGACCGACTCCTCAGGCCAGCGCCGGGCCGCCCCAAGCGGCCTGAGCTCCCCTCGGGGGGCGGGCGCCGCAGGCGACCTTGGGGTCGTCATTTCTAGCCGTAGCGGTTGACGAGCGTGCCGATGCCGGCGATCTCGACTTCGACGCTGCTGTCGGGCTTCATCGAGCCGACGCCGATCGAGGTACCGCACAGGATCACGTCACCGGGCAGCAAGGTCATGTCGAATGAAATCAGGCTGACGAGCTGCTGCACCGAGAAGCGCATGTCGCTGATCGGGTAGTGCTGGCGCAGCTCGCCGTTCAGGCGCGTCGTCACGGTCAGTGTCGCAGGGTCGAGGCCGGTGGCGACCACCGGGCCCATCGGGCAGAAGGTGTCGAAGCCTTTCGCGCGCGTCCACTGCGCGAACGACGCGTCGCGGTTCAGGATGTCGGCGACCGTCACGTCGTTCGCGCAGGTGTAGCCGAACACGTGGTCCAGCGCATCGGCTTCGACGACGGCGCTGCAGGTCTTGCCGATCACGATGCCGAGTTCGCCTTCGAACACGACCTTCGCGGCGCAGCGCGGCGGGCGAATCAGCGCGCCGGTCGCGAGAAACGAGTTCGGCGACTTCAACAGGTACAGCGGCTCGGCCGGCACCGCGAGGTTCAGCTTCTCGCCGAGCGCGCGGAAGTTGTTCCACAGCGCGATGACCTTGCTCGGCGTGGTCGGCGTCAGCAGCGTGACATCACCCAACGCGAGCTGCGCGCCGGCCGGTTCGGACACGCCGAACATGTCGCCGCGGTGCGGCTGCACACGGTCGCCGTGCAGCGTGCCGAAGCCGATCTGGCCGGCATGCTCGAATCGGAGCCATCGGGATTGCATGGGTGGTCGCCTTCAGTGGAGGGGGTCAGGCGCCGATCTCGCCGGCCAGCGTCTGGGCCCAGTCGAAATGGCGTGCTGCCGGGGTCTGCGCTGCGGCGCGCTGCGCCTTCAGCTGGGCCTGCTGGATCGCGTCGACGAGGAATGCGGCGTCGTAGGCCTTCAGCAGATGCGCGTGGTTGGCCTCGAGGTAGTGGTGGATGCGCTGCGTCGTGGAGTCGAAGCGGCGCAGCAGGTCGGTGTAGGTGTCGGTGTCCCAGTACCACCGCAGACCCAGTTCATAGAACGCCGCATTGAACGAATTTCTTTCCGCTTCGCTGGGCCCGGTGTGGAATGGCAGATCGTTGATCATGAGCTTCTCCTTGAACATTCATGCCGCTGTGGAAGAGAGTGCGTCGGCAGGTTTCGAATGTAGGAGTGGCGATCGATAATTGACAGTCAAAGTATCTTATCGAGAGCATTCGCGATCGGTGATGGATGCTCTCGAGACGTGCGCGCAGGGGCTCAGCCCGGTGCGCGCTCGAGCTCGTTGCGCAGGGCCGCGCCGCCGCCGTAGCTGCCCTGCATCGGCACCTGGCCACCGAGCGTGACGCGGACCGCGCAGTACTTGAACTCGGGGATCTTCGCGAACGGATCGAGCGCCGCGTTGGTCAGCCGGTTGATCGCCGCCTCGTAGTAGCAGAAGGGCACGAACACCGCGCCGCGCGGCGAGCTGTCGTCGGCTCGCGCATACAGCACGACCTCGCCGCGCCGCGACGCGATCGTCACGACAGCGCCGGGCTGGCCGCCGAGCGCGACCAGGTCGAGCGGATGCACCAGCGCGACCGGATCGGGCTCGAGCGCGTCGAGCATCGTCGCGCGCCGCGTCATGCTGCCGGTGTGCCAGTGTTCGAGCTGGCGGCCGGTGATCAGCACCATCGGGTACTCGGCATCGGGGCGTTCGTCGGCGGGGATGATGTCGGCCGGCACGAAGCGCGCGCGGCCGCCCTCGCGCGGGAAGGTGTCGGTGAAGACGACCGGGTCGCCCGGGTCGCCCTCGGCCAGGCACGGGTAGGTCACCGCGTGCTCGCGATCGAGCCGCTCCCAGGTGATGCCGCCGATGCTGGGCATCGTGTGGCGCATCTCGTCGAACACCTCCGACACGTGGCCGTACTGCCAATCGAGGCCGAGCCGTTGCGCGATTTGCTGGATGATCCACAGGTCCTGGCGCGCGTCGCCGGGCGGGTTGATCGCCTGGCGGCCCATCTGCACCAGTCGGTCGGTGTTCGTGAAGCTGCCGGTCTTCTCGGGGAACGCGCTGGCCGGCAGCACGACGTCGGCGAGGTAGGCGGTCTCGGTCAGGAAGATGTCCTGCACGACGAGGTGGTCGAGTGCGGCGAGCGCGTCGCGCGCGTGGTTCGCGTCGGGGTCGGACATCGCCGGGTTCTCGCCCATCACGTACATGCCGCGCACGCCGCCGGTCTTGATCGCGTGCATGACCTCGACGACGGTCAGCCCGGGCTGCGCGTCGAGGGTTCCGGCGGGCAGCTTCCAGGCCTTCTCGAAGCTCTCGCGCACCGCCGGCTGCGAGACGTGCTGGTAGTCCGGCAGCATCATCGGGATCAGCCCGGCATCGGACGCGCCTTGCACGTTGTTCTGGCCGCGCAGCGGGTGCAGCCCGGTGCCGGGCCGGCCGATCTGGCCCGTCATCAGCGACAGCGCGATCAGGCAGCGCGCGTTGTCGGTGCCGTGCACGTGCTGCGAGACGCCCATGCCCCACAGGATCATCGAGGCCTTCGAGCTCGCGAACAGGCGCGCGATGTGGCGGATCGTCTCGGCGTCGATGCCGCAGATCGGCGCCATCGCCTCGGGCGCGTAGCCCTCGACGTTGCGGCGCAGCTCGTCGTAGCCGATCGTGCGGCTGGCGATGAAGTCTTCATCGACCAGGCCCTCGGTGACGATCACGTTCATCATCGCGTTGAGCAGCGCGACATCGGTGTCGGGCTTGAACTGCACGAAGCGATGCGCGATGCGCGCGAGGTCGGAGCGGCGCGGGTCGAGCACGATCAGCTTCGTGCCGTTCTTCACCGCGTTCTTGATCCAGGTCGCCGCGACCGGGTGGTTCACGGTCGGGTTCGCGCCGATCAGCAGCACGACCTCGGCCTTGGTCACGTCCATCACCGGGTTCGAGACCGCGCCCGAGCCGATGCCTTCGAGCAGCGCGACCACCGACGACGCATGGCACAGCCGCGTGCAATGGTCGACGTTGTTGCTGCCGAAGCCGGTGCGCACGAGCTTCTGGAACAGGTAGGCCTCTTCGTTGCTGCCCTTGGCCGAGCCGAAGCCGGCGAGCGCCTTGCCGCCGTGCTGGTCGCGGATCTGCGCGAGCTTGCCGCCGGCCAGCGCCAGCGCCTCGTCCCAGCTGGCCTCGCGGAACACGTCCATCCAGCGATCCGGGTCCATCGCGAAATCGCCGGTCTTGGGCACGCCGGCGCGGCGGATCAGCGGCTTCGTGAGGCGGTGCGGATGGTGTGCGTAGTCGAAGCCGTAGCGGCCCTTGACGCACAGCCGCTCCTGATTCGCCGGGCCGTTGCGGCCTTCGACGAACAGGATCTTGTCGTCCTTCACGTTGTAGGTCAGCTGGCAGCCGACGCCGCAATACGGACACACCGATTCGACCTGCTTGTCGGGCACCGCGAGCGCCGCATCGCGCGCCGGCATCAACGCACCGGTGGGGCAGGCCTGCACGCACTCGCCGCAGGCCACACAGGTCGACGCGCCCATCGCGTCGTCCATGTCGAACACGATCTTCGCGTGGTCGCCGCGGAACGCGAGGCCGATCACGTCGTTGACCTGCTCGTCGCGGCAGGCGCGCAGGCAGCGCGTGCACTGGATGCAGGCATCGAGGTTCACCGCGATCGCCGGGTGCGTGAGGTCGCGCGCGACAGGCGCGCGAGCCTCGAAGCGTGGCTTGCCGACGCCGAGCTTGCGGGCCCAGTCGTCGACCTCGTTGTGGCGCGTGTAGGCCGTCTCGGGCATGTCGGCGAGCAGCAGTTCGAGCACCAGCTTTTGCGACTTCAGCGCGCGCTCGCTGTCGGTCGTGACCTTCATGCCAGCGCTCGGCGAGCGACAGCAGGAGGGCGCCAGCACGCGCTCGCCGGCGATCTCGACCATGCACGAGCGGCAGTTGCCGACGGCCTCGAGCCCGGGCTTGTAGCAAAGGCGCGGGATCTCGATGCCCTCGCGCTGCGCGATCTCGATCAGGGTTTCGCTGGCCCGCCCCGAGACCTCGCGGCCGTTGAGCTCGAACTGAATCAGCGGCGCATCGAGATGCATCGCTTCGGCCTTGGTGATCGCGTTCATGAATCGGTCCCGGGTCAGACGAGTTCGTGCGGGAAGTACTTGACGACGCAGTCGATCGGGTTCGGCGCGGCCTGGCCGAGCCCGCAGATCGAAGCGTCGCGCATCACGGTCGACAGGTCGGCGAGCAGGTCGAGATCCCAGCTCGGCTTGTCGATCAGCGCCGATGCCTTCGCGGTGCCGTTGCGGCACGGCGTGCACTGGCCGCACGATTCGTGCTTGAAAAACCGCATCATGTTGCGCGCCGCGTCGGTCGCGGTGTCGCGGTCGGAGAGCACGATCACCGCGGCCGAGCCGATGAAGCAGCCGTAGGGCTGCAGCGTGTCGAAGTCGAGCGGAATCTCGTTCAGCGTGGCCGGCAGGATGCCGCCCGACGCGCCGCCGGGCAGGTACGCATAGAACGCGTGACCGGGCAGCATGCCGCCGCAGTATTCGTCGATCAGCTCCTGGATCGTGATGCCGGCCGGCGCGAGCTTCACGCCGGGTTCGCGCACGCGCCCCGAAACCGAGAACGAGCGCAGGCCCTTGCGGCCGTGGCGACCGTGCGCGGCGAACCAGGCGCCGCCTTTCTCGACCAGCTCGCGAACCCAGAACAGGGTCTCGAAGTTGTGCTCCAGCGTCGGCCGGCCGAACAGCCCGACCTGCGCGACATACGGCGGGCGCAGCCGCGGCATGCCGCGCTTGCCTTCGATCGATTCGATCATCGCCGACTCTTCGCCGCAGATGTAGGCGCCGGCGCCGCGCCGCAGGATGATCTCGGGCATCGCCGCGATCGGCGGGTGCGCGCGCAACTTCTCGAGCTCGGTCTCGAGCAGCGCTCGGCACGCGTGGTATTCGTCGCGCAGGTAGATGTAGATGCGCGCGATGCCGACCGCCCACGCGGCGATCAGCATGCCTTCGAGAAAGCGGTGCGGGTCGCGCTCGAGCAGCACGCGGTCCTTGAAGGTGCCGGGCTCGCCCTCGTCGATGTTGACAGCCATCAGACGCGGGGCGGTCTCGGCGCGCACGATGCGCCACTTGCGCCCGGCCGGGAAGCCGGCGCCGCCGAGGCCGCGCAGGCCCGAATCCTCGAGCGTCGCGATGACCGATTCGACATCGCGTGCGCCGCTGTCGCAGGCCTTCAGCAACGCGTAACCGCCGCCGGCCTCGTAGGCGGCGTAGTCGATGTGGCCTTCGGGCAGGTGGCGCGTCGCGTGCGCGGCGACCTTGGCGACGACCGCGTCGCAGCTCGCGTTCGGCACCGCGTTCTGTCCGACGGCGACCGCAGGCGCCTGTTCGCAGCGGCCGATGCACGGTGCGGCGATCACGCGCACGTCCTTGCCGAGCAGCTTCGGCAGGCGCGCGAGCAGGTCGGCGGCGCCGGCCATCTCGCACGACAGCCCGTCGCAGACGCGCACCGTCAGTGCGGCCGGTGGCGCATCGCCTTCCTTCACGATGTCGAAGTGGTGGTAGAAGCTCGCGACCTCGAAGACCTCGGTCTGCGCCAGGCGCATCTCATACGCGAGCGCGGCGAGGTGCGCGGCCGACAGGTGGCCGAAGCTGTCCTGGATCTTGTGCAGGTGCTCGATCAGCAGATCGCGCGCGCGCGATTCATCGCCCAGCAGGCGCTGCACTTCTTCGAGTGCGCCGGCATCGACGCGCCGGCCCTTCGGGGCCTCGCGCCGTCTTTGCTTCGAGGTCGGCTGTTTCGACCCGTCGGCGTTCAGCACCGCGATCGGGATGACTTGGCTGTTCATGGGCGTCCCGGGGGGATTCAGATCACGCGCTCGGCGCGCAGCGTCGCCAGGTCGTCGGCGCTGTAGCCGAGCTGGCCGAGCACTTCGTCGGTGTGTTCGCCGAGCAGCGGCGAGCGCGTCACCTCGGTGGCGCTGTCGGACATCTTGATCGGGTTGCCGACCGTCAGGTACTTGCCGCGCTCCGGGTGATCGACTTCGACGATCGTGCCGGTCTGGCGCAGCGATTCGTCTGCGGCGATCTCCTTCATCGACAGGATCGGGCCGCAGGGGATGTCGTACTGGTTCAGGATCTCCATCGCCTCGATCTTGGTCTTGGTCATGGTCCAGCGCTCGATGCGCGCGAAGATCGGCTTCAGGTGCAGCAAGCGCGCGGCCGGCGTCGCGAAGGCCTCGTCGTCGATCCAGCCTTCTTCGCCGATCACCTTGCACACCGCCGGCCAGACCGCACCCTGCGTGATGAAGTAGATGTAGGCGTTCGGGTCGGTCTCCCAGCCCTTGCACTTCAGGATCGAGCCGGGCTGGCCGCCGCCCGAGGCATTGCCGGCGCGCGGCACGGCGTCGCCGAACTTGCCGTCGGGGTATTGCGGGTACTCGTGCATCGTGCCGGTGCGCTCGAGGCGCTGCTGGTCGCGCAGCTTCACGCGGCACAGGTTCAGCACCGCATCCTGCATCGGCGCGAGCACCTTCTGGCCGCGGCCGGTCGTATTGCGCTGGTAGAGCGCTGCGACGATGCCCAGCGCCAGGTGCAGCCCGGTGCCGCTGTCGCCGATCTGCGCGCCGGTGACGACCGGCGGGCCGTCGTCGAAGCCGGTCGTCGACGCGGCGCCCCCGGCGCACTGCGCGACGTTCTCGTAGACCTTGCAGTCCTCGTAGCGGCCCGGGCCGAAGCCCTTGACCGAGGCGACGATCATGCGCGGGTTGAGCGCCTGGATGTGCTCCCAGGTGATGCCCATGCGGTCGAGCGCGCCGGGCGCGAAGTTCTCGACCAGCACATCGCAGGTCTTGATCAGCGTGTCGAGCACCTGCTTGCCTTTCGGCTTCTTGGTGTCGAGCGTGATCGAGCGCTTGTTGTGGTTCAGCATCGTGAAGTAGAGGCTGTCCACGCCGGGGATGTCGCGCAGCTGGCCGCGCGTGGCATCGCCTTCGCCGGCACGCTCGACCTTGATCACGTCGGCGCCGAACCACGCCAGCAACTGGGTGCACGTGGGCCCGGACTGCACATGGGTGAAATCGAGGATTCGGACGCCGTCCAGGGCCTTGCTCATCAACTGACTCCTTTGACCAAAGCCTCCGCTTCTACCAGACGTTTGCGGAGCTCGCGTTCTTCGGTGAAGCGCTTGGTTTCATCGCGCACGATAGCCGCGATGCCGGTGACCTTGCGATCGTCCGAGAACAACATCGATACCGTGAAGGCGATCGAGAGCGTGCGGCCGTCCTTGTGCAGCGCCGGCACGCGCAGCACGTCGGCGCCGTACTTCGTGACTGCCGTCGCCATCGTCTTGTGGTAACCCTCCCAGTGCCGGTCGCGCTGGCGCTGCGGGATGATCAGGTCGAGCGACTGCCCGAGCGCATCGGCGGGCGTGAAACCGAAGATGCGCTCGGCGGCGCGGTTCCAGAGCGTGATCGCGCCGGCCGCGTCGCAGACGACGATCGCGTCGGCGGCCCCGGCAACGAGTTGCGCCAGGTCGACGCCTGAAGACGAGGAAACCGCCGGCACCTCAGACCGCCTTGACTTCGTGCAGCGCCGCGATGGCCTGCGCGCTGTAGCCCAGCTCGCTCAGCACCTCGTCGGTGTGCTCGCCCAGCAGCGGCGAGCCGGTGACCGCGGGCTTGAAGCCCGAGAACTTGATCGGGCTGCCGATCGTGAAGTAGCTGCCGCGCTCCTTGTGCTGCACCTCGACGATCGAGCCGCTCTTGCGCAGCGACTCGTCGCGCAGCAACTCCTTCATCGACAGCACCGGCGCGCAGGGGATGTCGTGCTTGCGGAAGATGTCGACGGCCTCGAACTTGGTCTTGTCCTTGATGAAGTCCTCGATCGTCGCGAAGATCTCCTCGATGTGCGGCTGGCGCGCCTTGGGGGTGGTGTAGGCCGGATCGGTCTTCCACTCGGGCTTGCCGAGCGCGTTGCAGATCGGTTCCCAGGCGTGGCCCTGCACGGTGAAGTAGATGTAGGCGTTCGGGTCGGTCTCCCAGCCCTTGCACTTCAGGATCCAGCCCGGCTGGCCGCCGCCGCCGGCATTGCCGCCGCGCGGCGTCACCTTGTTGTCGAAGGCTGCCATCTCGTGCGGATACTGCGGGTACTCCTCGAGATAACCCACACGCTCGAGGCGCTGCTGGTCGCGCATCTTCACGCGGCACAGGTTGAGCACGGCGTCCTGCATCGAGCACGCAACCTTCTGCCCCTTGCCGGTCTTCAGGCGGCCGATGACTGCCGTCAGGATGCCGATCGCCAGGTGCATGCCGGTGTTGGTGTCGCCCAGCGCCGCGGCGGAGATCGTCGGAGCCGAGTTCTCGCCCTTCCACCAGCCGGTGGTCGAGGCCGCGCCGCCGGCGCACTGTGCGACGTTCTCGTAGACCTTCAGGTCCTCGTAGTGGTGGCCTTCGGAGAATCCCTTCACGGAAGCCAGGATCATCCCCGGGTTCAGCTCCTGGATGCGCTCCCACGTGAAGCCCATGCGATCGAGTGCGCCGGGGCCGAAGTTCTCGACCATCACGTCGGATTCGCGGATCAGCTTCTCGAGCACCGCCTTGCCTTCGGGCGCCTTCGTGTCCAGCGTCAGCGAGCGCTTGTTGCTGTTGAGCATCGTGAAGTACAGCGCGTCGGCGTTCGGCATGTCGCGCAGCTGGGTGCGCGTCACGTCGCCGGCACCCGGGCGCTCGAGCTTGATGACATCGGCGCCGAACCAGGCCAGCATCTGCGTGCAGGCCGGACCGGCTTGCACGTGGGTGAAGTCGATGATTTTGATGCCCTTGAGGGGGAGGTCAGACATGGTGTTGCTCCTGTGGTGGCCTGGTTTACTTCTTTGCCGCGGTTTGCGGGTTGAGCATCGTGATGCGGCCGCTCTCGGTGCCCGCGGTTTCGTCGATGACGGCGTTGATCAGCGTCGGTTTGCCCGAGGCGAGCGCCTCGTCGATGGCCTTGCTCAGCTCGGCCGGCGTCGTGGCGTGCACGCCGATGCCGCCGAAGGCTTCCATCATCTTGTCGTAGCGGGCGCCCTTGACGAACACCGTGGGCGCGACGTCCGCGGTGCCCGAGCTGTTGACATCGGTGCCGCGGTAGACGCCGTTGTTGTTGAAGACGACGATGCAGACCGGCAGGTTGTAGCGGCAGATCGTCTCGACCTCCATGCCGCTGAAGCCGAACGCGCTGTCGCCCTCGATCGCGATGACCGGCTTGCCGGTGACGACCGCGGCGGCGACCGCGAAGCCCATGCCGATGCCCATGATCCCCCAGGTGCCCACGTCGAGTCGTTTGCGCGGTTCGTACATGTCGACGATGCTGCGCGTGAAGTCGAGCGTGTTCGCGCCTTCGTTGACGAGCATCACATCGGGGCGCGCCTTGATGACTTCACGAACCACGCCGAGGGCGCTGTGGAAGTTCATCGGCGAGGGGTTCTTCGCCAGCGTCTCCGCCATCTTCGAGAGGTTCTTGTCCTTGCGTTCGTTGATCGCGCCGGTCCATGCGGCGGGCGGCCTGGACCAGCCGCTGCCGACACCGGCCAGCAGCGCCGCGACGCACGAGCCGATGTCGCCGACCAGCGGTGCCGCGATCGGCACGTTGCTGTCCATCTCGGTCGGCGCGATGTCGATCTGGATGAACTGCTTCGCACCTGGCGTGCCCCAGGTCTTGCCCTTGCCGTGCGACAGCAGCCAGTTCAGCCGCGCGCCGACGAGCATCACGACATCGGCCTCGGCCAGCACGTACGAGCGTGCGGCCGATGCCGATTGCTCGTGCGTGTCGGGCAGCAGGCCCTTGGCCATCGACATCGGCAGGTAGGGGATGCCGGTCTTCTCGATCAGCGCGCGGATGTCGGCGTCGGCCTGCGCATACGAGGCGCCCTTGCCGAGCACGATCAGCGGGCGCTTCGCGCCCTTCAGCAGGCTCAGCGCGCGCTGCACCGAGTCCGGCGCGGGGATCTGGCGCGGGGCCGGGTCGATGACCTTGATCAGCGAGTTCTTGCCGGCGACCGCGTCCATCGTCTGCGAGAACAGCTTGGCCGGCAGGTCGAGGTAGACGCCGCCCGGCCGTCCCGACAGCGCCGAGCGGATCGCCCGCGCAATGCCGACGCCGATGTCTTGCGCGTGCAGCACGCGGTAGGCCGCTTTGCACAAGGGCTTGGCGATCGCGAGCTGGTCCATCTCTTCGTAGTCGCCTTGTTGCAGGTCGACGATCTCGCGCTCGCTCGATCCGCTGATCAGGATCATCGGGAAGCAGTTGGTCGTCGCGTTGGCGAGCGCGGTCAGGCCGTTCAGGAAGCCCGGCGCCGACACGGTCAGGCAGATGCCCGGCTTTTGCGTCAGGTAGCCGGCGGCTGCCGCGGCGTTGCCGGCATGCTGCTCGTGGCGGAACGAGATGACGCGCATGCCTTCGGCCTGCGCCATGCGGGTCAGGTCGGTGATCGGGATGCCGGGCAGGCCGAAGATCGTGTCGATGTCGTTGAGCTTCAGCGCATCGATGACCAGGTGGAAGCCGTCGGTCAGTTCTTGTGATGAGGTGTCGTGGGTCATGTTGAGACGTCTTTCTGTGGTGTCCTTACGGGGCTTCGATGCGTGCAGGTATCATAGGAATCGAGCCGGGCGCGGCCCAATGACCGCGGTCAATTTTTGCGATCTGGGCCGATGAATCAGAGGGTGCTGCGGACCCGCCGCAGCCACCTTGCCGGTCGTACCGAAGCCGTCCATGACCTTGCTCGCGAAGCACCCCGAACGAAACGTGATCCGCCTGCAGCTCAGGCGCAACGTCGTGCTTCAGGGCTTGGGCGAAGACGACTGGGCCGAGCTCGAAGCGCATCTGGTCATCGTCGACGGCAACAAGGGCGACTTCCTGCTGCACCAGGGCGTGCGCGAGATGGAGCAGTACTTCATCCTCGACGGCATCCTCAAGCGCGTCGTCTCGAACACCGAAGGCAAGGAGATGATCCTGCGCTTCGCCGATGAGCGCGACATGGAGACCAGCTACGCCGCCTGGCGCCTGGGCACGCCCACACCCTACGGCATCGTCTGCGTGACCAGGGCGCGCGTCGCGCGCATGCCGCTGGAGGCCTGGGTCGCGTTCCTCGAGCGCCGTGCCGAGGTGAAGCAGGTCTTCGAATACAGCGTGATGGGCGTGATGAGCGAGATCATGGCCCACACCATCACGCTGCACCTGCTCGACGCGCCGGGGCGCGTGCGGCGCTTTCTGCGCAAGCAGCCGCAGATGCTCGACCGGATTCCGCAGAAGGAACTGGCCTCGTACCTGAACCTGTCGGCGGAGACGCTGAGCCGGTTGATGCATAGCGGCAAACTCTGATTCTCTGCGTCGGGCGAGCGGCGCTGCTTACGCCGCCTTGTCCATGTGGGCACGCCGCATCGGCCGCAGCACGAACCACGCCATCAGTGCGGCGAGCGCGTTCATGATGCTCGCGACGATGAACACCGCGTGCCAGCCGCCGGTGGCGGCGGCGAGCACGCTCGACAGCGGCACCAGCAGCGAGGCCGTGCCCTTCGCGGTGTAGAGCATGCCGGCGTTCGCGGCCGCGTACTTCGAACCGAAGGTGTCGGCGCAGGTCGACGGGAACAGGCTGTAGATCTCGCCCCATGCGAAGAACACGAGGCCGGTCAGGATCACGAACGCGATCGGGTTCTGGCCGAAGGTGTAGAGCATCAGGATGCCGACGGCCTCCAGGCCGAACGCGATGAACATCGTCTGCTCGCGGCCGATCTTGTCGGAGACCCAGCCGAAGAACGGGCGCGTCAGGCCGTTCAGCACGCGGTCGATCGCGAGCGCGAAGGTCAGCGCCGGCAGCACCAGGCCCATGATGTTCACCGGCACGTCGCCGATCTTGAAATCCTTCGCGATCGGGCCGAGCTGCGCGGTGGCCATCAGGCCGCCGGCGGCGACGAGTACGAACATCAGGTACATGACCCAGAAGACCGGCTTGCGCACGATCTCGGTCGGGCTGTAGTCGCGCCGGGATTGCTGCACGCCGATCGCCGAGAGGTTCTTCGGGTGCTCGGGCGCGCGCGTCAGCGCCCACGAGATCAGGAACACGATCAGGCCCTGGCCGAGGCCGAAGTAGAGGAAGGCCGCTTCGTAGCCGTTCGACTTGATGAAGGCCGAGATCGGCACGATCGTCAGCGCCGACCCGGCGCCGAACCCGGCGGCGGTCAGGCCGGCCGCGAGGCCGCGCCGATCGGGGAACCACTTCAGCGCGTTGCCGACGCAGGTGCCGTACACGGCCCCGGCGCCGACGCCGCCGATCGCCGCGGCGATGTACAGCAGCGTCAGCGAGTCGGCGATCGAGTTGAGTGCCCAGCCGAGGCCGCACAAGATGCCGCCGACGAGCACGACCGGGCGCGGGCCGAACTTGTCGACGAGGTAGCCTTCGATCGGCACGAGCCAGGTCTCGGTCAGCACGAAGATCGTGAACGCGACCTGGATCGCGGCGCGGCTCCAGCCGTGCTTGTCGGCGATCGGATTGACGAACAGGGTCCAGCCGTACTGCAGGTTCGCGATCATCGCCATGCACACGATGCCCATCAGCAACTGCCCCCATCGATAGGCAGGGCTGTGGGCGGCGGCGCTTGCGGACGTGCCTCCGGTGGGGGCGTGGATAGTGGCAGATGGATTGCTCATGGCGGACCTTGTCTCTGTGGGGTGTGTGTGAGAAGGGTGTCGAATCGCCGCGGCGTCGAGTGCGCCGCTTCGGACGCTTGCACTCGCTTGATTCGCATCGAGGTGCACTGTCGGAGGGTCGACCCAAAAAACTCTTGACGTGAGTCAACTTCCAAAAAATCGACATGCTCGTTGTCCCTAATGCGATCGGCGTCAACGCGAAAGTCCATGCGTGCAGCGTGGCGGAGCGCATCAACGCCGCGCGCCGCGGCGATTGACTCCGCGCGCATGCACGTGGCAGACTCCGCGCCCCGGCCATGCACTCACGCAAGCGCCGCAACCTGCCACAGGAGGTGCTCCATGAATCCATCTGCCATCACCTCTTCGTCGGCCGCCTGACGCTCGCTTCGTCACCCCGCTTTCTTCTCCCCGACGCGCACTCCGCGCGACCGACGTTTCCCTATCCGCTGACCCGCGTGCGCTGGCGCGCGCCGGGCCGTTCCGCGCGCGAGCCGTGCCGCGCGCTGCGAGAAACGAAGGTTCCGATCCACCATGATGGAAATCCATTTCGAACGCCTGCGCACCCTGGGCCTGACGCCCGCGCTGGCGAATCGTGCGGCCGCCGTGGCCGCCGAACTAGAAGCTGAACGCAAGGACAGCGGCGTGCGCGTCGACATGCCGCCGCTCGAACTGCTGCGCCTGACCGAGGTGCACCGCGATGCGGTGGGCCTGCACGACGGCGAAGACGAACTGAGCGCACGCGTGCTGCCGCGCCTGACGCGCGCGCTCGCCGACGAGGGCAGCGCGCTCGCGGTCGGCGACTGGGTGCTGGCGGCGACCGACGCGCACGGCCAGATCCGGGTCCATGCGCGCGTGCCACCGCTGTCGCACATCAACCGGCGTGACGCCGACGGCCGGCGCCACCCGGTCGTCAGCAACGTCGACACCGCGTTGCTGGTGATGGGCCTCGACGACGACTTCAACCCGCGCCGCCTCGAGCGCTACCTTGCACTGGTCCATGCGGGCCGCTTTGAGGCCGAGATCACACCGGCGGTCGTACTGACCAAGGCCGACGTGATCGCACACGTGCCCGGCCTGCTGGCCGAGCGCATCGAAGCGCTGCGCGGCCGCGTGCCGGCGCGCATCGACCTGTTCGCGATCGACGGCACCGACCCGTACACGGTGCAGCAACTGCAGGCCTACCTGGGCGCCGGGCAGACGCTGGTCGTGCTCGGCTCGTCGGGTGCCGGCAAGTCGACGCTGACGAACACGCTGCTCGGCCGCCACACGCAGGACACCGGTGCGGTGCGCGAGCACGACAGCCGGGGCAAGCACACGACGACCTCGCGCTCGCTGCACCGCCTGCCTGGCGGCGCGTGCGTGATCGACACGCCGGGCTTGCGCGCGCTGCGGCCCGATGTCGACGAGGCGACGCTGGCGTCGGCCTTCGACGACATCGAAGCGCTCGCTGCGCAGTGCCGCTTCCGCGACTGCAAGCACCACGACGAGCCCGGCTGCGCGGTGCGCGAGGGCGTGCCGCCGGACCGCGTGCGCAACTACCACAAGCTGCTGCGCGAGGCCCGGCGCGACACGCTGAGCGTGCTCGAGCGTCAGCAGCAACTGGCGATGTGGAAGGCGCGTGGACGGGTCGGCCGCGAACGCCTCAAGGCCAAGCGCGACGAGGCGTGAGCGGCGGGTGCGGCGCTCCGCCGCGAGGCGTCAGAACGGCGGCGTCGACGCGAACGCGAGCGCGGCGTCGCCGGCCGGGTGCGCGAAGCGCAGCGCGCTGGCGTGCAGCAGCAGTCGATCGGCAGCCGCGAGCGCCGGCGCCGGCGCGTACAGCGCGTCGCCGAGGATCGGGTGGCCGAGCGCGAGCAGGTGCACGCGCAGCTGGTGCGCGCGGCCGGTCACCGGTTCGAGCTCGAGCCGCGTGCGATCGCGTTCGGCGTCGAACGCGAGCACGCGGTAGCGCGTCAGCGACGGCTTGCCGGCTTCGATGTCGACCTTCTGGCGCGGCCGGTTCGGCCAGTCGGCGAGCAACGGCAGGTCGATCTCGCCCTGCGACGGTTCGACGCGGCCCTGGACGACCGCGACGTAGCGCTTGTGCACTTCACGCCGCGCGAACGCGCCGCTCAACGCGCGCTGCATCGTCGGGCCGCGCGCGAACAGCATCAGCCCGGAGGTCGACATGTCGAGCCGGTGCACGACCCGCGCGTCCGCGAACTCGGCCTGCACGCGCGCGGCCAGGCAGTCCTGCGCGCCCGCGCCGCGGCCGGGGACAGCGAGCAGCCCACTCGGCTTGAGCGCAACGATGCAGTGCGCATCGACATGCACGCGCTCGAAGCCGGCCGGATGGGACATCAGCGCCGACTCGTCAGCGCATCCCGCTGCGCGAGCGGCGGGAAGAGCCTGACCCACGAGAGCGCAACCAGCAGCGTGCCGAGGCCGCCGATCACCACCGAGCCGACCGGCCCGAGCAGCGCCGCGGTGGCCCCTGACTCGAACTCGCCGAGCTGGTTCGATGCGCCGATGAACACCGAGTTGACCGCGCTGACGCGGCCGCGCATCTCGTCGGGCGTGTCGAGCTGCACCAGCGACTGGCGGATCACGACGCTGACCATGTCGCCGGCGCCGGCGACGACGAGCGCGATCAGCGAGACGACGAACGAGCCCGACAGCCCGAACACGATCGTCGCGGCGCCGTAGACCGCGACCGCGCCGAGCAGTACGCGGCCGGCGTGGCGCGTGATCGGAAAGCGGCTCAGCAGCAGCGACAGCGCGAACGCGCCGGCGGCCGGCGCGGCGCGCAGCAGGCCCAGGCCCCACGGGCCGGTGTGCAGGATGTCGCGCGCGAAGATCGGCAGCAGCGCGGTCGCGCCGCCGAGCAGCACCGCGAACAGATCGAGCGAGATCGCGCCGAGCACGACCGGCCGGTGACGCACGAAGCGCACGCCGGCGAGCAGCGTGCCCCAGTCCATGTTGCGCACCGCGGCCGGAAGTCGGGCGTAGCGCACGCCGGCGACGAGCGCGCCCGACAACGCGAACAGCGCCGCGCAGACCGCGTAGACGGCCTGCGCGCCGGCCACGTAGATGAAGCCGCCGAGCGCCGGCCCGGCGACGATCGCGCCTTGCGAACCCATCGCGCTGAACGCGAGCGCGCGCGGCAGCACCTCGGCCGGCACCAGCAGCGGCGTCAGCGCCTGCTGGGCCGGCATCTGGAACGCCCTCACGCAGCCGAGCAGCACCGAGACGACGAGCAGCAGTTCGCGGCTGGCCCAGTGCCAATGCGCGCTGCCTGCAAGCAGCAGCGTGATGGCCGTCTGCGCCAGCATGCACAGGCCGACGATGCGTGCGCGGTCGAAGCGGTCGACGACATGGCCGGCGATCAGCACCAGCAGCAGCGCCGGCAGGAACTGCAGCAGGCCGACCAGCCCCAGGTCCCAGGCGCTGCCGGTCAGGTCGTACATCTGCCAGCCGACCGCGACCATCAGCATCTGGCTCGCGCCGGTGCTCGCGAGGCGCGAGAACCACAGGCGGATGAAGGCAGGGAACCCGAACAGCGCGGCGCTCGGGGCGTTGGGCGGGTGGATCGCCGCGGTGCCCATTGCCGGTGGCGAGCGTCGAGCGGATCAGCGCTTCGGCGGGCCCGAACGGGCTGGTGGCCGGCCGCTGCGCTGGCCCTGCGGCCGTGCCGGCGCCGACGACGAGCGACCGCCGCCCCCGCCATGACCACCACCGCCATGACCGCCGCGGCCACCGCCGCCGCCATTGGCGTGGTGCCGTTGGCCGCCGCGGCCGGCGCCTTCGCCGATCACCATGCGGCCGAGCACGATCGGCTCGGGCTTCTCGTTCGCGGGCGGCTCGAAGCCGGGCACGATCTCCTTCGGGATCTCGCGCTTGATCAGCCGCTCGATGTCGCGCAGAAAGCCGTTCTCGTCGACGCAGACCAGCGACACCGCCTCGCCCTTCGCGCCGGCGCGGCCGGTGCGGCCGATGCGGTGCACGTAGTCTTCGGGCACGTTCGGCAGCTCGTAGTTGACGACGTGCGGCAGCATGTCGATGTCGATGCCGCGCGCGGCGATGTCGGTCGCGACCAGCACCGTCAGGTCACCGGTCTTGAACTCGGCCAGCGCCTTGGTGCGCGCGGTCTGGCTCTTGTTGCCGTGGATCGCCATCGCGCTGATGTCGGCTTTCAGCAAATGCTCCACCAAACGATTGGCGCCGTGCTTCATGCGCGTGAACACGAGCACCTGGTCCCAGTCGTTGTCCTTGATCAGGTGGATCAGCAGATCCTTCTTCATCTCGCGGCCGACCGGGTGCACCTTCTGCGCGATCGTCTCGGCGGTCTGGTTGCGGCGCGCGACCTCGATCAGCACCGGCTTGTTCAGCAGGCGATCGGCGAGTGCCTTGATCTCGTCGCTGAAGGTCGCGCTGAACAGCAGGCTCTGCTTCTGCGCCGGCAGCACCGCGAGCACCTTCTTGATGTCGTGGATGAAGCCCATGTCGAGCATGCGGTCGGCTTCGTCGAGCACGAAGATCTCGACGTGCGAGAGGTCGAGCGTGCGCTGCTGGTGGTGGTCGAGCAGGCGGCCCGGCGTCGCGACGAGGATGTCGACGCCGCGCTTGAGCTTGTCGATCTGCGGCTGCATGCCGACGCCGCCGAACATCACCATCGAGCTGAGCTTGCTGTACTTGCCGTAGGTGCGCACGCTCTCCTCGACCTGCGCGGCGAGTTCGCGCGTCGGCGTCAGGATCAGCGCGCGGATCGGCAGCCGACCTTTCGCGTCACGCACCGCGGGCTTGGCCATCAGGCGGTGCAACATCGGCAGCGTGAAGCCGGCGGTCTTGCCGGTGCCGGTCTGCGCGCCGCCCATCAGGTCGGCGCCCGAGAGCACGGTCGGGATGGCTTGCGCCTGGATCGGGGTCGGCGTGGTGTAGCCGTACTCGTGAACAGCACGCAGCAAGGGATCGGCGAGACCGAGTTCGTCGAAGGACATGGGATTCCAAACAGAGAGAGTCGGCCTGTCGCTCTTAGATCGGGCGCCAGTCGCAGGCAGAGGGGTGTGGCGAACGCGGCGCTCGAAGAACAAGCGCTGGCTCAGTCAGAAATGACGTCGGCGCAGTGACTGGTGACTGCGCCGGTGCCGGTATTCTAACCGGTCGTGTGATGACCTCGGCGTCGCAAGCTTGTCGCGCCGACTGATTGAACGAGGAGAGCGCGTGATGACAACACGATTTCTCGCCGCGGCACTCGCTGCCCAGCTGCTGGCGGCCGGCGCCGCGCTGGCCGAGCCCGACATCCTGGCGCTGACGCGTCAGGTCGCAGACACCGAGCGCGCGTTCGCACGCAGCATGGCCGAGCGCGACCATGCGGCGTTCAGCGCGCATCTCTCGGAGCCGGCGGTGTTCTTCTCCGGTGCACAGGTGCTGAACGGCAAGGCCGCGGTGGCCGCCGCCTGGAAGCGCTTCTTCGAGGCGAAGGAGGCGCCGTTCTCGTGGGCGCCGGACCAGGTCGTCGTGCTCGCCGACGGCACGCTTGCCCACTCGAGCGGCCCGGTGCGCGACTCGTCGGGCAAGCCGATCGCGCGCTTCAACTCGGTCTGGCGCCTCGAAGCGCCGGGTGTCTGGCGCATCGTGTTCGACAAGGGCGAACGGTGGGAGGAGCCGGGGAAGCCCTGAAGTCTGGGTTGGGGTTGGGGCCCAACCCCGCCAATCCAGCCGAATCGGGAGAGCAGCGACAATACCCGGTTGGCAGCCGCGCTCAGCGGCGCATGCCCCAGCGCTCAGACCCTCTGCAGGAACCCCATGGCCCAGTATGTTTTCACGATGAACCGCGTCGGCAAGATCGTGCCGCCGAAGCGGCAGATCCTCAAGGACATCTCGCTCAGCTTCTTCCCAGGCGCCAAGATCGGCGTGCTCGGCACCAACGGCTCCGGCAAGAGCACATTGCTGAAGATCATGGCCGGCCTCGACAAGGACATCGAGGGCGAGGCCACGCCGATGCCGAACCTGAAGATCGGCTACCTGCCGCAGGAGCCGGTGATGAACCCGGACCAGACCGTGCGCCAGGCCGTCGAGGAAGGCATCGGTGGCGTGCTGGCCGCGAAGAAGCGCCTCGACGAGGTCTACGCCGAGTACGGCGAGGCGGATGCCGATTTCGACAAGCTCGCCGCCGAGCAGGCCGAGCTCGAGGCGGTCATCTCGGCCGCCGGCAGTGACAACACCGACCTGCAGCTCGAGATCGCCGCCGACGCGCTGCGCCTCGCGCCGTGGGACGCGGTGATCGGCAAGCTCTCGGGCGGCGAGAAGCGCCGCGTCGCGCTGTGCCGACTGCTGCTGAGCAAGCCCGACATGCTGCTGCTCGACGAGCCGACCAACCACCTCGACGCCGAGTCGGTCGACTGGCTCGAGCAGTTCCTGCAGCGCTTCGGCGGCACCGTCGTCGCGATCACCCACGATCGCTACTTCCTCGACAACGCGGCCGAGTGGATCCTCGAACTCGACCGCGGCCGCGGCATCCCGTACAAGGGCAACTACTCGACTTGGCTCGACCAGAAGGAACAGCGCCTCGAGCAGGAGCAGAAGACCGAGGACGCCCGCACCCGCGCGATGAAGAAGGAACTGGAGTGGGTACGCCAGAACCCGAAGGGCCGCCAGGCGAAGAGCAAGGCGCGCCTCGCGCGCTTCGAGGAGCTGTCGGACGTCGACTACCAGAAGCGCAACGAGACCAACGAGATCTTCATCCCGGTCGGCGAACGCCTCGGCCACGAGGTGCTCGAGTTCGAGAACGTCAGCAAGAGCTTCGGCGATCGCGTGCTGATCGACGACCTGAGCTTCAAGGTGCCGGCCGGCGCGATCGTCGGCATCATCGGGCCGAACGGCGCGGGCAAGTCGACGCTGTTCCGGATGATCGCCGGCAAGGAGCAGCCCACCAGCGGCAACGTCAAGATCGGCCCGACGACGCGCATGGCCTTCGTCGACCAGAGCCGCGAGAGCCTGGAGGACGACAAGACCGTGTGGCAGGACGTCTCCGGCGGCCTCGACAACATCGTCGTCGGCAAGTTCGTGATGCCGTCGCGTGCCTACATCGGCCGCTTCAACTTCAAGGGCAATGACCAGCAGAAGCTCGTCGGCAGCCTGTCGGGCGGCGAGCGCGGCCGACTGCACCTGGCGAAGACGCTGGCGCAGGGCGGCAACGTGCTGATGCTCGACGAGCCGTCGAACGACCTGGACGTCGAAACCCTGCGCGCGCTCGAAGACGCGCTGCTCGAGTTCGCCGGCTCGGTGATGGTGATCAGCCACGACCGCTGGTTCCTCGACCGCATCGCGACGCACATCCTGGCCTGCGAGGGCGACTCGAAGTGGGTCTTCTTCGACGGCAACTACCAGGAGTACGAGGCCGACAAGAAGAAGCGCCTCGGCGAAGAGGGCGCGCGCCCGCACCGGCTGCGCTTCAAGGCGCTGAAGTGACGGCAGCGCGCCGGTGGGGCTATTCGCCCCGCTGGCAAAATGACTGAACCGACGGGGCGCCGCGCGCCTCTGAGCGGTGCAGGCGAGGGCGGCACGGGCCAATCCCGCGCCGCCCTTGTTCACTTTTGCGGTTCCCGATCATGAAGCACCTCGCGTCCCCCTTGGGCCGGCCGCTGTTGGCCACCTTGACCTTGACGCTGCTGGCCGGCTGCGCCTCGCTGGCCCCGGCCGGCGCTGGTAGTGGCGGCCATGCCGCGCCGACGACGGCCGGCGCGCCGCCGCGCGCCGCGGCTGCCC
>NZ_JBFUKR010000023.1:0-86182 GCF_056400745.1 Rhizobacter sp. P5_A1
GCCGCGCAGGCGCTGTCGGCGCGCGCGGGCGACGCGCCCGACACCGGCGCCGACCTCGCGCCAGCGCGGCGGGTACGCGGAATGCCGATGCTGGTCGAAAGCCCCCACGCATGCGAATCGCCTTCGTCACAGAAACCTACCCTCCCGAAATCAACGGCGTCGCGCTGACCGTCGGGCGGACGGTCGCGTACCTGCGCGGCCGCGGCCACCAGGTCGACCTGATCCGTCCGGCGCAACCCGGGGAGCAGCCGGGCGAGGCGAAGAACGGCGAGTGGCGCAGCAACGGCTGGCCGATCCCGGTGTACCCGGATCTGCGCTTCGGCGTCGCACGCGCGCTGCCGCTGGCGCGCCGCTTCGCGCAGCGCGATACGCAATTGGTGCATGTCGCGACCGAGGGCCCGCTCGGCTGGGCCGCGGTCAGCGCGGCGCGGCGGCTCGGGCTGGCGACGACCTCGGACTTTCGCACCAACTTCCACCAGTACAGCCGCTACTACGGCGCGGGCTGGCTCGAGCCGGCGATCTGCGGCTACCTGCGCCGCTTTCACAACCGCACCGACCGCAGCTTCGCGCCGACGCTGCAGACGCGGCGCGAGCTGATCCGCGCCGGCTTCGAGCGCGTCGAGCTCGTCGGCCGCGGTGTCGACCTCGAGCGCTTCGCGCCGGCGTGGCGCGACCCCGGCCTGCGCCGCCGCTGGGGCGCCGGCAACGGCCCGGTGCTGTTGCACGTGGGCCGGCTCGCCGCGGAGAAGAACGTCGAACTCGCGCTGCAGGCGTTCCGCAACGCGCAGCGCCTCGAGCCGGGCGCGCGCATGGTGGTGGTCGGCGACGGGCCGCGACGCCGCGTGCTCGAGCGCGCCTTTCCGCAGGTGCATTTCGCCGGCCAGCAGACCGGCGACGCACTCGCCGCGCACTACGCGAGCGCCGACATCTTCCTGTTCCCGAGCCAGTCGGAGACCTTCGGCAACGTCACGCTCGAGGCACTGGCCTCGGGGTTGCCGGTCGTCGCATTCGATCTCGCGGCGGCCGCCGAGCACATCACCGACCGGGTCAACGGGCGCATCGTGCCGCCCGGCAACGACGCGGCCTACGTCGTCGCCGTGTGCCTGATGACGACCCGGCGGAGCGAGCTGGAGGCGCTGCGCGTCGCGGCGCGGCGCAGCGTCGCCGGGCACGACTGGGACAGCGCGCTGCGAGTCTTCGAGGGCCAGTTGATGGAGGCCGCCCGTGACGCCGAACGCACCCGACCGGCTGCCGCCTGCGCTGCATAGATGGGTCGAACGCGATCGATCGCTCGCGCAGGTCATGCACCGGGCGACCGCGCAGGCGTCGGTGCGGCGCTTCCTGATGGCGATCAGCTGGCTCGGCGACGGCATCGCGTGGTACGCGACGATGATCGCGCTGCCGTGGATCGCCGGCCCGACCGGCACTGCGTGCGCGCTGCGCATGCTGCTGCTCGGCGCGGTCGACCTGGCGATCTACCGCATCACGAAGCGGCACTTCGCGCGGCCGCGGCCGTTCGTCGCTTGCCCGGGCGTGCGCGCCTGCGCGCGCTGCCTCGACGAACACAGTTTCCCGAGCGGCCACGCGCTGCACGCGGTGGCCTTCGGCACGCTGCTGTGCGCGTACTACCCGCACCTGGCGTGGGTCGTGTGGCCCTTCGTCGCGCTGATCGCCGCGTCGCGCGTCGTGCTCGGGCTGCACTTCCCGAGCGACGTGGTCGTCGGCGCGGCGCTCGGCTGGTTCATGGCGACGTCGGTGCTGGTGCTGTTCTGAGCCCCCGCGCGACGTCGCGCAACCGGGTCAGCTGCCGCGTCGCCGCCTGGCGGCGCAGCAGGCGCTGCCAGCAATCGCGCACCTGCGGAACGTCGTCGCCCGGGTGCAGCTCGAGGCGCACCACCGGCTGATGGCGCTGCTGCCAGGCCAGCGTCTCGTTCCACACCACCGACATGCGCTGGCGCCACGGCGTCGCGCTGCTGAAGACCTGGCTCTGGCAGGCGAGCGACGGCGTCGGCCCGGCCGGTCGTTCCGGATCGAGCCGATGGATGTGGGTCAGCGTGCAGGTGTACTCGAACGGCTGCCGGCGCAACGCACGCCAGGCCTCGGACCCGAGCAGCCAGGCCGGCGCGACGAAGCCGGCCGGTTCGAGCGCGAGCTCGCGCAGCCACTCGCACCCGGCCTCGAGACGCTGCGTCGCGGTGTCGAAATCCAGGTCCGCGAACTCGCCTTCGCCGCGCGTCAGCACGCGGCGCCGCAGACGGTCGATCAGGCCGCGCGGCCGGCCGCCGTCGACGTGGTCGAAGCCGTGCAGCGCGATCTCGTCGCCGCGCTCGGAGCGCTCGACGAGCCAGCGCTCGAAGGCGCGGCTGCGTGGTGCGCCGTGGTACTGCGGCACGGCCAGCAGCGTGACCGGGAAGCTGCCGGCCTGCGCCAGCGTGTCGAGCAGCCAGCGGCAGGCCGGCCAGGTCGGCGGCGCGACATCGTGGAGCACGACGCACAGCGCGCGCCCGCGATTCATGCATGCACCTTGCGCACGGGGCAGGACTGCAGCAACTTGCGATAGTGCGTCCACAGCGCCGGCAACACCTGTTCCCAATCGTGTGCCAGCGCGCGCCGGCGTGCGGCCTCGCGCAGCGGCTGGGCGTCGCGCTCGAGCACATCGGCAATCGCGTCGGCAAATGCTGCCGGCGTACTCGCGGCGACGCCGTGACCGACCGAGCCATCGACCAGTTCCGCGAGCCCCTCGGCGGCGCGCGCGACGACCGGCAGTCCACAGGCCATCGCCTCGAGCACCGACAAGCCGAAGGTCTCCTGCGTGCCGGCGTGCACGAACAGATCGGCACCGGCGAGCACGGTCGCGAGCGCGCCGGCGTTGCGCAGCGCCGGCAGCACGATGACGCGCTCGCCCTGCGGCGGCGCCGGGCCCGAGCCGACCGCGAGCAGCCAGTGGCGCGGGCCGAGACGGCGTGTCGCTTCGACCAGCGTGCCGAGGTTCTTCTCGGGCGCGAAGCGCCCGGCGTAGACGAGCAGCCGGGCGTCGCCGGGCAGGCCGAGCAATTCGTGCCAGCGCTCGCGGCGGCGCCACGGCGAGAAGATGCGCGTGTCGACGCCGAGCGGCTGCTGCAACGCCGCCGCGACGCCCCAGTCACGCAGGTGCGCGAGCATCGCCTGGCTCGGCGCCAGCACCAGGTCGAACTGGTTGTACAGATGGGCCGCGTAGCGGCGCGCGACACGCTGCGCGGCGCGCGACCAGCGCGGCCCGGCGGCCAGCGCTGCCATCTGCTCGAGGTTCGAATGGCAGAACGCGACGGCCGGGATGCCGAGCGTGCGCGCCGCGTCGAGCGCCGACCAGGCCAGGCGGTACGGGTCGCCGGCCTCGATCAGGTCCGGCTCGGCGCGGCACAGCAGCTGGGCCGCCGCGGCGCGCTGCCACGGCAGCCGGTAGGCGCCGGCGCTGCCGGGCAGCGGCAGCGACGGGACCGCGAGCGCATCGCCGGCGTCGCCGTCCGGCCGCGGCGTCGCCAGCGTGTGGCGCCAGCCGGGGTGGCTGCGGATCCAGTGGCGCTTCGCGACGACGTAGCGGTGCACGCCGCCGCTCGGGTTCCAGAACATCGTCGCGTCGAGCAGGTGCGGCTTCGAGGGCTCGAGCCGACGCGGGTCACGGTATGCGGCGACGCGGTCGCCCGACGCGAGCAGCGTCATGCCACCCGCCGCGCGCGCGCGGCGGCCTCGGCCGGACGGCGGATCGTCGGCCGGCGCGGCAGCACGTGCGAGCGCGGGCCCAACGGTGCGGCGAGGATCGCGTCGGCGGCCGCGAGCAGCCTGCGCACGCGGAAGTCGGGCACGCGGATCGGCGCCCAGCGCCACTGCGTCTCGTGCCCGACATCGGCGAGCACCGAGCCGCAGCCGGCGCGCCAGCCGCTTTCGATCGCGTCGAGCGTGGTGCCGACGAGCCACGAGCGGCCGAGGTCGATGCCGTGATCCTTCGCCGCTTCGTGCAGCAATCCGGGCGACGGTCGGCGGCAGCGGCACGTCGCGTCGCCCGACCCGTGCGGGCAGGCGTAGACGCCGGCGAGGTAGACGTCGGCGGCGGCGAACGCAGCGACGAGCGCGTCGCTCCACGGCGCGAGCGCGGCACCGTCGACCGCCTGCGTCGCGGCGGCCGGGGTCTGCCCGGCGACGATGACCAGGTAGCCGGCATCGATCAGGCGGCACAACGCCGGCACCGCGTCGCTCGCCGAGTGCAGCAAGCCGGTGTGCGGCGTCGCGATGTCGGTGTCGATGAAAACGGCGCGCCGCAGCCGTTCGCTGCCTTCGGGCCGATCCGGGGCGCGTGACAGCCTCATGGTGGCGCGCACAGCCGCTGCGTCATGCCGAGTTCCCCTGTTGCTTTCGCCATCGCGGACCTTGGGGTCGATGAGGCAAGCGGTGTTCCCGAAGCGGCGGTCCGGCGCGCTCAACCCGCGCCGGCCGTGCTCGCTCGCGCGGCCGGCTCGACGGCCGGCGTGGTCAGCGCCAGGTCGAGCGCCGCCACCGCGCCGGCCTGCAGCGGCAACGGCTGCGCGGGCAGCTTGTCGAGCTCGTCCTGCAGCAGCCGGCGCACGGTCTCGGCGATGCGATCCCAGGACGAGCGGTAGACGGTCGCGAGCATCCCCTCGATGCGCCGGTTGCGCTGCGCGCCGCGTTCGGCGAGCGCCTGCGCGCACGCGGCGACGAACTCGGCCGGCGTTGCCGCGATGCGCACCGTGTCGCCGTACAGGCTGAGCACGTCGGGCACCGGCGTGCTGACGATCGGCTTCTCGCCAGCCATGTATTCGAGCGTCTTGGTCGGGTTGACGAAGCGCGTCGCGTCGTTCTGCGCGAACGGCAGCAGGCACAGGTCCCAGCCGGCGAGCAGGTAGGGCAGGCGGTCGTACGGCTGGCGCCCGAGCCAGTGCAGGTTCGGCCGCTGCGGCAGCTGCGCCGGGTCGATCTGCGCGACCGGGCCGGCCATCAGCAGCTGCCAGTCGGGCCGGGCGTCGGCCAGGTGCGCGATCAGCGCGGCGTCGAAGCGCTGGTCGATCACGCCGAAGAAGCCCAGGCGCGGGCGCGCGATCCGGCCCTGCAGACGCTCGGCCTCGGCGGCGTGGAGGCTGTCGGGCGCGAGCTGCCCGGGCGCGAAGTGCGCGGCGTCGGCCGAGCCCGGCAGGCAGTGCACGTGCGGATGCAGGCCGCGCTTGGCCGCATACAGCGCCGGGCCGCCGGTGAACACCAGGTTTGCGATCTTCAGCAGCGCGGTTTCGCGCTGCCGCAGTTGGCGCGGCGCGTTCGGGCGCGCCGCGAGCTCGTCGATGCAGTCGTAGACCACCGCGTGCGGGCGGCGCAATGCCGAGAGCAGCGGCAGTGCCATCGGCGTGTCGAACCATGCGATGCAGTCGCCGATGTCGCGCGCGCGCAGGAACTCGGCGATCAGCGGCTCGAGCACCGGCAACTGGTCGTCGTGAAAGCCGCCCGCCGGCACCGGCGTGTGCGGCACCAGCACGTCGATACCGGGCAGGGGCGCGCTGCATTCGAGCCGCGCCGGGCCGGCGGCGAACACGGGCTCTTCGATGAACAGCACGCGGTAGGCATGGCTCAGGCGCGCCATCAGGTGTTGCGGTCGCCGGTGCACGAAACCCCAGCGCAGGTGGGAAAAGACGATCAGGGAACGCATCGGCGGATTCACCGGCAAGCGGCGTGCCGCGGCGGCGAATCTCAGGCGGTCGCGCCGAGCAGAGGCAGCAGCTGTTCGGGGTTCACCGGCTTGACCAGATGCGCGTCGAAACCTTCGGTCACCGAGCGTTGCAGGTCGCGCGCCTGCCCGTAGCCCGACAACGCGATCAGCCGCCCGCGGTAGCCGCCGGCGCGGCTGCGCCGTGCGACCTCGTAGCCGTCGATGCCCGGCAGCCCGATGTCGACGATCGCGACATCGGGCGCGTCGGCGAGCAGCATCGCCAGGCCTGCGTCGCCGTCGGCCGCGGTGCGCACGCTGTGGCCGGCGAGTTCGAGCATCGAGCGCATGCTGGTCAGCACATCGGGGTTGTCGTCGATCACGCCGATGCGGGCCGGGCAACCCGCAGCGGCGGCGACCGGCGCAGCGAGCGCCGGCAGGCGCACCTCGAACCGGCTGCCGCGTGCCGACGTGCCGGCGCGCACCATGCCGCCGTGCAGCTCGACGAGGCGCTTGACCAGCGCGAGGCCGATGCCCAGGCCGCCGGCCGGGCGGTCGAGGCCGCGTTCGCCTTGCGAGAAGGGTTCGAAGATGCGTGGCAGCAGGTCCGGCTCGATGCCGGGGCCACTGTCCTGCACGCGCAGCAGCGCATCGTCGGCATCGTGCAGCAGCTCGACACGGATCGTGCCGCCGGCCGGCGTGTACTTCATTGCGTTGTCGAGCAGGTGGCCGAGCACCTGGGCGAGGCGCCGTGCATCGCCGCGCACGCGCAGCGCTGCGAATTCGCCGGCGACGAGCTGCTGCTGCCGCTCGGCCGCGCCGGCCTGCGCGCCGGCGACCGCGCTGCGCACGAGCTCGGTGAGATCGAGCGGCTGCAGCGCCAGGCTGACCTCGTCGGCCATCACCTGCCCGACATCGAGCAGCTCGTCGACCATGGCCGCGAGCTTGCGCGTCTGGCGTGCGACGACGGCGCGCGCACTTGCCGCGAGCTCGCTGCCGGGATCGGCGCGGCGCAGCACCTCGACCGCGGTGACGATCGCGTTCAGCGGGTTGCGCAACTCGTGGCCGAGCATCGCGAGCAGCTCGTCCTTCGCGCGGTTCGCGGCCTCGGCCTCGCCGACCTTGCGCGCGAGCCGCGCGGCCGCCTCGCTGCGTTCGCGCTCGGCCAGCGCGAGCGCATCGCGCAGCTGCGCGATCTCGGCGACGTCGATCGGCGTCTCGTCGCCGGCATCGGCAGGGCTGCCAGCCGGGTGCCGGATCAGCCGGCGCAGCGGGCGCGCGACGTGGCGCGCCACCGCCAGCGCCGCGCTGACGCCGAGCAGCAGGCAGCCGGCCGCGGTGCCGAACCCGACCAGCATCGCGCGCTGCTGCACCGCATCGAAGCGCGCCGACGACGCGCCGACCCCGACGCCCCAGCCGCCGTGCTGCAGCCGCTGCCAGGCGGTGTAGCTCGCGCCGCCGTCGAGCAGCGGCGCCTGGTGCACGCCCGATGCGCCGTCGGCCATCGCGGCGATGTCCTGCGCCGCCAGCGCGGTGCCGACCAGGCGCTCCAGCGCCGGCGTGCGCGCGATGATGCGGTGCTGCGCGTCGAACAGGGTCACGAAGCGGTCGGTGTCGAGCGACGCGTCCTGCAGCAGCGCCTGCCAATGGTCGGGGCCGATGCGCGCGGCCAGCAGGTAGCGCGCGCCATCGGAGGTGGCGAGCGGCGTGCCGACCCAGGTGGAGCGTGCCGACGGCTCGCCGTCGAGCCGATTCAGCAGCACCGGCCGGTCGCCGGGCGCGGCGCGCCAGGCCTGCGCGAGTGCGTCGCGCTCGGCCGGGCCGGTCGGTGCCGGGCGGTTGCCGCGACCCTCGACCTCGAAGCGCATCGAGCCATTGGCCGCGAGCAGCGCGACACGCTGCCAGGCCGGCGGCAACGGCCCGCCGGCGCGCAGGCGGCGCTCGATCGCGTCGAGATCGGCGCCTTGCCGGCCCGCCGGCCGCGCCAGCGCCTCGAGCGCATCGACCGTCGCGAGCAATTCGCGATCGATGCCGGCCGAGACGGCCTTCGCGAGGCCGCGCAGGCTGGCGCGCAGCGTCTCGCGTTGGTCGTGCTCGTCGTCGATGATCTGCCAGGCCATCAGCAGCGCCAGTGGCACCGTCGCCGCGAGCATCACCGCGACGAGGTAGGTGCGCAGCGATGCACGCGGCCAGCGACTCCGGATCGCGGCCGGGGCGGGGATCGGCATGGGCGTTTTCGCGAACACGGGGGGCAGTCGTCGGGGCACGGCAGTGCAGGCTCGGTCGAGCGGGCGCGACCGAGCGGGCGCTGTAGCGCAGTAGAGTATCGGATCGGCAAGCCATGTGCCTGCGCAACCGACCGAATGCGAATGCGATGAGTGCTGCTGTGCCATCGACCGGCGCGGAACCTTCCCCCGAGCGCGCGCAAGCGCCACGCACCGACTTTCCGGTCGTCGGCATCGGCGCATCGGCCGGTGCGGTCGCGGCGCTGACACGTCTGTTCGAGGGCATCGGCGCGCAGCCCGACATGGCCTTCGTGATCGTCGTGCACCTGTCGCCCGACCACGAGAGCAACCTGGCCGAGATCATCGGGAAGACCACGCCGATGCCGGTGCAGCAGGTGCAGGAGTCGACGCCGATCGAGCGCAACCGCGTCTACGTGATCTCGCCGAAGCTGCAGCTGCGGATGGAGGACGGTCACCTGCACGTCGCGCCGCTCGATCGCGGCGCCGGGCCGCCGGCGGCGATCGACAAGTTCTTCCGCACCCTGGCCGACGCGCATCGCGAGCGCGCGATCGGCATCGTGCTGACCGGCATGGGTTCGGACGGCGCGCTCGGGCTGCGCCGCATCAAGGAGCACGGCGGCGTCACGCTCGTGCAGGCGTCGGGCGACGCCGAATTCGGTTCGATGCCGGCCAGCGCGAGCGCCGCCGGCGCGGTCGACTTCGAACTGCCGGCGGCCGAGATCGGCCCCAAGCTCGCACAGATCTGGGCCAACGCGCAGCGCATCGAGCTGCCGGCGGCGGACAAGCTCGCGCTGCGCGTCGAGCCGACGCCGACGCCGACGCCGACGCCGGCGGGCGATGCCGAGCAGGCGCTCGCCCACGTGATGGAACTGCTGCGCGAACGCACCGGCCACGACTTCACGCACTACAAGCCCGCGACCGTGCTGCGCCGCCTCGAGCGCCGGCTGCAGGTGACCGGCGTGCCGAACCTGCCCGAGTACAGCCGCTTCCTGCACACACACCCCGACGAGACGCCGGGGCTGCTGCGCGACCTGCTGATCAGCGTCACCAACTTCTTCCGCGACGCCGAGGCCTTCGAGGCGCTCGCCAGCGCGCTCGACACCAGCGTGTTCCCGCCCGACGACGGCGCGAAGCGCGTGCGCGCCTGGGTCGCCGGCTGCGCGACCGGCGAAGAGGCGTTCTCGGTCGCGATGCTGCTGAGCGAGCGCGCCGCGCGGCGCGACCCGGCGCCCGACATCCACGTGTTCGCCTCGGACATCGACGAGCGCGCGATCGCGCTCGCCCGGGCCGGCCTGTACCCCGAGACGATCGCCGCCGATGTCTCGCCGGAACGCCTGCGGCAGTTCTTCCAGCGCGAGCATGCGCACCTGCGGGTGCGCAAGGAGCTGCGCGAGAAGGTCATGTTCGCGACCCACAACCTGCTGCGCGACCCGCCGTTCTCGAACCTCGACCTGGTGTGCTGCCGCAACCTGCTGATCTACCTCGACCGCCCGGTCCAGGCGCAGGTGCTGCAGATCCTGCATTTCGCGCTGCGCCCCGGCGGGCTGCTGTTCCTGGGCGGCGCCGAGTCGACCGACCTCGCCGAGGGCCTGTTCGCGGCAGTCGACAAGAAGCACCGCATCTACCGTGCCGAAGCCGTGCCGCGCGGGCGCCGCCTGGTGCCGCCGATGCCGTGGAACGTGCGGCTGCACCTGCCGATGCCGGCGGCTGCGACGCGGGCCGCCGGCCCGGCCGGCGCGACCGCGACGCTGCACGAGCAATTGCGCGTCGCGCACGTGCCGGCCAGCGTGCTGGTCGACGGCGCCTACAACGTGCTGCACTCGACCGCCGAGACCAGCGCGTTCCTGCGCTTCTCGCCCGGCATGCCGTCGCAGAACCTGCTCGATGTCGTGCGGCCTGAGCTCTCGGTCGAACTGCGCACCGCACTGTTCCGCGCCTGGCAGGAGGGCAAGAGCGTCGAGGCGCGCCGCGTGCGCGTGCGCCTGAACAACCGCAGCCCCTGGATCACGATGACCGTGCGCCCGGTCGAGAACGACGGCACGCGCTACTTGCTGGTGAGTTTCGACGAGGTCCAGCTGACGCTGAGCCCCGCCGGTGCCGGCCGCGGCAAGAAGGACCCGACCGTCGCGATGCTCGAAGAGGAGCTCACCCGCACGCGCGAGGAGCTGCGCGGCAGCCTCGGCGAATCGGCGGCGTCGAACGAGGAGCTGCGCGCCTCGAACGAAGAACTGCAGTCGATCAACGAGGAGCTGCGCTCGACCACCGAAGAGCTCGAGACCAGCAAGGAAGAGCTGCAGTCGGTGAACGAGGAGCTCGTCACCGTCAACCAGGAGCTGAAGGCCAAGGTCGAGGAGGCCAGCCTGGCCAACGACGACCTGCTGAACCTGATCAGCTCGACCGACATCGCGACGATCTTCGTCGACGGGTCGATGCGCATCAAGCGCTTCACGCCGCGCGCGTCGCAGCTGTTCAACCTGATCCAGACCGATGTCGGGCGCTCGCTGCTGCACATCACGCACCGCCTCGACTACCCGCGCCTCGAGGCCGATGCGATCGATGCCTTCGAGACGCTGCGCCCGGTCGAGCGCGAGGTGCACGGCCCCGACGGCACGACCTACCTGGTGCGCGTGCTGCCGTACCGCACGCGCCAGGACATGATCGACGGCGCGGTGCTGACCTTCGTCGACATCAGCGCCGCGCGCCGCACCGAGGAACGCATGCTCGAAGGCGAGGCGAACCTGCGCCTGCTGGTCGAGAGCACGAAAGACTTCGCGATCATCACGCTCGACGGCAACGGCATCGTCACCTCGTGGAACGCGGGCGCGCGGCGCCTGTTCGGCTTCGAGGATCGCGAGATCGTCGGCCAGCCGCTCGATCTGCTCTCGACCGCACAGGACCGCGCCGCCGGCGCCGCGCGGGAAGAGATGCGCACCGCGCGCGAAGAGGGCCGCGCGACCGACGAACGCTGGCACGTGCGCAAGGACGGCGGCTCGTTCTTCTGCAGCGGCATCATGACGCCGATGTTCGAGCGCGGCCGCCTGGTCGGCTACGCGAAGATCGCGCGCGACCTGACCGACAGCAAGCGCGCCGAGATCCAGCTCGGCGCGCTGCTCGTCAAGGAGACCCAGGTGCGTGCCGAGCTGCAGCGCGCGATCGCGATGAAGGACGAATTCCTCGCGGTGATGTCGCACGAGCTGAAGCACCCGCTGAACCTGATCCACGTCAACGCCGAACTCCTGTCGCGGCTGCCCGAGGCGCGCGGCGCGCCGGCCGTCGCGCGCGCCGCCGACGTGATCCGGCGCGCGGTGCTGAGCCAGGCGAAGATCACCGACGACCTGCTCGACCTGTCGCGGCTGCGCACCGGCAAGCTGACGATCAGCGCGGTGCCGGTGCAGTGGTCGGCGGTGGTTGCGCGTGTCGTCGAGGCGGTCGGCGAAGACGCGCGCGCGAAGCGGCTGACCGTCGAGGTCGATGCCGGGCCGTCTGAGCTGTCGGTGCAGGCCGATCCGGTGCGCGTCGAGCAGATCGTCTGGAACCTGATGAGCAATGCGCTGAAGTTCACGCCGGTCGGCGGCCACATCGCGCTGCGCCTGTCGCGCGAGGGCGACGAAGGCCGGCTCGACGTGATCGACGACGGCCAGGGCATCGCGCCCGACTTCATCGACCAGGTCTTCGACATGTTCCGCCAGGCCGACCGCAGCACGACGCGCACGCACGGCGGCATGGGCATCGGGCTGGCGCTGGTGCGCCATCTGGTCGAGGAGCAGGGCGGCCACGTCGCGGTGCGCTCGGACGGCATCGGCAAGGGCTCGGCCTTCAGCATCTGGCTGCCGCTCGCGGGCCTGGCGGGCGCCGAGCAGCGCAGCACGGCCCCGGCCACGGCGTTGCACGGCCTGCGCATCCTCGTCGTCGACGACACCGCCGATGCGCTCGAATCGTTCTCGGCGCTGCTGCGCCTCGAGGGCGCCGACGTGACCGCCGCGGCGAGCGCGCCGGATGCGTTGGCGGCCCTCGACGCCGAGCCCTTCGATGTCGTGCTGTCGGATGTCGCGATGCCCGAAATGGACGGCTACGAGCTGGTCACGCGGCTGCGCGCGCACCGCACCGCCAGCGCCACGCCGGCGATCGCGCTGACCGGCTTCGGCCGCTCGCAGGACGTGCAGCGTGCACTCGATGCCGGCTTCGACGCGCACCTCTCGAAGCCGGTCGCGATCGAGCAGCTGCTCGAGACCCTGCAGTGGCTGCCCGGGCTCCGGCCGGCTCCGCGCGCGCCGACGCAGGGGACGTAGGAATATTCCTGCATTGCGACGCGTCAGTTTGCCGTCTCGCGCGTGGCCATGACACGTGGCGAAACCGTGGCACCGGGTTCACAATCGTTCAGTCCCTCGGCGAGGGTCCGAGGGTGTCTTCCCCAGAGTTGTTGATCGGGGATGCGTTCGCGCATTCCGCCGGAGGGATTCGTGCCCCATGCATTGGTCGTCGATGACGAACAAGACGCTGCCGAGATGATGGCGGCGCTGATCGCAGCCGAGGGTTTCTCGGTCACGACGGCCGGCTCGCTGCAGCAGGCGCGGCGCCGCATGGCGCTGCAGCGGCCCGACATCGTGCTGCTCGATCTGATGCTGCCCGATGGCAATGGTCTCGATCTGGTCGAGCAGACCAAGGAGATGCCCGATGTCGAGGTCGTGCTGATCACCGGTCACGCGAGCGTCGAGAGCTCGGTGCAGGCGCTGCGCATGGGCGCGGCCGACTACCTGACCAAGCCGCTGAACATCAAGCAGCTGCGCGGCGTGCTCTCGCGCCTGCGCCGGCCGTCGACGCTGAACGCCGATGCCGCGGACATGCAGCGCGCGCTGGCCGAAGAAGGTCACTTCGGCCTGCTGTGGGGCCGCGCGGCGCCGATGCGGCGCGTGCATGAGCAGATCCTGCGCGTCTCGGGCACCGGCGTCACGGTGTTCCTGACCGGCGAGAGCGGCACCGGCAAGGAGCTGGTCGCGCGCACCGTGCACGACCTGAGCCGGCGCCGCGGTCGGCCGTTCCTCGGCGTCAACTGCGGCGCGATCTCGCCGACCCTGATCGAGAGCGAGATCTTCGGTCACGAGAAGGGCAGCTTCACCGGCGCCGAGCGCCAGCACCAGGGCTTCTTCGAGCGCGCCAGCGGCGGCACGCTGTTCCTCGACGAGATCACCGAGATGCCGCTCGACCTGCAGGTCAAGCTGCTGCGCGTGCTCGAGACGGGCACGTTCATGCGCGTCGGCTCGGTGCAGGTCCAGGAGGCGGATGTGCGCATCATCGCGGCCTCGAACACCGACCTGACCCAGGCGGTCGCCGCGGGCAAGCTGCGCGAAGACCTGCTGTACCGGCTGAACGTGTTCCCGATCCACCTGCCATCGCTGCGCGAACGGGCCGGCGACATCGAGCTGATCGCGAACCACTTTCTCGACGAGATCGGCCGGCGCGAAGGCCAGGCCAAGCGCTTCTCGCCCGGGGCGCTGGCGCGGCTCGTGGCCTATCGCTGGCCGGGCAACGTGCGCGAGCTGCGCAACATCGTCCATCGCGCCTACGTGATGGCGCCCGACAGCACGATCACCGACGAGTGCCTGCCGAACGCCGACGCGCCGGCGCCGGCCACCAACGGCACGCCGGTGATCACGGTCGAGATCGGCACCTCGCTGGCCGAGATCGAACGCCTCGTGACGATGGCGACGCTGGAGCACTACGGGCGCCACAAGGAGCGCACCGCCGCCGCGCTCGGCGTGAGCCTGAAGACGCTCTACAACCGCCTGAAGGAATACTCGACCGTGCCGGTCTCGGCCGAGCGCGATGCCGGCCCCGCGAACTCGGGGTTCGCCGAGCCGCGCTGAGCCGACTACGCGCCGGCGTGCAGGCGCCGCCGCTCGGCCGGCGCGATCTTCAGACCCTGGCGGTACTTCGTCACCGTGCGTC
This sequence comes from Rhizobacter sp. P5_A1, assembly GCF_056400745.1. Classification (NCBI taxonomy): domain Bacteria; kingdom Pseudomonadati; phylum Pseudomonadota; class Betaproteobacteria; order Burkholderiales; family Sphaerotilaceae; genus Rhizobacter; species Rhizobacter sp. P5_A1. The sequence continues at coordinate 13,879 of NZ_JBFUKR010000023.1, forward strand.
GCGCGACGGTCAGCCCCTGGCGCGCGAGGCGCCGTGCAATCTCGACATCGGACATCGGCGCATGCGGATCCTCCGCGTCGATCAGCTCCTTGACGACGCTGCGAATCGCGGTGGCTGAGCAGGCACCGCCGCTGGCCATCGGCATCGGGCGCGAGAAGAAGTGCTTCAGCTCGAACAGGCCGCTCGGCGTTGCCATGTATTTGTTGTTCGTGACGCGGCAGACGGTCGACTCGTGCACGCCGACCTCTTCCGCGATGTCGCGCAGCGCGAGCGGTTTCATCGCCAGCGGCCCGTACTCGAAGAACGGATACTGGCGCCGCAGGATCGCCTTCGAGACCGAGAGGATCGTCGAGAAGCGCTGCTCGACATTGCGCAGCGTCCAGCGCGCCTCCTGCAGATGCAGGCCGAGCTGCGCGTGGCCGGCGTCGCGGTGGCGCTGGAACAGTTCGGCATAGCTGCGGTTCAGCCGCAGCTGCGGCACCAGCGCCGCGTTCAACTGCACGACCCACCTGCCGCGCAGCTTGCGGGCGATCACGTCGGGCGTCACGTACTGCGCATCGGAGCGTGCGAAGCGCCAGCCGGGGCGGGGGTCGAGCCTGCGCAGCGCGGCGCAGGCCGCCTCGACCTCGTCGGCCGGCCGGCCGAGCAGGCGCGCGAGACCGGGGATGTCGCGCTGCGCGAGCCGCTCGAGCTGCTCGGTGACGATGCGCCGGCCGACATCGCGCAGGGGCGCATCGAGCCGGTCGATCTGCAGCAGCAGGCATTCGGCGACGCTGCGCGCGCCGATGCCGGGCGGGTCGAACGATTGCACCAGCCGCAGCGCGGTGTTGAGCTCGCAGGCGTCGGGCCGCGGATCGAGATCGGCGACGGTGCCGATGTCCTCGAGCGCCTGGCGCAGGTAGCCGTCGTCGTCGAGCGATTCGATGACCGCACAGAGCAGCGCATGGTCGCGCGCCGAAAGCCGCAGCAGGTTCGCCTGCCCGTGCAGGTGCTGGCGCAAGTCGGCGTCGGCGACCATCAGGTCGAGCGCGCTGCTCTGCGATTCCTTCGCGCCATCGCGCATCGTGCCGGGCGAATGCAGCCAGCTGTCCTGCTCGCGATCCTGTTCCCAGAGCGCTCGGGCGTCGCCATCGCCGTCGCCCACGCCGGCCCCGTCGGCGGCCGCGCCGGACTCGGACTCCGCGGCCTGCGTCGGCGGCGACAGTGCGGCCTCGGGGACCGTCGTCGCGGATGGGGAGGATTCGTCGATCTCGAGGAACGGGTTCTTCTCGATCACCTCGTGAAGCTCCTGCTCGTAGTCGAGCGCGGAGAGCTGCAGCAGGCGCACCGCGTACTGCAGCCGCGGCGTCAGGGTCTGGGTCTGGCGCTGGTCGAAGCGCTGATCGAGCCGGGCTGAGGCAGGGGTCGTCGGCATCATTTTTCGAAGCTCCCGGGCGTCGCCGCATCGCGGCGGAAAAGCAGCGCGATGCAACGACCGTGCCGGGTTTTGGCAGTCGCGCAGGCACGCTGATTGCCCACAGCCGCCGCACTGTTCAGCGAGGCCAACATGTCAGCACCTTTGCGTGATCCCTCACAGGCGCGCTGCCTCACGCCAGCAGTCGAACGCGTGATGGCGTGGCACCGGCAAAAGTCGCCGTTCCCGATGCCGATGCCTGAAGACGAACCGGTTGGGGAGCTTCAGCGCCGAGACGCAGAGGACGTCGAACTGCGCAGCGAAGTGCAGAATTTCCTCGGCGATTCCTCTGCGTCCTCTGCGCCTCCGCGGTGAATCGCGAGGCGCCGATTCAGCGCTGCCGCTGCACGAACGGCAGGCACAGGCGCAAGTGCAGGTCGTCGGACAGCATCAGGACCTCGCCACCGTGCAGCTGAACCGCGCAGGTCAGCAGCGCGGATGCACTGCTGTCTTCCCGGCCGGGCGTGTCGATCATCACGCGCGATTCGGTGCGCGCCGCGCGCAACTCGATCACGCGCGGGCTCGGCTGCGCCGCGGCCGCATCGGCCAGCACCTCGGCGAGTGCCTGCGTCAGCAGCGGGCGGTCGGCGTCGAGCTCGATCGGCTCGGCCGGCAACTGGATCGACAGCGCCGGCAAGCGATCGCGCGGCGACAGGCGCAACGGATCGGTCGCGGCGTCGATCCAGTCGGCGAGCCGGAAGCGCGTCCGGTCGAGCGCACTGGGCCCATCGGCCAGGCGCGCCATCGTCACGAGCCGGGCCCGGAGGCGTTCGGCCGGCAGCGTCGCGAGCTCGTGCGCGAGCGCGGTCTCGAACCGGCCGTGCTGACGCACGGTCAGGCGCAGCGCATGCGTGCGCGTGGCGAGTTCCTCGGACAGCGTGGTGCGCTCGTGCACGTCCATGCAGTGGTGGGCGTAGCCGTCGAAGCTGCCGTCGGCGCGCTGCCGCGGCGTCGCGTGCTCCATCATCCAGCGATAGCCGCCGCCATCGCCGCTGCGCAGGCGAAAGTCGAGCGTGTAGGCGCGGCGCTGGTGCGACATCGCCGCGTGGATCGCGGCGCTGCGCGCCCGGTCGTCGGGGTGCACGTCGGCGAGCCAGCCGTCGCGCAGCAGGCTGTCGAGCGGCCGGCCGGTGTAGCTGAGCCAGGCGTCGTTGAATTCGCGCGCCAGACCGTCGGTGCCGCTGCGGCGCAGCAGTGGTGCGGTGATGGCCGCCGGGGCCATCGCCGCGAGCGTGCCGCTGCCTGCCGCAACGCTGCGCTGAAGCATCTGGAACACCTCCGGAAAATCTTCTGACAAGGAGCAACGCGAATGCGCAATCGCCGTGCCAGCCGCGGGCCGCTGCGCGTCACCAGCTGTCACGCTTCTGCGGCCGCCCGTGTGGGAAAAATTTACGCGTCGACCGCGTGACTTGCGGCAATTCGCGCTCCCGGCGCCGCGCGCACGACGACGCCGCGGCCGTGCGCCTTGGCGCGATAGAGCGCGCGGTCGGCCTCGCCCAGCCAGGTCGCCGCATCGGGGGTGTCGATGGCGAGCGGCGCCACGCCGAGGCTCGCGCCGACGCGCAGCGTCTGATGCTGCCAGGGCAGCGCGATCGCAGCGATCGCCTCGCGAACCTTCTCGGCGACGCTCATCGCGACATCCACCGAGCAGCGCTCCAGCAGCACCGCGAACTCGTCGCCGCCCAGGCGCACCACGAGGTCGCTGACGCGAACGCAATCGTTGATCGCCCGAGCCACGGCGCGCAGCACGGCGTCGCCGGCGGCATGACCCGCGCTGTCGTTGATCGGCTTGAAGGCATCGAGATCGATCATCACCAGCGCGGTCGGGACCGAGTGCGGCAAGGCGTCGAACAGGCGCGCGAGCCGGCCGTCGAGCGCGTTGCGGTTCGCCAGGCCGGTCAGGCCGTCGTGTGACGCCGACCACTCGAGCCGCGTGCGCGCCGCGACCTGCGCATCGATGTCGTTGACGGTCCAGATCGTGCCGGCCATCGGGTCGGCGGCGTCCACCGGCGCGGCGCGCAGCTGGGCCCAGAACAGCGCGCCGTCGACGCGCTCGAGCTGCCACTCGCCGACATACACCTGCCCGGCGCCGAAGGCCTTGCCGACCTGCGCGCCGACCGCGGCGCAGTCGTCGTCCGAGCGATAGATCAGCCGCGCCGGCTGGCCGACGAAGGCGCCCTCGACGTGGCCGAACAGGCGGCAGAACTCGGCGCTGACGAGCTCGAAGGTCTGCTGCCGCGTGAAGCAGATGCCGACCGGCGCGGCCCGCATCACCGAGCCGAGCCGTTGCAGCACCTGCGCGCCCCGCGCCTCGAGGTTCGCGCGCTCGACGCCGACATGGCACAGCACGCGTCCGAGGCGGCCGAACTCGCCGCCGGCTTGCGGCCAGCCGGCGGCCGGATCCTGGTCGGCGTCGAACAGGCGCCGTGCGCGAACTTCGAGCGCGCTCAGCGGCCGGAGCAAGCGCCACAGCCAGGCCAGCGTGGCTGCCGAGAGCACGACGATCAGTCCGACCGCCCAGAGCAGCGACTGGCGCCGCGCGGCCTCCAGCGGCGCGAGCAGCTCGGCCTGCGGCGACGCGCGCCAGACCATCCAGTCGGCTGCCGGCACACCACCGGCACTGACCAGCTCGTGGGCCTGCGCCAGGCGCAACCCGGCCGGCTCGATCGCGCTGCCGCTGCGGCGCCATTCGTCGAAGGCCTGCGCCAGGCGCGGTTCGGTCGTCAGCGACTGCAGCAATCGTCTGCGATCCGGATGCGCGAGCACACGGCCCTGCGCATCGCTGACGACGAGCAGCGAACTCGCGCCCTCGGCGCCGCTGGCGAATTCATCCAGCAGATCGCCGCCGGTCAGGCGCAGCGCGCCGCCGAGCACGCCGTAGACGCGCCCGTCGAGGCGCAGCGGATAGGTGAACACGACGACCGGCTCGCCGGAAACGCGGCCGGGCAGCGGATTGGAGACGATCGCGCGCTGCTCGGCGACCGTGCGGCGAAAGTACTCGCGCTCGTTCAGGTTCATCGCCGGGCGGCGCAGGCCTGTCGCGTCGGCGTACAGACGCAGCGTGCCGTCGGCCTTGGCTGCGAAGAGGTTCGCGAACATCCCGCGCAGCACCGGCTGCGATTCGATGAACGCGGCGAGGCGGGCATCGTCCGCCAGCGTCTCGGGGTCGAGACGAGCGGCGCTCGCCTGCAGCGCCTGCTGCAGGTCGATGACATGGCGCGACAGCGCGGCGGCACCGCGCACCGCCTCGGCGAGTTCGCGATGGCGCTGTGCGGCGAGCGTGTCGCGCTCGGCCTGGTGCAGCAGGATCGCCGAGGTCAGGCCGATGCCGAGCACCAGCGCGCCGACCGTGCCGAGCGTGACGCGCAGCTTCAGCGAGCCGAACGCGGCCGCGAGCCGGGCGCGCCAGCCGCCGCCCGCGTCCTGCGCGCTCCAGCCGAGGCTGGCGCCTTCCGATGTCCTGCCGCTCATCGCTGGCATTTCGGATGGATTCGGCCGATCTGTAGGCATATCTATCAGATATGTCATTTGCCGATCGACGCCGCACGTCTCGATCGGGAGAGGAGCACCGCGATGTCAAAGGCAAGAAGAGACCCGTGTTCATTCGGCTGATCGAGCTCTAAACGGCGAAATTACTATTAATGATCTCAAATTGGCGACCGAAAACGATTCAAGTGATTCAACTCCCGGGTCCGACGCTTCCATGACCTACCTCCGCGCTGGCTACAACCCGAGTCTGGTCGTGGCCTCCGTCCTCGTCGCGATGCTGTCGGCCTACGTGATGCTCGACCTCGTCAAGCGCGTGCGCGGCGGTGACCGGCGGCTGGCGAACGGCTTGTGGATCGGTGGCTCGATCGCGATGGGCACGGGCATCTGGACCATGCACTTCGTCGGCATGCTGGCCTACACCTTGCCGATCGCGCTCGGCTACACACCGCTGCTGACGATCGCCTCGTGGCTCGCCGCGGTCGCGGCCTGCGCACTGGCATTGCACCTGGGCAGCGCCCGCCTGACGCCGCGGCGCCTGATTGCCGGCGCGCTCGCGATGGGCCTGGGCATCTGCGCGATGCACTACACCGGGATGGCCGCGCTCGACATGACGCCGGGCATCGTCTGGAATCTCTGGCTCGTCGGCGCATCGGCGCTGATCGCGGTCGGTGCGAGTGCGGCCGCGATGATGATCTTTGCCGGGGTGCGCCGGATCGCCGGGCGCTACCAGAAGACGCGCTACCAGCTCGCCAGCGCCGGCGCGATGGGGCTGGCGGTCGCGGGCATGCACTACACCGCGATGGCGGCCGCCGGCTTTCCGGTCGGGTCGGTGTGCCTGAGTGCCGGCCAACTGACCGGCAGCGCGCTCGCGATGCTGGTCGTGCTGACCTCGCTGATCCTGCTTGCGCTGACCCTGATCGTCTCGGCGATGGACACGCGGCTGCACGCCAACATGGTCCGCATGTCGCATTCGCTGAAGCGCTCGAACAGCGAGCTGAAGCGGCGCGCGCAGCTGCTCGCCCAGGCCGAGGAGATCGCCGCGATCGGCTCCGAAGAAACGAACCTCGTGACCGGCGAGGTGACGCTGTCGGTCGGCCTTTTCCGCCTGCTCGGTGAAGCGCCGATCGAGGGCGCCGTGCCGGCCGGCTGGCTCGGCGACCACATCCCCGCCGACGAGCGCCAGCTCGTGCAGGCGATGCGCCAATCGGTCCAGGCCGACGAGGCCTTCGAGTTCCAGCACCGCATCGTGCGCAGCGACGGCGCGATCCGCACGGTGCTGCACCGCGGCCGCCTCGAGTTCGCCGACGACGGCACGCCGCTGCGCCTGAACGCGACGTTGCAGGACATCACCTCGCGGTGCGAGGCTGAAGCAGCGCTGCACGAGCTCGCGCACGTCGACCGCGCGACCGGCTTGCCGAACCGCAACGCGCTGACCGACCGCCTGTTCGAGACGACGCTCGCGGCGCAGCGCGAAGAGCGCAGCATCGGCCTGATGGTGATCGAGATCGACCAGTTCCGCCTCGCCCACGAGAGCCTGGGCTATGCGGCCGGCGACCGGCTGATGAAGGCGGTCGCGCAGCGCCTGTGCCATCTGGCGCCGCACGCCGAGATGACCGCGCACCTGGGCTCGGGGGAGTTCGCGCTGCTGCTGTGCGATGCCGACGGCGAGAGCGAGGCGGCCGCGCAGTCGATGGCGCGCGCGCTCGTCGACGGCGTGGCCGGCCCGTTCCACATCGACGACACGGAGATCTTCGCGACCTGCGCGATCGGTGTCGCGCTGTGCCCCGCCGATGCCGACAACGCCGCCGACCTGCTCGACCGCGCCGGCGCCGCGGCGCAACAGGCGCGCCAGCGCGAGAGCGATCGCATCTGCTTCTACACGCCCGAGGCGAACGCACGCGCCAGCGCGCGCCTCGCCAACGAGGCCGGCCTGCGCCGCGCGATCGAACGCAACGAGCTCTACCTGTGCTACCAGCCGCAGGTCGATCTCCGCACCGGCCGCATCGTCGGGCTCGAGGCGCTCGCGCGCTGGAAGGACGCGGTGCGCGGCGAGATCTCGCCGGCCGAGTTCATCCCGCTGGCGGAGAAGACCGGGTTGATCATCCCGATCGGCGAGTGGGTCGTGCGCACCGCGTGCCAGGACAGCATGCGCTGGCAGGCGCAGGGGCTGCCGCCGGTGCGCGTCGGCATCAACCTGTCGATGCAGCAGCTGCAGCAGGCCGACATCGCGCAGCGCATCCGCATGATCCTCGACGAGACCGGCCTGGACCCGCATCACCTCGGCGTCGAGGTGACCGAGAGCATGCTGCTCGACCAGGTCGACCACGTCGCGCGCACGCTCTCGCAGCTGAAGGCGATCGGCGTCGAGATCGCGCTCGACGATTTCGGCACCGGCTATTCGAACCTGGGCTACCTGAGCAAGCTGCCGATCGACGTGCTGAAGATCGACCGCTCGTTCGTGCACGACGTGACCGCGCCGACGCAGGATGTCTCGGTCACGCGCGCGCTGATCAACATGGCGCACGGCCTGAACATGAAGGTGATGGCCGAGGGCGTCGAGAACGAGAGCCAGCTCGCGCTGCTGGTGGCGAGCCATTGCGACCAGATCCAGGGCTACTACTTCAGCCGGCCCGTGACCGCAGACGCGATCGCCGAGATGCTGCGCGAGGACAAGCGCCTGCCCGATCACCTGATCGAACGCAAGTCGCGCGAGCGCACGCTGCTGCTGGTCGACGACGAGGAGAACATCCTTGCCTCGCTGCGCCGGCTGCTGCGCCGCGACGGCTACCACATCATCACCGCGAACAGCGGCGCGCAAGGCCTGCAGCGGCTCGCCGAGAACAAGGTCGACGTGATCCTGTCGGATCAGCGCATGCCCGGCATGACCGGCGTCGAATTCCTGCGCCGCGCGAAGGAGCTGTACCCGCAGACGGTGCGCATGTCGCTGTCGGGCTACACCGAGCTGCAGTCGATCACCGACGCGATCAACGAAGGCGCGGTCTACAAGTTCCTGACCAAGCCCTGGGACGACGAACGCCTGCGCGCGCATGTGCACGAGGCGTTCCGCCACAAGCATCTGGCCGACGACAACCGCGAGCTCGGCGAGCGGCTGCAATCGGCGAACCGCGAGCTCGCGATCGTCAACGAACGGATGGAGCGGCTGATGGACGCGCAGCGGCAGCAGATCCGCCGCGACGAGGCGCGGCTGCTGAGCGCGCGCGACCTGCTCGAAGGGATGCCGGCGCCGGTGATCGGCTTCGATGTCGAGGGCATGGTCGCGTACCTGAACATCGACGCGCAGGAGCTGTTCGCCGCGGGCGTCTCGCCGCTCGGGCGCAGCGCCACCGAGGCGCTCAGCGAGGAACTGCTGGAGGTCTGGCGCGCCAGCGACGGCGCGCATGTTCGCGTCGACCTGGCCGGGCGGCGCTTCCAGGCCGCGTGCCGCGCGATCGGCGGCGATCCGGACCGGCAGGGCAAGCTGATGGTGCTGGCGCCGCAGGTCCCAAATCCGAAGGTGCACTGAGTGATGAACAACGACTTCTCCCGACCTGAGTCTGCGCCGAGCCAGGCGTTGGTGACGGCCTGCGAACCCTTGCAGATGGCATCGCTGCTGCGCGACCTGCCGGCGCTGCCCGCTGCGGTGCTCGAGCTGCTCGACATGCTCGGCAGCGAGGACATCGAGACCGCGATGCTGGTGAGCAAGATCGCGCTCGATCCGGCGCTGACGGCCAAGACGCTGCGCCTGGCCAACTCGTCGTTCTACGGCATCTCGCGCCACGTCAGTTCGGTGACCGACGCGACCACGGTGCTCGGGCTGCGCACGGTGCGCGCGGTCGTGACGGCCGCGGCGATGAGCGGCAGCTTCGCGCCGCCGGACTGCGAGGGCTTCGACTTCCAGGCCTTCTGGCGCCATGCGGTCGGCGTCGCGGCGGGCGCGAAGCTGGTCGCCGGCGCGGCGGGGGTCGAGGCCGAAGCGGCATTCACGGCCGGGCTGCTGCACGACATCGGCCGGCTCGTTCTCGCGAGCGCGTTTGCGCCGCGCTTCGCGTGCACGCTGGTGTACGCGGCCGAGTGCGGCGTCGATGCGAGCGCCGCCGAACACAGGCTGCTCGGCACCGACCACGCCGCGGTCGGCGCGATCGTGACCGAGCACTGGCGCTTCCCGGCCTGCATCGTCGAGGCGATCGGCCAGCACCACGCGCCGCCGCCGAGCGGCTGCGCCATCCAGCTCGCGCACGTCGTGGGCGCGGCCGACCGGCTCGTCCAGGCGATCGAGTCGGGCCGCGCCGACTGGGACGATCTGCCGGCCGAGTCGCAACAGGCCTGGCTGGCGCTCGGGCTGTCGAAAGAGGGCTGGGCCCCACTGCTGGCCGAGACCGAACTGCAGATGCATGGCCTGTGTGCGGCGCTGCTCAACTGAACCCACAAGGACGGCGATGAACGACGACGCAACTCTCACGGCCGAGCACCAGGTGCACGAACTGCTGCTCGCGAACCAGGCGCTGAAGGAGCTGAACGGCAAGTTCTCGGAGGCGCAGAACAAGCTGGTGCAATCCGAGAAGCTCGCGTCGATCGGTCAGCTCGCGGCCGGTGTCGCGCACGAGATCAACAACCCGATCGGCTACATCTTCTCGAACTTCGGCACGCTCGAAAGATACATCGCCGACCTGTTCGAGATGCTCGGCGCGTACGAGGCGGCCGAGACCGAGCTCGCCGGCACGCCGACCGCGGCGCGCCTGCGCGAGCTGCGCGGGCAGATCGAGCTCGACTACCTGAAGCAGGACATCCCGACGCTGATGGCCGAGTCGAAGGAGGGCATCACGCGGGTGCGCAAGATCGTCCAGGATCTGAAGGACTTCTCGCGCGTCGACGCGCACCAGGAATGGAGCTGGGCCAACCTGCACCAGGGCGTCGACTCGACGCTGAACATCGTTAACAACGAGATCAAGTACAAGGCCGAGGTCGTCAAGGAATACGGCCTGCTACCCGAGGTCTGGTGCCTGCCTTCCGAGATGAACCAGGTCTTCATGAACCTGCTCGTCAACGCGGCGCACGCGATCACCGCGGAGCGCGGCACGATCACGATCCGCAGCGGCACCGACGAAGCGGCGGCAACGGTCTGGGTCGAGGTGGTCGACAACGGCTGCGGTATCCCGAAGGAGGACCTCGGCCGCATCTTCGACCCGTTCTTCACGACCAAGCCGGTCGGGCAGGGCACGGGCCTCGGGTTGTCGCTGTCGTACGGCATCGTGCGCAAGCACCTCGGCCAGCTCGACGTGCGCAGCGAGCCCGGCGCCGGCACGACGTTCCGCGTGACCTTGCCGGTGCGGCCGGCCGAGCCATGAACGCCGACACCGCTGCGTTGCCCGCGGCCGAGATCGACGCGCCGGCCGACGCGACGATCGCTGCGCCGATCGACGACGGTGCGCCGTGGACGCTGCTGTGCGTCGACGACGAGCCCAACATCCTCGCGGCGCTGCAGCGCGTGTTCCGGGGCAGCGGCTACCGCGTGCTGATCGCCCCGAGTGCCGACGACGCGCTGCAGCTGCTCGCACGCGAGCCGGTGCAGCTCGTGATCTCCGACATGCGCATGCCGGGCATGGACGGCGCGCAGCTGCTCGCACAGGTGCGCGAGACCTGGCCGGCGATCACGCGCGTGCTGCTGACCGGCCACTCCGACGTCGCCGCGACGATCGCCGCGATCAACCGCGGCGAGATCTTCCGCTACCTGACCAAGCCCTGGCACGAGCAGGAGCTGCTCGGCGCGGCGCGCGAGGCCTTCGCGCGCCAGGCGCTGCTGCGCGAGCAGGCCCGCCTCGAGCGGGTCGTCGCGGCGCAGCACGCCGAGCTGGTCGCGCTGAACGCCGGCCTCGAACGGCAGGTGGCCGAGCGCACCACGCAACTGACCGACGCGAACGCGCGGCTCGCGCGCAATCACCTGCACACGATCAAGGCGTTCTCGAACCTGGTCGAGCTGCGTGGCGGCGCGATGGCCGGCCATTCGCGGCGCGTCGCCGAACTGGCGCGCCGCATCGCGAACGCGATGCAGCTGCCGGCTGCCGAGGCGCAGGACATCTTCGTTGCCGGGCTGCTGCACGACATCGGCCAGGTCGGCCTGTCCGACGCCGTGCTCGCCTGCCCGGTGCCGCGCATGACGGCCGAGGACCGCGCGCTCTACGTGCGCCACGCCGCGCTCGGCGAGCAGGCGCTGCTGGCACTCGACGACATGCAGGGCGTCGCCGCGCTGGTGCGCTCGCACCACGAGCGCCACGACGGCCAGGGCTTCCCGGAAGGCCTGGCCGGTGACGCGATCCCGCGCGGCGCCGCGATCCTGGCGATCGCCGACACCTTCGACGACCTGCAATCCGGCCACCTCGCGCGCAGCGAGCTGTCGCCCGAGGAGGCGCGCATGCTCGTGCTGCGCGGCCGCGGCACGCAGTTCGATCCGGCCGTCGTCGACGCCTTCGCCGAGGTCACGCGGGTGCCGGACGCGCCGCCGGCGTTTGTCGAACTGACGGTCGATCGGCTGCGGCCCGGCATGCGGCTGGCACGCGACCTGCGCTCGCGCGACGGCGTCGTGCTGCTCGCCGCCGAGCACGTGTTGAGTGCCGACCTGATCCGGCGCATCGCCGCGCACGCCGAACGGCACGGGCTGGCATTGACGATCCCGGTGCTGACCGGTGACCCGGCCGCCGCCGAGCGCGCGGCCACCGCGGCGCGGATCGACGCGCTGCCATTTCGTGCACTTCGCTGAGTCGGACACGCTGTTTTTTGCGATATTTCTGCGATATTTCACGTCATGACACCCAGCACCGCCTCCGACGCTTCTCCGGACGAATTCACGACGATCGAGGTCGCGCGCGTGCTCGGCATGTCGGTGCGCTCGGTGCAGCTGATGGTCGATCGCGGCGAGCTCGATGCCTGGAAGACGCCCGGCGGCCACCGGCGCATCGCGCGCGCGTCGGTCGATCGCTGGCGCGCCGGGCGCGGCCCGGTGCCGCCCGCCGTGGCGCCGCCGCGCGATGCGACGGCGGGCGCGTCGCGCGTGCTGCTGATCGACGACTCGGTGCACTTCCAGAAGCTCGTGTCGCTGCTGATGAAGCAGCACTTCGCCGGCACCGAGCTGAGCATCGCCGACGACGGCATCGCCGGGCTCGCGCTGTACGGCCAGCTCCAGCCCGAGGTGCTGATCGTCGACATCCTGCTGCCCGGCATCGACGGCGCGACGCTGATCACCAGCCTGCGCTCGCACCCGCAGTTCGCGCGCAGCCGGCTGATCGTGATCACCTCGCTCGACGAAAGCCAGCGCGCGCCGTATGCATTCGCGCTCGAGCAGGTGCCGGTGATCCACAAGCCGCGCCTCGTCGCCGAGCTGCCGGCCCTGCTCGCGGCCTGGCTGCCGGCCACCGCGGCGCCGCTGCGCTGATCACGCGATGGCATCGACGCCGATGCGGCCCACCAGCGCCGCCATCGAGCGGGCGATCGCCACCCATTTCGGCGGCGACAGGGCGATCTACGCTGCGTTCGCGTCGGCCTGCGCCGAGCAGTTTGCCGTCGATGCAGTCGCGGCGCGCGCGGCTTGCGCGAGCGGCGATCTGGCGCGCCTGCGGCGTCTCGGGCACGACCTGCAGTCGGCCCTCGTCGTGCTCGGCCACACCGACGCCGGCGCACTGGCTGCAGCGCTGGAGCGTCACGCTCAGGCGCTCGACCTGACGGCCGCGCGCGATGCGTGGCGCGTGCTCGAAGGCGCCTTGCCGCTGTCAGGCGGCGCCTGAGCGCGCGCCGCCGGCTGTTCGACCCGAAATCGGTCGATCTGCTGCTCCCACATTCGTGGGGGGCCGCGTGAACTATTGAAATTGACAGACGCCGGAAGACGTGCGGCAATGCCGTTAACCTTGGTTAACAATCTGCGACGCATGCACCGGCCGTTCCCGATTCCCGTCATGTCCAGGCGCCTGGGCGGCAGCGGACGGCGCCCGTCTCTTGCCAGCGAGGCTCACGGGGCGACATGACCGGCGCGGCGGCCCTCGCATGGCGGCACCCGCCCCGGCTCGAACGGGGCCTCGGCCTCGCCGCCGTGGCGCTGGGCGCGCTGGTGCTGATGGGCTGGATGCTCGACATCGCCGCACTGAAGCTGGCCTGGCCCGGCCAGGTCACCGTGAAGGCGAACACGGCCATCGCGTTGGGGGCCTGCGGCCTGGCGACCGCGCTCGGCGCAGGACGCGCAGCGCACCGCCGCTGGCCGCTGATCGCCGCGCTGGCCGTCGTGGCCGCGCTGATCGGCGCGCTGTCGCTGGCGGAGGAACTGCTGGCGCTGAACCTCGGCATCGACGAGTTGCTGTTCCCCGACCCGGCCGTGCCCGAACGCATCGTCCGGCCGGGCCGCATGTCGCCCACGGCCGCGTTCTGCTGCATCGCGGTCGGTGTCGCGCTGGCCTTGTCGGTGCTGCCCGCACGGCTGCGCTTGTGGCTGCCGCTGGCCGCGGCGCTCGGCGCGTCGGTCACGGTGATCGGCGCCGTGACGCTCGCGACGCATTTCGCCGACCGGGTGCTCGGGCTGCGCTGGGGCGGCGCGGCGACGATGGCGGTGGCGACCGCGGCGGCGTTCCTGATGCTCGGCGTCGCGGCGCTGCTGCGCGCCCGTCGCCTGCAGTCCACGCGCTGGGCGCTCGGGCGTGCGGGAGTCGCCGGGTTCGCGCTCGGCATGCTGCTGATGCTCGGCGCCGCCGAGCTCGCGGCCGGCTTCGCGCTCGACATGCGGCGCACCGCGGCGCGCGTCGTGCAGGTGCAGCAGACGCTGAACCAGCTGCAGCAGGTCCGCACCGAGCTGCGCACGCTCGAGGGCGCGCAGACCGCCTTCCTGCTGACCGGCGATGAGGCGCTGCTGGCGTCGCGCGCGACCCTGAAGGCATCGATCCTCGACCGGCTCGCCGCGCTGCGCAGCGCGCGCGCCGCCGAGGAGGCGCCGCCGGTCGCGACCGTGGCCGCGCTGCAGGCCGCGGTCGAACGGCGCCTCGGCCACGGCGACGGTCTGATCGTACTGCGCCGCGCGCAGGGTCTCGAGGCCGCGCGCGCGGCGTTCGCGTCCGGCGAGGCGCTCGGGCTGTCGCGCGAGATCACGAACCTGATCGGCCCGTTGATGCAGCGCGAGGGCGAGCGCCTGGCCGGGCACCAGCGGCATTTGCGCGAGGCGACGGCCGGCACCTTCCTGCTGCTGCCGGTGGGCTCGCTGCTCGGGCTGACGGCGTTCATGTCGGGCGTGTTCTTCCTCGACAAGGGCCTGGCGAACCGGCGCGCGGCCGAGCAGGCGCAGCGCGCGAGCCAGGAGCGGCTCGAGCGCGTCGTCGAGAACCTCAGTTCGGGGCTGCTGATTCACGGCCTGGCACCCGCGAAGGTGCACTGGAACCGCGCCGCGCTCGAGATGTTCGAGCTCGCGCCCGAGGAGGCGGCGGCCATGACGCGGCACGACTATCGCGCGCTGTTCGAGCTCTCCACGCTCGACGGCCGCACGCTGCCCTTCGATGCGTGGCCGATGTCGCGCCTCGTCGACGGCGCGCTCGAGCAGCGCAGCGAGCTGCGCGTGCGCCGCCTCGACCGCGACTGGGAGCGCGTCTTCGCGTACGAGGGTGCGCTGGTGCACGACGACTCGGGCAGCCCGCTCGTGTTCCTGACCGTGACCGACGTCACCGCGCGCAAGACCGCCGAGCTGCAGCTGCAGCAGCTCAACGCCGAACTCGAGCAGCGCGTCGCGCAGCGCACGGACGAGCTGCAGGCGAAGACGCGCGAGCTCGAAGGCTTCTGCTACTCGGTCTCGCACGACCTGAAGGCGCCGCTGCGCGGCATCGACGGCTACAGCCGGCTGCTGTTCGACGAGTACGCCGATCAGCTCGACGCGGAGGCCCGCAGGTTCATCGCCGATGTGCGTACCGCGACCGCGCAGATGCACGAGCTGATCGACGACCTGCTCGCGTACTCGCAGCAGGAGCGCCGCGCCTGGGCGCCGACGCGCATCGCGCTGCGCGCGTTCGTCGACGGCCTGATCGCGCGGCGCACCGCCGAGCTGACCGGCGTCGAACTGCAGGTGGCGGTCGACGATGTCGGCGTCGATGCCGACCGCGAGGGCCTCGAGATGGCACTGCGCAACCTGATCGACAACGCGCTCAAGTTCTCGGCACGCTCGCAGCCGCCGACGCTGAAGATCCGCAGCCGGCTGCACGACGATCGGGTCGTGCTCACGGTGCAGGACAACGGCACCGGCTTCGACATGCGCTACCACGACAAGATGTTCGAGATCTTCCAGCGCCTGCACCGCGCCGAGGACTATCCCGGCACCGGGATCGGCCTGGCGCTGGTGCGCAAGGCGATGGAACGCATGGGCGGGCGCGTCTGGGCCGACAGCCGGCTCGGCGAAGGCAGCACCTTTCACCTCGAACTGGGGCCTGTTTGCTGAGATCACCCGAAGGGCCGGGCGCCGCAGGCCCTCACTCGCGGCCAACCCGGCCACCTTGCACTGACGGAGGCGAACGACGATGGACGACACGCGACCGATCCTGCTGGTCGAGGACAACCCGATGGATGTCGACCTCACGCTGCGTGCGTTCGCCCGGCGCAAGCTGGCCAACGCGGTCCAGGTCGCGCGCGACGGCGAAGAAGCGTTGGAACTGATCGCGCAGTGGGAGGGCGGCGCGCCGGCGCCGGTGGTGATCCTGCTCGACGTGAACCTGCCGAAGGTCGGCGGCCTCGAGGTGCTGCGGCAGCTGCGCGCGCATGAGCGCTTCGGCACGATCCCGGTCGTGATGCTGACGACCTCGGCCGAGCACCAGGACGTGCAAAGCGCCTACGCGCTCGGCGCCAACTCGTACATCGTCAAGCCTGTGAACTTCGAGAAGTTCCTGGCGGTGGCCGAGCAGATCGAACTCTACTGGGCGGTGCTGAACCGACCGCCGCCGCTGCCGCGATGAATGCCCCGATGAATGTCCTGTACGTCGAGGACTACGCGCTCGGCGCGGCCCTGGTGCGCGACACCTTCCGGCGCCGCGCGCCGGAGATCCGGCTCGAGATCGTCTCGACCGTCGCGCTGGCGCTCGCGCGCCTGAATCAGTTCGAGCTCGGCGGCGACGACGCGCCGCACTACGACGTCGTGCTGACCGACCTGAACCTGCCCGACGGGCTCGGCCTGGAGATCCTCTCGCACGTGCGCAGCCACGGGCTGATGCTGGCGGTCGTGATCCTGACGGGCTCGGGCGACGAAGACACCGTCGTCGGCGCGCTGCATGCCGGCGCGAACGACTACGTGACGAAGCGCGACGCCTACCTGACGGTGCTGCCGCGCACCCTGCATGCGGCGCTCGAGCGCTTTCGCTCCGAGACCGCGCGCAGCGCGACGCCGCTGCAAGTGCTGTACGCCGACGCCGACACCGCGGAGTTCGAGACGGTGCGCGCCGAGCTGAACCGGCGCGCGCCGCACATCGTGATCGAACCCGCGGGCTCGGCCGCTGCGGTGCTGCGGCGGCTCGGTGCCGACGCGCCCGGCCCGACGCCCGACGTGCTGCTGCTCGACGACCGTCTGCCAGGCCTGCCGGTGATCGAGCTGCTGAAGCAGGTGGCCGCGCTGCAGCGGCCCGAGCTGCCGGTCGTGCTGGTCGCGGCGCAAGGCAACGAACGCATCGCGCAGCTCGCGATCCGGCTCGGCGTGGCCGACTACCTGACCAAGTCCGACGGCTATCGCCAACGCCTGCCGTTCGCGCTCGAAGCTGCGCACCTGAAGGCGCTCGGCGCGCGCGAGCGGGCTGCGCTGCAGCGCAGCGAGGCCGCGTACCGCTCGCTCGTCAACAACCTGCCGGACGTCGTGGTCCGCTTCGATCGCGAGGGCCGGCACCTGTACGTCAGCCCGCCGATGCAGGCAATCAGCGGCAAGGCGCCGGAATTCTTCATCGGTCGCACGCACACGGAGCTGGGGACGCCGCCCGAACTCGCGGAGCTGTTCCGTGCCGCGTTGCAGCAGGTCTTCGCCCTCGGTGCCCAGCAGCACATCGAGTTCGAGGCCGACGTGCCGGCAGGCCGCCGCGCCTTCGAGGTGGTTCTGACGCGCGAGTACGGCGCCGGCGACGCGGTCGACACCGTGCTCGCGATCTCGCGCGACGTCACCGCGCGGCACGAGCAGGAGACGCGCGTCGCGCACTACCGCGACGAGCTCGAGGCCCAGGTCGCGGCGCGCACCGACGAGCTCGCGCGCGCCAACGCCGCGCTGACGCTCGCGCGCGACGCCGCCGACGCGGCGAATCACGCGAAGACCCGCTTCCTCGCCGACATGAGCCACGAGATCCGCACGCCGATGGGCGCGATCCTCGGCCTCGCGCGGCTGCTGCGTGCCGAGCTCGCGCCGGGCCGGCCGCTGGACTACGTGACGAAGCTGCAGCAGTCGGGCGATCACCTGCTGCGCATCGTCAACGACGTGCTCGACCTCTCGAAGATCGAAGCCGGCCAGCTCGAGCTCGAGGACACCGCGTTCTCGCTGCGCGAGGTCGCCACGCACGCGATCGACATGCTGCAGCAGCGCGCATCCGAGAAGGGCCTGGCGCTGGAACTCGACATCGATGCGGCGCTGCCCGACTGCCTGCGCGGCGATGTGCTGCGGCTCGAGCAGATCGTGCTGAACTTTCTCGCCAACGCGATCAAGTTCACGAGCCACGGCACGATCCGCGTGCGCGCGTCGCGCGCGGGTGCGCGGCTGCGCATCGAGGTCCAGGACTCCGGCATCGGCATGACCGCGCAGCAGCAGGCGCGCCTGTTCCAGCGCTTCGCGCAGGGCGCCAGCTCGACCGCGCGCGAGTACGGCGGCAGCGGGCTCGGCCTGGTGATCGCGCGGCACCTGGCGTGCCTGATGCAAGGTCAGATCGGCGTCGTCAGCGAGGTGCAGCAGGGCAGCACGTTCTGGCTCGATCTGCCGTTGCGCGTCGGCCCGGCCGAGGCGCTCGAACGGCGCGCCGAGAGCGCCGCGGCCTGGATCGCGCCGCAGGCCGGCACGCGCGTGCTGCTCGCCGACGACGACGCGGTCAACCAGCTCGTGACATCGCAGCTGCTGCGCGAGCTCGGCTTCGAGGTCGATGTCGTCGACGACGGCGCGGCGGCGGTCGCCGGTGTGCGCGGCGGCCGCTACGCGATGGTGCTGATGGATCTGCACATGCCGCGGCTCGACGGGCTCGAGGCGACGCGGCAGATCCGTGTGCTGGATGCGCTGCTGCCGATCGTCGCAATGACGGCGAGCGCGTTCGAGGAGGATCGCCGCCGCTGTATCGATGCCGGCATGAGCGACCACGTCGCGAAGCCGGTCGAGCCGGCACAGCTGCGGGCGGTCGTGAGCCGTTGCCTGTACGGCGGCTGAAGCGTCCGAATTTGTCAGTCTCTCGGCCGAGGCCGACCGTTCGTGCCGGCGCGTGCGTTCAGGTGATTCATTTGTGAGCGAGCGCAACAGTGGATACGGGCGCGTGGACCCGCGCGGCGGTATCAAGACGTTGCACGCCACCGGCCCCGCGCCGCGCCGCACCTGACTTGCCGCCGACCGAGCCGCCCGTGCAGACCCGCGCGCGGCACGCGCCGGCCCGCGACTTGCGATTCATGCGGTACCACCACTGCGGGAGCACGCGTTGCAAGCATTCGCATCGGCGCCGATCGGCGCCTGGGCCGCTGCGCTCACGCTGGTCGCGGCAGGCGTGGGCTGCATCCAGTTCGGCGCTTCGCAAGCGGTGGCGGTGGCCGCGTCGAAGCCGGCGCCCGGGGCCCCGTACCTCGCCCGCGGCGACGACGCGCTGGCGCAGGCCGAGTCGCGCGTCGGCATGCTGGTCGACCGCCTCGCCGAGCGGCTGAACGCGCAGCCCGGCGATGCCGACGGCTGGCACACGCTGGCGCGCGCGTACGCTTCGTTCGGCCGCCACGCCGCGGCGATCGAGGCGTTCCGGCGCGCGCTGCGCTTGCGCCCCAACGAGGCCACGCTGCTGGCCGAGTACGCGGCCAGCGTCGCCGCACTCGACCCGCATGCGGTGCCTGCTACATCGACTTCGGCGCCGCGCCCGCCTCGATGACGCCGCACGCGATGCGCCCGCCCGAGTTGCCGGTCGGCTGGGTCGTGTAGTCATCGGGCTTCGCATGCACGACCACCGCGCGACCCACGAGGTCGGTGGCACCGCCGGTGCCGAGCGCGACGCCGTCGATCAGGAAGCTGGTGTCGACCTTGCCGTCCGCATCGGCCTTCAGCGAAGGCATGTCGCCACCGTGGTGCGGCATCCCTTGCGGGCCGTGCGGCTGTGCGGTCGGGTTGAAGTGCCCGCCGGCGCTGGTGGCGTCGGCGGCGGAGCAGTCGCCCTTCTCGTGCACGTGGAAGCCGTGCTCCTGGTTCGGCGTCAGGCCGCTGACCCGCGCCACGACGCGCACCTGCTGCCCCTGCGGGCTGAACGAGATCGTCCCGGCGACCGCGCTGCCGCTCTTCGGCTGCAGCTGCGCCAGCGCGCGCGGGCCCGGAGCGGCCGGGTTCGAGGTCGCGCAGGCCGCCAGTCCGGCCGCGAGCAGTGCCGCGGCAGATCGCGCCAGCAGGGGGCGGCGCAAGCGGGCGGTACGGGGCGTCAGGTGAAGGTGCATGAAGGCTCCGATGGGTGGGTTGAAACCGAGAGTGTGTCGCAGTGCCGCAAGAGATGTTGCAGCCGGCCCGAAAACGCGCGGCGGCCTCAGGACGAACTCTAGAATCGCCTCCTTTCGCACGGAGTCGGACGCATGATCCTGGACCCTCGTTGGGTGTTTTCCTTCCTCGTGCTGGCCCTTGCCAGCACGGCCGCACCGGCTCAGTCGGGCGGCGACACGATGAACAAGATCCGCAGCAGTCGGACCATCGTGCTGGGTGTTCGCGAGGCGGCGCGGCCGTTCTCGTTCCTGAATGCGCAGAAGCAGTCGATCGGGTATTCGGTCGACCTGTGCCTGAACGCGGTCGAGGAGATCAAGCGCGAGCTGAAGCTCCCCGACCTGAAGGTTCAGTACAAGCTCGTCAGCGGGCCCGAGCGCATCCCGAAGCTGGTTGCCGGCGAGATCGACCTCGAGTGCGGCTCGACGACGAACACGAAGGCGCGCCAGGAAAAGGTCGACTTCAGCTACACCTTCTTCGTCGCCGCGATGCGGGTGCTGACGGCCAAGGATCTGCAGGTCGACACGATCAAGGATCTCGCCGGCCAGACGATCGCGCTGAGCAAGGGCACGACGTCGGAGAAGCTCTTCACGCAGCTCGCGGCGGGCGAACTGTCGGCGCAGCTGCAGACCTTCGGCAGCAACGTCGAGGCCTACAAGGCGCTGAAGGACGGCAAGGTGCGTGCGTTCCCGCAAGACGATTCGCTGCTGCTCGGCCTGGCCTCGAACGACAAGGCGCTGGATGCGCTGAACCTGAGCAACCTGGCGCTGTCGGTCGAGCCGTACGCGGTGATGGTGCGCAAGGGCGACACCGCGCTGCTCGCGGCCGTCGACCACAGCCTCGCGCGGCTCTATGCGAGCGGCGAGATCAACGCGCTCTACGCGAAGTGGTTCACGACCGATGCGCTGACGATCAAGATGGGTCGGTTCACGCGCGACAGCTTCGTGCGTCCGAACAAGGAGCCGGGCGTCGCGATGCTGCTGGGCTACTCGATCTGACCACTTGAGCGGCGCGGCCGCGGCGCGCCTTGAAGCGCACCCGGCGCGGGTGTAATGTCTGGGCGTGGAACTCGCCCCGCGGCGCGGGGATCGGAAGGTTCATGCGCAGACGCATCTATTGGCTGCTGCCCGATCTGGACAGCGCTCGCCGGACGATGGACGACCTGCTGCTCGCGCGCATCGCGGTGCAGCGCATGCACTTCGTCGCGCGCGAAGACGCCGACATCACCGGCCTGAACCCCGCCAACGTGCTGCAGACCTCGGACGTGATCCGCGCGGCCGAATCCGGCCTCGTGATCGGTGGCCTCGTCGGCGCGATCGTCGGCGGCGTGGCGGCCTGGTTCTTCCCGGTCGTCGGCAGCTCGCCGCAGTGGGGCATGGTCGCGGTGCTCGCGGTCGTCGGGGCG
Source organism: Rhizobacter sp. P5_A1 (assembly GCF_056400745.1). NCBI lineage: Bacteria > Pseudomonadati > Pseudomonadota > Betaproteobacteria > Burkholderiales > Sphaerotilaceae > Rhizobacter > Rhizobacter sp. P5_A1. The sequence goes on from NZ_JBFUKR010000023.1 coordinate 34,897, forward strand.
CTGATCGGCGCGTGGTCGGCGAGCATGATCGGCGCGTCGACGCCGAGCCATCGGCTCGAACGCTTCGAGACCGCCGTGCGCGCCGGCCGCATCCTGCTGATGGTCGACGTGCCGCGTGCGCGCGTCGAGGAAATCGAGGCGCGCCTGCAGAGGCTGCATCCCGAGGCTCGGCTCGAAGGGGTCGAACCCGACATTCCGGCGTTTCCGTGACGCGTGAACCAGGAGTCGAGCATGGAACATCCACTGCAGCTGAGTCGTTGGTCGCTTCGTGAAACCGATTGGCGCGCCGGCGCGGTCGCCGGCTTCGTCGCCGGCGCCGTGCTGATGGTGCTGGAGCTGCTGTGGACGGCGATGACGAACGATGTCGGTCCGTGGCGCAACTCGCAGCTGGTCGCGGCGATCGTGCTCGGGCAGGGCGTCGCGCGCGTCTCGGGCCACCTGTTCAGCGTCGAGGTGATCGCGGTCGCGCTGGCGACGCACTATGCGCTGGGCGTCGTCTTCGGCATGGTGCTCGGCGCCATCGCGACCGCGCTGCGGCTGCGGGCCGATCTGACGCGGATGCTCGTGCTCGGCGCGCTGTTCGGCGTCGCGCTGTACCTGTTCAACTTCTACGCGCTGTCGCGCTCGTTCCCCTGGTTCGAGGAGCTGCGCGGCGTGCCGACGCTGATCGGCCAGATCGTGTTCGGCATCACGGCCGCGCTGCTGTACCGGCGCTTCGCGCGCGCGCCCGGGCAGGCGCCCGGGCGGCGCTGATTTTCAGCGCTCGACCGTCTTGTTCCAGCGCGCGTTCCACTCCGGACGCGCGGCGTTGATCGCGTCCCAGTCGAGCGTGATCACGGTCTTCATGTAGCCCTTGAAGCGATCGACCGTGGCCTGCGCGTTCGCGTTCGCGGTCTGCGTCTTCAGGTTCGACGGAATCTGGTTGCCGAACTCGAGCGCCGCCGCCTGCGCCTGCGGCGTCAGCAGGAACTCGGCGAGCTTCTGCGCCATTGCCGGGTTGCTGTTGTTCGCGGTCACGCACTCGGCGACCATCAGCAGCACCGAGCCTTCCTTGGGCTGCGCGTATTCCATCGGCACGCCGCGCGCCTTCTGGGTCGCGACCATCGTCGGCGTCAGCGGGAAGATCGCCGCCTCGCCGGTCTGCACCATCTCCGAGAGCTTGGCCGAGCTCGGGATGTACTCGAGCACGTTCGGGCCGATCGTCGACGCCCACTTCGTGAAGCCGGGCTCGACGTTGTTGTCCTTGCCGCCCTGGATGCGGTTGAACATCAGGAAGCCATGCAACCCGAAGGTGCTCGCGGGCATCGACTGGAACACGACCTTGCCCTTGAACTTCGGGTCGGCGAGGTCCATCCACGAGGTCGGTGCCGGCCACTTCTTCTCGTCGAACATCTTCTTGTTGTAGGCGATGCCGGTCATGCCGACGTTGACGCCGGCCGCCATGTCGCCGCTCATGCGCGCGCTCGGGTACAGGTCCTTCAGCACCGGCGAGTCGGCGAGCTTGGTGCACAGGCCCATCTTGATCGCGCGCACCATCACGCCGTCGTCGAGGAACATCACGTTGACCGGCGGCTTCTCCTTGCTTGCCTGCACCTTCGCGAGGATGTCCGACGAGGTGCCCGGCACGACGACGACCTTCACGCCGTGGATCTTCTCGAAGGCCGGGAACACGTACTTGGTGTACGAGCGCTCCATGTCGCCGCCGTTCATGCCGATGTAGAGGGTCTTGCTGTCCTGCGCGTGGGCTGCGCCTGCCGCGAGCAGCAACGCGGCGGCGAGGCGGGCGAGGTGGGATGTGGGCTGGGTCATGGTCAGTGCGCTCCTTGCGGTGTCGTGGTGAAGGCGGTGGTGAATCGGGTGATCGCGAAAGCGTCGATCGGGACGGTGGATCGCCCGCGGTGGACGAGTTCGGCGAGCAGCTCGCCGACGGCAGGGCCGGTCTGGAAGCCGGCGCCGCAGAAGCCGAACGCATGGATCAGGTTCGGCATCGATCGGCTCGGTGAAATGATCGGCTGGTGGTCCGGCAGCGAGCCTTCGACGCCGCTCCAGAAGCGGATCACGTGCGCATGCGCGAGGGCCGGGAACAGCTCGCCGATGCGCCGGCACAGTTCGCCGATCGACGCGGTGGTCGGCACCGCGTACAGCGCGCCGTTCGCGGCGCCGCGGCTGCCGCCCATCACGCAGTTGCCGCGCGCGGTCTGGCGCCCGTAGATGCCGCCGCCGGAGACGCCGACGTTCACGTCCATGAAGCGCGGCACCGCTTCGGTGACGGCCATGCCGGGATGGATCGACGTGAGCGGCGCACTGTCGCCGAAGCGCTGCGCGACCGCGAGCGCCCAGGCACCGGCGCAGTTCAGCAGCCACGGCGACTTGACCTCGACCGTGCGGCCGTCGCCGACCACGAAGCCGTGGCCGGTGTGGGCGATCTCGGTGACCGCGCAGTGCTCGATCACGCGCGCGCCGGCGGCCTGCGCGGCGCGTGCGAACGCGGGCGAGACGAGGCGCGGATTCGCGTGGCCGTCTGCGGCGCAGAACGACGCGCCGATCGCCTGCTCGCCGAGCCACGGGTGCGTGCGGCGGAACGCGGCGCCGCTGCTGAGCTGCAGATCGAGGCCGTGCTCGCGGACCGCATCTCGATAGGCCTCGAGCTGTGCCAGGTCGGCCTCGGTGCGCGCGATCTTCAGATGACCCGACTGCACGTACTCGCCGTCGATGCCGATGTATTCCGGCAGCCGCGCCCAGATGCGCCGCGCACGCAGCGCCAGCGGCAGCTGCGAGAGAGTCCGGCCCTGCACGCGCACGCCGCCGTAGTTGACGCCGCTCGCGGCCGCGCCGCACAGGCCGCGCTCGAGCAGCACGACCGACAGGCCGAGCCGGCGCAGGAACAGCGCGGCCGAACTGCCGACGATGCCGCCGCCGATGATCGCGACGTCGCGGGCGAGGCGCTCAGTCATCGCCTTCCTCGACCGACACGGCGCCCGAATCGACCGTGTCGCGGATCAGGTGGATCGGCAGCGGCTTGACCGGCGCCTGGCCGCGCAGCCGTCCCACGTCCTGCAGATCGCAGCCCGCCGCATCGGCGAGCAGCCGTGCCGCGGCCGGCGCGCACATGCGGCCCTGGCAGCGGCCCATGCCGATGCGCGTGAGCGCCTTCAGCCGGTTCATCTCGCGCGTGCCGGTCGTCTTCACGCAGGCGCGCAGCTCGCCGGCGCTGATCTCTTCGCAGCGGCAGACGATCAGCGCATCCGGTGCGTCGGCGGCCCAGCGCTGCGGCAACGCGAACGCGGTCTCCATGCCTGCGCGAAAGCGCCGATGGCTGGCACTGTCGCGTTCGAGCTGCGCGGCCCGATCCGTCGACGTGGGTCGGACGCAGTCCTCGAGCGCGGCCAACACGGCGCGTGCGCCCGACAGCTCGGCCGCATCGGCACCGAGGATCGCGGCGCCGTCGCCGGCGAGGTAGACGCCTAGCACGCTGCTGCGGCCCGCTGCATCGCGCTGCGGCAGCCAGGCCTGATCGAGCGGGTGGTACGCGAACGCGCAGCCCGCCAGGTCGGCGAGCTGCGTCTCGGCGCGCAGGCCGTGGCCGAAGCCGATCGCATCGCAGGCGGTCGTGCGGATCGCGCCGCGCGCGCGCCAGCGCAGCGATTCGACGCGCGCGTCGCCATCGGCCTGCAGCAGCGTGACGCCGGTGTGAACGGGCACGCCGGCGAGGCGCAGCCGCGCGAGAAAGTACGCGCCCTTCGCGGCCACCGACGGCCGCGCCAGCATCTTGGTCAGCGCTCTCAACTTCGCGCCGAACGGCGCGGTATCGAGCACCGCGGCGACCTGCCCGCCGTGGCTCGCGTACTGCCACGCGACCAGGTAGAGCAAGGGCCCGGTGCCGGCGAACACGACGCGCGGGCCGATCAGGCAGGCCTGGAACTTCAGCGCGATCTGCGCCGCGCCGAGCGTGTAGACGCCGGGGAGCGTCCAGCCGGGGAAGGGCAGCACGCGGTCGGTCGCACCGGTCGCGAGGATCAGCGCGTCGTACGGCAGGGTTTCGCTGCGGCCGGCGCACAAGAGCTGCAGCGCGGTCGGCTCGAGCTGCCAGACCAGCGTGTTCGGCCGATAGTCGATCTGCGGCAGCAGTGCCTCGAAGCGATCGAGCACCGCGCTCGCGCGCCCCGCCTCGAAGCCATACAGATCGCGGCGCGCGCGCCGGAATGCGGCCGGCGGCTGGCGGTAGATCTGGCCGCCGAAACGCTGCGCCTCGTCGATCACGATCGGACGCTGACCGGCCGCGACCAGCTGCTCGGCCGCGCGCATGCCCGCGGGGCCGGCACCGACGATGACGAACTGCTTCGTGGTCATTTCGCGGTCGCCGCCGGGTGCACCCTGCATGCGGAGGGCGGCGCGAGAGCAGGCCGGCGGGGCGCTCTGCTCCGCTCATGTCCCCCGGCGCCGGCCTGCGGCCGCCACCTCCTCCTTGACTTCGCTGCGCAGAGCGCCCCACCGGCCTGCTCGGCAATCGTCCTTGGTGTTCGACGGCAGGTCGCCGACGCGTGCAGCCAAGGGCGTCGGGTGGCCGACGCAGCAAAGTCAAGGAGGAGGGGCGGGCGAAGCCCGACACGGGGGACATGAGCGGAGTCGGCCACCCGATGGCCTTGGCCGCTGCGGACCTGGCGGGGCACCGACTGCATCGGGCGCATCGAACGTCGGAGTTTCACTTCAGCTTCGTGCACAGCCGCATCCCTTCATCGATCAGCGTGCTGCAGGCGCGCAACCGCTGGCCGTCTTCGGTCTGGACCCAGCAGTCCTGGCAGGCGCCCATCAGGCAGAAGCCGGCGCGCGGTGCGCCGCCGAATTCGCTCTCGCGCAGCTGCGTGGCCTGCGTCAGGATCGCGGTCAACACGGTGTCGCCTTCCTGCGCGGTGCGGTGCGCGCCGTCGAGCACGAAGCCCACCGTCACGCGCGGCGCGAGTTCGAGCCGATGCAGGAGCGCCTTCAATGCTGCCCCACCAGGATCTTGTCGAGCCCATACAGCCGATCGAGCACGATCATCACGAGCGCGGTGACGCCGACCATCAGCGCCGACACGGCCGCCATCATCGGGTCGATCGATTCGGTCGCGATCATGTACATGCGCACCGGCAGGGTCACCGTCTGTGGCGAGGTGATGAAGATCGACATCGTGACCTCGTCGAAGCTGTTGATGAACGCCAGCATCCAGCCGCCGGTGATGCCGGGCAGCATCAGCGGCAACGTGATGCGGCGGAACACCGTCGCGTGGCTCGCGCCGAGCGACAGCGCGGCCTGCTCGGCGCTGCGGTCGAGGCCGGCGAGCGATGCGATCACGAGCCGCAGCGCATACGGCGTGATGACGACGACGTGCGCCAGCGTCAGCCACAGCGACGAGCCACGCGCGCCGAACAGCGCGAACAGCCGCAGCATCGCGACGCCGAGCACCAGGTGCGGCACGATCAGCGGCGACAGCAGCAGCCCGTTCAGCGCGCCGCGGCCGGCGAACTCGTGGCGCGCGATCGCGATGCCGGCCGGCACCGCGAACAGCACCGCGAGCGTCGCGGCGGCCCCCGCGACGCCGAGGCTGTTCCAGAACGACTGCATCAGGTCGGCGTGCTCGAACACCGCGCGGAACCAGCGCAGCGAGTAGTCGCCCCAGGGGATCGACAGCGTGTTCTCGGGCGTGAACGCGACCAGACAGACGATCACCAGCGGCGCGAGCATGAACACCGTGACGACGGTGTGGAAGGCGAGGGCGAGAGGGCCGGTCTTGCGCATGTTGGTCAGCCCATCCGCTTCTTGTACGCGCCCTCGAGAACGGCGTTGTAGCTCAGCATGACCGCGAGGTTGATCGCGAGCAGCGCGAGCGCGATCGCGGCGCCGAGCGGCCAGTTCAGCTCGTGCAGGTACTCGTCGTAGATGACGGTCGCGACCATCTTCAGGCGGCGCCCGCCGAGCAGCCCGGGGATCGCCAGCGCGCTCGCGCTGAGGCCGAACACGATCAGGCTGCCCGACAGCACGCCCGGCGTGATCTGCGGCAGCACGATGCGGCGCATCACGGTCCACTGCGACGCATTCAGCGACAGCGCGGCGCTCTCGACCATCGGGTCGAGCTTCTGCAGCGAGGTCCAGACCGGGATCACCATGAACGGCAGCATCACGTGGACCAGCGCGACGACGACGGCGCTTGGCGTGTACAGCATCCGGACCCTGCCGATGCCGAGCCACTCGAACACCTGGTTGACGATGCCGTTCGGCCCGAGCAGCAGGCTCCAGCCGAACGCGCGCACGACGACCGAGACCAGCAGCGGCGCGAGGATCACGAGCAGGAAGATCGAGCGCCACGGGCTTGCCATGCGGCTCAGGATGTAGGCCTCGGGCGCGCCGACGAGCACGCAGACCAGCGTCGTCAGCGCGGCGATCCAGCCGGTGCGGAAGAAGATCTCGTAGTAGTACGAATCGGTCAGCACGTGCACGTAGGCGGCGAGCGTGAAGCCGCCTTTCACGCCCACCTCGGCGTCGTAGTGCTGGAACGACAGCAGCATCGTCAGCGCCAGCGGCAGCAGCACCATCAGGCCGAACAGCGCCAGCGACGGCAGGCTCAGCAGGTGGGGCGCCCAGCGCTTCATGCGGCAACCTTCGGCGAGTCGCTCGAAGCGGCGCCGGCCGGCGCCACCAGGCGCGCGACATCGCGGGCCCAGGCGAGATGCACGTCGGCGTGCTCGTCGAGTGGCGCGCTGCCATCGTTCGCACAGCTGACCTCGAGCTCGCCGAGCGGCGAGCTGACGCGGTACAGCCACTGGCTGCCGAGGAAGAAGCGCTCCTCGATGCGGGCTTCGACGGTGCCGTCCGCTTCGGCGGTGAAGAACAACTTCTCGGGCCGCAGGCAGACCGTCACCGACGCGCCATCGGCGAACCCTTCGCCGTCGACCTCGACGCGCTGCCCTTGCGCGAGCACGACCTCGGCACCGGTCGGCCCGCGCGCCACGCGCCCCGGCAGCAGATTCGTCTTGCCGACGAAGCCCGAGATGAACTCGGTCTTCGGATGTTCGTAGAGGCGGTACGGCGCGTCGATCTGCGTTGCGCGGCCGGCCTCCATCACGACGACGCGGTCGCTGATCGACAGCGCCTCGGCCTGGTCGTGCGTGACCATGATCGTCGTCGTGCCGACCTTGCGCTGGATGCGGCGCAACTCGAACTGCATCTCCTCGCGCAGCTTCGCGTCGAGGTTCGACAGCGGCTCGTCGAGCAGCAGCACCGGGGGTGCGATCACCAGCGCACGCGCGATCGCGACGCGCTGACGCTGGCCGCCGGAGAGCTCGCGCGGATAGCGTGCGCTGAGCGCATCGAGATGCACCAGCTTGAGCATCTGCGCGATCCGCGTGTCGCGCTCGTGCTTCGGCATCTTGCGCATCTCGAGGCCGAAGCCGACGTTCTCGGCCACCGTCATGTGCGGGAACAGCGCATAGCTCTGGAACACGATCCCCAGGCCGCGCTGGTTCACCGGCAGGTTCGTGATGTCGCGACCGTCGAGCCGCATGCGGCCGCGCGTGACGGGGGTCAGCCCGGCGATCGCCTGCAGGGTGGTCGTCTTGCCGCAGCCCGAAGGACCGAGCAGCGAGATGAACTCGCCGCGCTCGACGCTGAGGTTCATGTCGATCAGCGCGCCGAAGTCACCGTAGTACTTCGAGACGCCTTCGAGGATCAGAAACGACATCGGCGGGCTCCTTGGGCGAATCAGTGTCGCGTTGCCTGGAAGGGCAAGTCAACAAGGATTACCCGATCCGTAGAACAAGAACCGTGCCGGTTCCGTTGAATGGAATATTGGAATACGATTCGATACATGAAACCCGCAGAGCGAAAGACACCCGCCGACGACAAGGCGATCACGAGCCTCCATCGCGCGGTCGAGATCGTCAAGGCGCTGGCCCGCCACGCCGAGACCGGCCTGCGCGTCAGCGAGCTGTGCCAGCAGCTCGGCCAGACGCAGGCGACCACGCACCGCCTGCTGCAGCAGCTGATCGCCGAAGGCCTGGTCGAGCAGGGCGCGCAGAGCAAGCGCTACCGGCTCGCGATCGAGTTCTTCGCGCTCGCGGCGCGCGCGGGCGACCACGGTGCGTTTCGCGAGCTGTGCCGGCCGGCGCTGCTGCGTCTCGGTGCATCGCTCGGCGACAGCGTGTTCCTGTTGGTGCGCAGCGGCTTCGATGCGGTGTGCCTCGATCGCTGCGAAGGCCCGTTCCCGATCCGCACCTTCACCGGCGACATCGGCGGGCGCGTGCCGCTCGGCGTCGGGCAGGGCTCGCTGGCGATCCTCGCGCACCTGCCGGCGGCCGAACAGGACGAGGTGATGCGCTACAACGTGCCGCGCATCCGCCACATGGGTTCGCTCGACGAGGTGTTCCTGCGCACCGAGGCCGCGAAGGTGCGCGCGCAGGGCTACTCGAACATCAACGCCGGCCTGCTCGAAGGGTCGGCCGGCGCGGCGGTGCCGGTGTTCGATCGCAACGGCCGCGTCGTCGCGGCGCTCAGCGTCGGCACGCTGACGAACCGGCTGAACGCCGAACGACTGCCGGTCGTGATCGAGCTGCTGCAGCGCGAGGCGCGTGCGTTGTCGGCGCAGATCAACCCGTTCGATGCGGCGCTGCGCCGGCCGTCGGACAGCCTGGGCGCGATGAGCCCGCCGCGGGCGACTTGAGGGCCCTCAGGCGCCAGCGAGCCGGCCGAGCAACTCGCGCGCGATGTTGCGCACGTCGGTCGTGCCCTTCGACGATGGGATCCAGCGCAGCGCCGGTATCTCGATCGCGCGCGCCAGACCCATCGGCGCCGCTTCGATGCGGATCTCGCTGCCCGCGGCGGCCCGCTCGAAGTCGTGCAGCGCCCGCGGCATGTGCCAGCCGTTCGTGACGAGCACGATGTGCCTGATGCCGGCCGGGCGCAGCAGCGCGATCGTGCGCGTGGCGTTCTCGCGCGTGTCGCGCGAGTTGTCCTCGATCCACTTCAGCGGCCGGCCGAAGTCGTTCGCGGCGACCAGCGCGGCGACCTGCGCCTCGGGTTTCGCCTCCGGCTGGGCCCAGCCGACGCCGCCGCTGAAGCCCAGCGGAAGGCCGGTCTCGCGGCTCAGCCAGACGCCGTAGCGCAGCCGCTCGAGCGAGACGCTGTACAGGTTGGAGATGCCGTACTCGGGCGCGAACGGCTCGAGCCCGCCGCCGAGCACGATGACCGCGGTCGGCGTCTTCGTCGACGCGGCCTTCAGCGCCTTGATGCGCTCCGCGCTCAGTGCCGCCGGCGGGCGCAGCACGTACTGCGACAGCAGCTGCGCGCTGCCGGTGCAGGCGCTGATCCACAGCAGCGCCACGCTCGAAAGGACCACGAGCCAGCCCAGCCGGCGGCGCGACGGCAGCAGCCGCGCGCCGATCAGCAGCAGCACGAGCCACGGCACCGGTGGCAGCAGCAGCGCGGTCAGCACCGGCTTCCAGTTGTCGATGCCGAGCATCGTGAAGAGGCTGTTCAAGTCGGGGCCTTGCAGGTCGGCATCAGGGTGGGCGCGATTGTGCAGCAGCGGCCTGCTCGCGACGAAGGCATCATCGCGGCAGCTCTGCAACTCCGGAGGACCCGCGATGACCGAGAAGGCCGAAGCGCTGCGCGCCGCACTGATCCGCAACTTCGAGACGATCCCGAAACAACGCGAACAGCGCGAGCCGCTCTACGACACGCTGTGCGCGCGGCTCGGCACCGGCACCGTGGCGGCCAAGCTCGGCATCAGCGTCGACACCGTCGCGCCGGGCAAGTGCAGCTGCCCCTATCACTTTCACTACGCGCAGGAAGAGGCCTTCGTCGTGCTCGAAGGCGAGGGCCATCTGCGCGTCGCCGGCGAGCGGCTCGCGCTGCGCGCCGGCGACGTGGTGTTCATCCCGCCGGGGCCGCAGTACCCGCACCAGATCATCAACACGTCGGCGGCGCCGTTGAAGTACCTGTCGATCAGCACCAAGGACAGCCCCGAGGTCGTCGAGTACCCCGACTCGGGCAAGTACCTCGCGACCGCCTCCGGCCCGCGGGAGGACGGCACGACGCAGGTCTTCGGCCGCATGCACCGTGCCGCCGACGACCTCGACTACTGGGATGGCGAGCCATGAGAAGGACGCCCGTCGCGATGTGACAGCATCGCGGCTCGACAGCGCATTCCGATGAACGGCAGGAGATCGATGGTGGCTTGGCTCAGGCGATTGGCGTGGGGCGTGGGGGCGGTGGTGCTGCTGTGGATCGTCGTCTGGCTGGCGCTTCCGCCGCTGCTGAAGTGGCAGCTGCCGCTGCGCGCCAGCGAGGCGCTCGGCCGGCAGGTGACGCTCGGCCAGGTCGGCTTTCACCCGTGGAGTCTCGACCTGACGCTGAACGATCTCGCGGTCGCCGGCCTGCCCGCGGCGGCCGAGCCGCTGTTGCGCGTCAGGCAGTTGCACGCGAACCTGTCGATCTCGTCGCTGTTCCGGCTCGCGCCGGTGGTCGAGGCGCTCGATGTCGACGGGCTGCAGCTGCGCGTCGAGCGCACCGCCGAAGGCCACTACGACGTCGACGACCTGATCGCGCGCTTCACGCCGAAGCCCGATGCGAAACCCGCGGCCGAGCCGGCGCACTTCGCGCTCTACAACGTGCAGCTGCGCGATGCGCTGCTGTGGTTCGACGACCGCCCGGTGAACCGCGTGCACAAGGTCGATGCGCTGCAGCTCGCGTTGCCGTTCATCTCAAACCTGCCGGCCGAGGTGCAGATCAAGGTCGAGCCGCGCCTGGCGTTCCGCCTCAATGGCACCGCGTTCGACAGCGGCGCGCAGGCGACGCCGTTCGCCCAGACCAAGAGCGGCGACCTGAAGCTCGCGATGGTCGATCTCGACCTCGCGCCCTACCTCGGCTACCTGCCGGCCTCGCTGCCGGTGCGCGTGACGCGCGGCAGCGTCTCGGGCGATCTGAACCTGAACTTCACGGTGCCGCCGGGCGGCGCGCCGCGCATGCTGCTGAAGGGCACGGTCGGCGCGAAGGACCTGGCGCTGACCGATGCCGCCGGCGCGCCGCTGCTCGGCTGGCAGCGCCTGCAGCTCGCGCTGCGCGACGTGCAGCCACTGGCGCGGCGCCTGGCGTTCGACGCGCTGCGCATCGACGGCCTGCAGCTGCATGCGACACGCGATGCAGCGGGCAAGATCAACCTGCTGCAACTGGCGCAGCCCGCGACCGAGGCGAAGCCCGCGGCGGCGGCGCCCGGGTCCTCGGGCGCATCCTCACCGGCAGCCGCCACGCCACCCGCATGGCAGGTCAGTGTCGACACGCTCGACCTTGCCGACGCGCGCGTGCTGTGGACCGACGCCGCGGTGAAGCCCGTCGCGAGCTTGCAGCTCGACGGCCTCGGCCTCAGCGCGAAGCAGGTCCGCTGGCCGGTCACGCAGCCGATTCCGGTGATGCTGAAGGGCGCGCTGCACACACAGGCCGCGGGTGGGCCGGCGCTGGCCGAGTTCACGGCCGAGGGCCCGGTCACCGACCACGATGCGAAGCTCGCGCTCAAGCTCGCGAGCGTCTCGCTGGCCCCGTTTGGGCCTTACCTCGCGCAGACGCTCGTGCCCGACGTCGAGGGCCAGCTCGCGGCGCAGGCGCAGCTCGACTGGTCCGCGGCCGCCGACGCGCCGCGCCTGCGGCTCACGCTGGCGAGCCTCGCGCTCGACGATCTCAGGCTGCGCGAGGGCAGCGGCCATGCGCGGCAGGATGCGGTCGCGCTGAAGCAGCTCGCGCTTGCCGACGTGCAGGTCGATGTGCTCGCGCGCACGGTCCAGCTCGGTAGCGTCAGGCTCGTGCAGCCGGCGGTGCAGCTCGCGCGCGACAAGGCTGGGCGCATCAACGTGCAGGGCTGGATGGTTGCCGACGGCGCGCCGGCCGCGGGTGCGCCACGCGACGCTGCGGCGCCGGCACCTGCTCCCGGCGCATGGCATGTGCAGCTGAAGGACTTGCTGCTCGACGGCGGCCAGGTCCGCCTCAGCGACGCGACCGTGCACCGTGGCGCGACCGAACCGGTGCGCGTCGAGCTCAGCAGCCTGCGCGTCGCGCTGCAGAACCTCGAGTGGCACGGCGAGCGCGCGACGCCGCCGGCCGAGCTGCAACTCAGCGCGCGCGTCGGCAGCGTCACGCGCGAGCGCCAGCGCCCGACCGGTGCGATCGATTACAAGGGGCGCATCGGCGTGCAACCGCTGCTCGCGAACGGCAAGCTGCGGATCGAGCGTTTCCCGGCGCAGCTGTTTGCGCCCTACGTCACCGATCAGGTCCAGCTGAGCCTGCTGCGTGCGCAGGCCGGCTACAACGGCAGCGTCAACCTGCGCCAGTTACCGGCCGGCCTCGACGTGGCCGCGAACGGCGACCTGCTGTTCGGCGACGTGCACATCGCCACGCTGCCCGAAGTCGGCGCCGCGGCGAACCGCGCGAACACCGACGAGCTGCTGAGCTGGCAGTCGTTCGCGCTGAATGGCGTGAAGCTGGCGCTGAAGCCCGGCGCGCGGCCGCAGGTCGAGATCGGCGAGGCAGCGCTGAGCGACTTCTATTCGCGCCTGGTCATCACCGAGCAGGGCCGCTTCAACCTGCAGGACGTGACCGCAGCGCCGCCGTCCGCGGCGGCCTCGGCGCCGATCGCGCCGGCCGCTGTTGCGGCGTCGGCCGCGAGCGCGCCGGCCGCCGCCGAGCCCGGCCTGCCGCTCGAGATCAGGGTCGGCGCGACGAAGCTGAGCAACGGCAAGGTCGATTTCAGCGACCACTTCGTGCGACCGAACTACAGCGCCGCGTTGACCGAGCTGAACGGCCAGCTCGGCGCGTTCAGCTCGGGCAGCCGCGAGATGGCGACGCTCGAGCTGCGCGGCCGCGCGGCCGGCACCGCGCTGCTCGAGATCAGCGGGCAGATCAACCCGACCGTCAAGCCGCTCGCGCTCGACATGCGCGCCAAGGCGACCGATCTCGAGCTGGCGCCGTTCTCGCCGTACGCCGGCAAGTACGCGGGCTACGCGATCGAGCGCGGCAAGCTGTCGATGGACGTGGCCTACAAGATCGACGCCGACGGCAAGCTCTTTGCGACGAACCAGGTCATCCTGAACCAGCTGACCTTCGGCGACAAGGTCGAGTCGAAAGACGCGACCAAGCTGCCGGTGCTGCTCGCCGTCGCGCTGCTGAAAGACCGCAACGGCGTGATCGACGTCAACCTGCCTGTCAGCGGCAGCGTCAACGATCCGCAGTTCAGCGTCGGCGGCATCGTCTTCAAGGTCATCATCAACCTGCTGACGAAGGCGATCACGTCGCCGTTCTCGCTGCTCGCCGGCGGTGGCGGCGGCGACGACCTGAGCCTGGTCGAGTTCAGGCCCGGCACCGCACAGATCTCGGCGGCCGGCGCGGGCGCGATCGACAAGGTCGCGAAGGCGCTGACCGATCGGCCGGCGCTGAAGATGACCGTCACCGGCGCGGCCGACCCGCGCTCCGAGCGCGACGCGTTCCAGGCCGCGACGCTCGAGGCGCGCCTGGTCGCCGAGCAGCGCCGCGAAGGCCTGCGCGCCGGTGTGCCCGCCGCCGCACCGGCGAGCGCACCGGTCACGCTCGCCGCCGACGAGCGCGCGCGGCTGCTGAAGCAGGTCTACAAGGACACCGAGCTGCCGAACAAGCCGCGCAACGTGCTCGGATTCGCGAAGGATGTTCCCGACCCCGAGATGGAGACGCTGCTGAAGGCGCGCGCGCCGGTCACCGAGGAGGCGATGCGCGCGCTCGCGCTGCAGCGCGGCATCGCGGTGCGCGATGCGCTGATGGCCAAGGGCCTGCCGAGCGAGCGGCTGTTCCTCGCGGCGCCCAAGCTGCGCGTCTCGGGCGAGGAAGACGCGAGCTGGACACCGCGCGTGCAGCTGTCGCTGTCGACCAACTGACGTGCGGAAGAGGGCGGGGTCGTTGATTCGCGATCCGGCGTCGCTATGTAAGACCGGTCGCATCGCGACGACCGAACGTGTTTGCAGGAGAGATCGATGACGACCGAGACGATCACATTGGGCGGTGGCTGCTTCTGGTGCCTGGAGGCGGTCTACGAGCGCGTGCGCGGCGTCGTCGGCGTCGAATCGGGCTACAGCAACGGGCATGTGCCGAACCCGAGCTACGAGCAGGTCTGCAGCGGCACGACCGGCCACAACGAGGTCGTGCGCGTGCGCTTCGACCCGGCACAGATCTCGCTGCGCGAGGTGCTCGAGATCTTCTTCGTGATCCATGATCCGACGACGCTGAATCGCCAGGGCAACGACACCGGCACGCAGTACCGCTCGGGCATCTACGTCCACGATGCGGCCCAGGAAGCGGTTGCGCGAGAGGTGCTGGCCGAGGTCGACGCGCTGCACCAGGGGCGCGTTGTCACCGAGCTGCGGCCCGAGCAGAACTACGCGCGCGCCGAGGACTACCACCAGCACTACTTTGCGAACCACCCGAACCAGGGTTACTGCGCGATGGTCGTCGCGCCGAAGGTCGAGAAGTTCAAGAAGACCTTCGCGGCGCGCGTGGCACCGGCCTGACGCGCCGCGGCCGCTGTTCGAGGCGTGAGGCTCAAGGCGCGAGCCGCTCCCGCACCCAGGTGCCGCCCTCGAGCCGGTAGCGCAGCCGGTCGTGCAGCCGCGACTTGCGGCCCTGCCAGAACTCGAAGCTGTCGGGCACGAGGCGGTAGCCGCCCCAGTGCGGTGGCCGCGGCGGTCGCATCAGGTACTGCGCGCCGACCTTCGCGGCGTTGCTGACGAGCACCGCGCGCGACGCAATCACCTGGCTCTGCGGCGACGCCCAGGCGCCGATGCGCGAATCGAGCGGACGCGACGCGAAGTACGCGTCCGATTCGTCCGCCGAGGCCTTCTCGACCCGGCCCTCGATCCGCACGACCCGTTCCATTTCGACCCAATGAAATTGCAACGCGGCGTAAGGATTGCCGGCCAGCTCGCGCCCCTTGCGGCTCTCGTAGTTCGTGTACCAGACGATGCCGCGCGCGTCGAAACCCTTGATCAACACGATGCGCGTCGAGGGTCGGCCGCTCGCGCCGACGGTCGCCAGTGTCATCGCATTCGGCTCGGGCAATTGGCCGTCGAGCGCCTGCTGCAGCCACAGGCCGAACTGCGCGATCGGGTCGGGCAGCGAGGCCGATTCGTCGAGCTCGGCGCGCTCGTAGCTCTTGCGGAGGTTGGCGATGTCGTCCATGCGCCGAGTATAGGAAGACGAGGTGGCGCGGCGCTTGCCTGCGTCGAGCGGCGTACGGGGAAGGCCTTAGGTAAAGGCACCACTATCTCAAACGCGCTGCGCCTTCCATTCTTGCTCGGCGGCTCGAGGGGGCCACAACAACGGGAGGGTGTCGTATGGCTGGGCGGCCTGCAGTGATCGTGCTGGCAGCGGGCAAGGGCTCCAGGTTTCTCGGCGCAGAGCACAAGCTCACGCAGAGCCTGGGCGGTCTGACGGTGCTCGGCAGCACGCTGCAGCACGCGATCGCAAGCCATCTGCAGGTCGTCGTCGTGACGACCCAGGCGCTCGCCGACGTGGCCTGCCGCAGCGTCGCCGCGCGCGATGTGATCGTGTTGCCCGAGGTCGGGTCACCGGGGCAGACCGGCCTCGGCATGGGGCACTCGATCAGCATCGGCGTTGCCGCGCGGCCCGATGCCGCCGGGTGGCTGATCCTGCCGGGCGACATGCCGCGCGTGCAGCCGGTCAGCTTGCAGGCCGTGGCGCGACAGCTCGCGCACCATGCGGTCGCTTATGCACAGTACCGCGGCCGGCGCGGGCACCCGGTCGGCTTCTCGGCCGAGCTTTACTCCGAGCTCAGCGCACTCAGCGGCGACGAAGGCGCGCGGCGGCTGGTCGCTCGTTATCCGGCGATCGGCGTCGAGGTCGACGATCCGGGCGTGCTGGTCGATGTGGACACGCTCGCCGATCTCGATCAGCTGCGCCGCGCGGCACCGACGGCCGCGGCGCCCGCGCCGCGCTGGTAGCGCCGTGAATCAGGCGAGGTCGTGCTGCTGTGCGAGCGCGACGAGACGCTCGACATCGCGATCGCGGATGCCGCAACCACGCAGCGATCGCGCGGTCTCGAGCAGGTAGTCGAGCGTGCTGCCGAAGCGGCCGGCCGCGCGGCGCAATACCTCGACCATCTGCGCATCGGCCAGCGGGCCGGTGTGTGCCGGGCTGCTGCGGCTCAGCGTGAATGCCAGGCCGCGCACGATGCCGTGCGCGGTGCGGCAGCTGAGCCACTTCGGGTCGTAGACGCCGGTGGGCATCTCGCGCGCCCAGAGGCGCTCGAGTTCGGCCGCGGCGCGCGGCTGGCTGATCCGGTAGACCATGCCGCGGCACGAACCGCCCGGCACCAGCGCGAACACCAGCCCCGGGCACTCCGGCGTGCCGCGGTTCACGCGCGAGCGCATCTCGAGCGCGCGATGCCAGCCGTGCACGACGGCCGGGCGCTGCTCCTCGGCCTCGAACTCGGGGCGCCAGATCAGCGACGCATAGCCGAAGATCCAGAGGTCCTGCTGGCCGCCCCAGGTCTGCATCGCGTGGCCCAGCATCGGCTGCGGATCGCGCAGGTGCAGGGCCGCATAGAGTGAGCTCATCGGTGCACCCTGCGCGCTGCGCGCGGTCCCGCCGAGCGGGAATGAGCCTCTTCGGGCGGCCGGGCGTGTCTCATGGCGCCACTCTAGAATGAAATTTCTCGCGCAGGAATCTCGATGAGTGATCAAAACGACGAAAGTCAGAATTACGCCCTGATGGTGCTGGCTGGCGTGGTCGCGCTGGTCGTCGGCGGTGTCCTGGCGCTGGCCGCGCACCAGGCTCTCGGCGAATCGGCGAAGGCCCGCGGCGCGAGTGCGGCGACCGCGCTCGTCGTCGATGCGCCCGACGGCCGCGTCTTCTTTGCGCTCGGCTCGAGCGCACTGCCGGTCGAGGCGTCGGACGAACTGGCCCGTGTCGCCGACGCGGCGCGCGCGCAGGCGGGCACGCTGGTGCTGATCTCGGGCTTCCACGACGCGGGCGGCGACGCCGCGGCGAACGCGGAACTCGCGAAGCAGCGCGCGATGGCGGTGCGGCATGCGCTCGAGGCGAACGGCGTCGCGCCGGATCGCTTGATGCTCGACAAGCCGATCGCCACCGCCGGCGGCGCCGACGCGCGCGCGGCGCGTCGCGTGGAGATGCGCCTGCGCTGAACGGGCACGGCGCTTGCCGCCGCCATCGGATGCCCGCGCGGCGCGGATTGATTTGACGGTGTAACCTGGTTACCTGAAAATCAGTTCAGTGGTTACGACCTGGAGCCCACCCATGAAACCTGCCGTCGCCGAAGTCACCCAACGCATCCGCGCGCGCAGCGCGACCACGCGCGCCGCCTACCTGGCGCGCGTCGACGCCGCGGTCGCGCGCCCGCGCGGCGCCGACCGGATGGGCTGCGCGAACGTCGCGCATGCCTTCGCCGCGCTGCCGGGCCAGGACAAGCTGCGCATCGTCGCCGAGCGCGCGCCGAACCTGGCCGTCGTCACCTCGTACAACGACATGCTCTCGGCGCACCAGCCGTACGAGCGCTTCCCGGCCTGGATCCGCGACGAGGCCGCGAAGTGCGGCGCGACCGCACAGGTCGCCGGCGGCGTGCCGGCGATGTGCGACGGCGTCACGCAGGGCCTGCCCGGCATGGAGCTGAGCCTGTTCTCGCGCGACACGATCGCGATGGGCACCGCGATCGCGCTGACCCACGACGTGTTCGACGCCGCGCTGCTGCTCGGCGTGTGCGACAAGATCGTCCCGGGGCTGCTGATCGGCGCGCTGCACTTCGGTCACTTGCCCTGCGTCTTCGTGCCCGCCGGGCCGATGAGCTCGGGCCTGTCGAACACCGACAAGTCCAAGGTCCGCGAGCAGTTCGCGCAGGGTCTGGTCGGTCGTGACGAGCTGCTGCAGGCCGAGTCGGCCGCCTACCACGGCGCCGGCACCTGCACCTTCTACGGCACCGCCAACAGCAACCAGATGCTGCTCGAGGCGATGGGACTGCACGTGCCCGGCGCGGCCTTCGTGCACCCGCATGCGACGCTGCGCGAAGCGCTGACGCGCGAAGCGGTGCACACGCTGCTGGGCATCGCAAAGGGCGAGCGCTTCATGCCGATCGGCCGGCTCGTCGACGAGCGCGTGATCGTGAACGCCATGGTCGCGCTGCTCGCGACCGGCGGCTCGACGAACCACCTGATCCACTGGGTCGCGGTCGCGCGCGCCGCGGGCATCGCGATCGACTGGACCGACTTCGCCGACCTGTCGCGTGTCACGCCGCTGCTGGCACGCGTCTACCCGAACGGCGTCGCGGACGTGAACCAGTTCCAGGCCGCCGGCGGCCCCGGCTTCGTGATCCGCGAACTGGTGGACAGCGGCACGATGCACGGCGACGTGAGCACCGTCGCTTCGGGCGGGCTGCGCGCGTACGGCCAGGTGCCGGCGCATGACGGCGAACGGCTGCGCTGGCGCGATCTGCCGGCCGAGCCGATCGACGACCGGGTCGTGCGCGGCGCCGCCGCGCCGTTCGGCGACGAGGGCGGGCTGAAGCTGCTGACCGGCAACCTCGGCCGCGCGGTGATCAAGGTCTCGGCAGTCCCGGCCGACCGGCACATCGTCGAGGCGCCCGCGATCCTGTTCGACACGCAGGAGCAGCTGCTCGCGGCGTTCAAGGCCGGCGAGCTGGAGCGCGATTTCGTCGCGGTCGTGCGCTTCCAGGGGCCGGCCGCCTGCGGCATGCCCGAGCTGCACAAGCTGACGCCGCCGCTGGGCGTGCTGCAGGGCCGCGGCTTCAAGGTCGCGCTGGTCACCGATGGCCGCATGAGCGGCGCATCGGGCAAGGTGCCGGCGGCGATCCACGTCAGCCCCGAAGTCATGCACGGCGGGCCGCTCGGCAAGCTGCGCGACGGCGACATCGTGCGGCTCGACGCGGTCGCGGGCACGCTCGCTGCTTTGGTCGACGAGCCGACCTGGGCCGCGCGCGAACAGGCCGTGCTGCCCGATGCGCAGGCACAGGTCAACGGCCACGGTCTCGGCCGTGAACTCTTCGCCGGCATGCGGCGCAACGTTCTCTCGGCCGAGCAGGGTGCCTGCTCGTGGCTGTAACTCCTTCGGAACATCGCACCATGAAGAACACGCTCGAGCTCGTCGACCACGGCCCGGTGATCCCGGTCATCGTCATCAACCGCCTCGACGACGCGGTGCCGCTCGCGCAGGCGCTGGTCGACGGCGGCGTGCGGGTGCTCGAGGTGACCTTGCGCACGCCGATCGCGCTGCAGTGCATGGAGGCGATCGCACGCGCGGTGCCGGATGCGATCCTCGGCGCCGGCACCGTGCGCAGCGCCGCCGATGCGCAGGCCGCGAAGGATGCAGGCTGCACGTTTGCGGTCAGCCCCGGCTACACGAGCACGATCGGCAACGCCTGCCGCGAGATCGGCCTGCCGCTGCTGCCCGGCACCGCGACCGGCAGCGAAGTGATGCAGGCGAACGCCGACGGCTACTTCTTCCTGAAGTTCTTTCCAGCCATGCAGGCCGGCGGCATCAACATGCTGAAGGCACTCGCCGGGCCGTTCACCGATGTCGTGTTCTGCCCGACCGGCGGCATCACGCTGGCGAGCGCGCCGGAGTTCCTCGCGCTGCCGACCGTCAAGGTCTGCGGCGGCTCGTGGCTGACGCCGAGCGACGCGGTCGCGGGCAAGGACTGGGCGCGCATCACGACGCTCGCCCGCGAGGCCAGCGCCCTGCGCCGCTGATTGACTCCTCTCTTCCCCGGGGGGAGAGGGGCAGACGTCAGGCCGCGGCGACAGCCGGCTTCGGTGCGCTGCGCACCTGCAGCCGGATCATCAGCACCGATACCGCCGCGACCAGGCACGCCGCGCCGGCCGCGAACAGCGCCGGGTTGTAGGTCAGCAGCAGCGTGCGCGTCAGCCCCGCACCGTAGGCGGCGACCGCGGCGCCGAGCTGGTGCGCGGCGAAGACCCAGCCGAAGATCATGCCGGCGCGCTCCTTGCCGAACTCCTGCGCCGCGAGCTTGACGGTCGGCGGCACGGTCGCGATCCAGTCGAGGCCGTAGAACATCGCGAACACCGACAGGCCGTAGAACGTGAAGGTCGAGAACGGCAACCAGAACAGCGACAGCCCGCGCAGGCCGTAGTACCAGAACAGCAGCTTGCGGTTGTCGTAGCGGTCCGAGAGGTAGCCCGACAGCGTCGTGCCGACCAGGTCGAACGCGCCCATCATCGCCAGCACCGAGGCGGCCGGCACGGCCGTCATGCCGTTGTCGCCGCACAGCGAGATGAAGTGCGTCTGCAGCAGGCCGTTGGTGCTCAGGCCGCAGATGAAGAAGGTGCCGGCGAGGATCCAGAATGTGCGGTTGCGCGAGGCCTCGACCAGCGTCTGAAACGGGCCGAGGAAGTTCAGCGTCGTCGTGCGCGCCGGCGGCTTCTCGGGTGGCGTGCCGTCGGGCTCGCCGAACGCGCGCAGGCCGATGTCGCCCGGGTGGTCGCGCATCAACAGCGTCGCGAGCAGCGCCACGACGACGCAGGCCGCGAACACCGGGATCACCGCGTAGCGCCAGCCGAGGTGCTCGATCATCCACGCGGCGATCGGCAGGAAGATCAGCTGCCCGGTCGCGGTGCTCGCCGCGAACAGCCCGACGACCAGGCCGCGGTTCGACGTGAACCAGCGGTTCGCGACCATCGCGCCGAGCACCAGCGCCGTGAGGCCGGTACCGCAGCCGAGCACCAGCCCCCACAGCAGGAACAGCTGCCACAGCTGCGTCACGGTGGTCGCGAGCGCCATCGCGACTGCGATGAACACCGCGGCGGTCACCATGATGCGGCGCAACCCGAAGCGCCCGATGAACACCGCCGCGAACGGCCCGAGCACGCCGAACAGCGCGAAGCGCACCGCGAAGACCGACGAGAGCTCGTCGGTCGTCCAGCCGAACTCCTTGGACAGCGGCTGCAGCATCGCACCCGGCAGGCCGAGCGCGGCCGAGGTCGTCAGCATCGCGAGAAAGGTGACCGCGGCGATCACCCACGCATAGTGGAAGCCGCGGCGGTTCAATGAACCGGAGACGAGTTGGGCAAACATGTCGATGGGGTCCGTGGGTTCTTATTGGCCGGGGCGTTCGATCAGCTCGATCTTGTAGCCGTCGGGGTCGGTGATGAAGGCGATCACGGTCGTGCCGCCCTTGACCGGGCCGGGCTCGCGCGTCACGTTGCCGCCGCCGTGGCGGATCTTTTCGCAGGCCGCCGCGACATCGGGCACGCCGATCGCGATGTGGCCGTAGGCGCTGCCGAGCTCGTATTGCGACACGCCGTGGTTGTAGGTCAGCTCGAGCTCGGCGTGCTCGGGGTTGCGGCCATAGCCGACGAACGCGAGCGAGTAGTTCTGCGACGGGTTCTCGGACTGCCGCAGCAGCGTCATGCCCATGACCTGGGTGTAGAAATCGATCGAACGCTGCAGGTCGCCGACGCGCAGCATCGTGTGGAGGATTCGCATGAGGGTGAGTCCCAGTTCAGGTGGCGTCGAAGATGAAGCAGGTGGTCGATGCGTGTGCGTAGAGCTTGCCGTCCGGACCGATCAGCCGGCCGTCGGCGGTCGCCATGCGGCCGCCGACGTGGATCACGCTGCCGACCGCGCGCAGCAGTGCAACCCGGGTCGTGACCGCGCGCACGTAGTTGATTTTCAGCTCGGCCGTCGTGTAGCCCTTGCCGGCCGGCAGCGTCGAATGCACCGCGCAGCCGACGCACGAGTCGAGCAGCGTCGCGATCCAGCCGCCGTGCACCGTGCCGAGCGGGTTGTAGTGGCGCAGCAGCGGGCGGCCCTGGAACACCGCGCGGCCGGGTTCGATCTCGATCGGCAGAAAGTCGAGCGTCTCGCCGATCGGCGGATAGGGCAGTTCGCCGCTGAACATGCGCTCGAACACCTGCATGCCGCTGAGCCCCGCGACCTGCTCGGGGCGCGGCACGCCGCTGGTCGGCATGGTCTTGCGGCGCTCGGCCTCGTCGGCCTCCCACTGGGCGAGCACGTGCTGCGCGTCGACTTTCTGTTCCATCGGATCGGCCTCGGTTCTGCGGTTGAAATGATTGTAGCTACAATCATCGAATCATGCAGCCGACCGCTTCCGCCAAGCCCGCCCGCGCCGCTGTCAACGCGGAAACGGCGCCGCGTGGCTGCAGCAGCCTGAAGCTGCGCCAGCTGTCGCGCCGTGTCAGCCAGCACTTCGACCGCATCGTCGCGAGCACCGGGCTGAAGACGACGCAGTATTCGCTGCTGTCGAACATCGTCCAGCTCGAGCCGGTGCACCCCGGCGATCTGGCCGACCGGATGGAGATGGACGCATCGACCCTGACGCGCAACCTGCAGCCGCTGGTCACGCAGGGCTGGGTCGTCGTCGGCCCGGGCGACGACGGGCGCAGCCGCTATGTCAGCGCGACCGATGCGGGCCGCGCGAAGCGCAGCGAGGCGCAGCGCGAATGGAAGCGTGCGCAGCTGGCGTTCAATGCGCGCATCGGCGATGCGCGCGTCGCGCGCCTGCACGCGCTGATCGACGAGTGCCTCGCGGCACTCAGCGAAACGCCACCGTGATCAGCGCGGGCGCGTGGCCTCGACGCCGGGCGTCACGTGGTCGCCGTAAGCCTGCTTCCAGCGCGCCATGATCGGCGCGTTCTCGTCGAGGCGCTGGCCGGGCAGGCCGTCGTCGCAGTGCCAGCCGTCGATGCGGGTCTCGACCGAGAAATGCGCGGTCGGCGCGAAGGCCGCCGGCTCGTCGAGACTGCCGGCCGACAGGTCCATGCGTTCGGAGCCGAGGTACTCGAAGCTCAGCGGCGTGCCGCAGTGGCCGCAGAAGCCGCGGCGCGCGAAGGACGACGACGCGAAGTAGCTCGGCGTGCCGCGCGTCCACGCGACCTCGTCCTTGCGCAGGTTGACGAAGGCGGCGCGCGTGTTGCCGAACGCCAGCTGGCACATCCTGCAGTGGCAGTAGTAGCCCTCGCGATGCGTCGCGCTTGCGCGGTAGCGGACCGCGCCGCAGAGGCAGCCGCCTTCAACCGATGGCAGCGGTGTGGGGTCGCTCATAGGGGGTTGTTTCAAACCGTGTAGTTCAGCGTCATGCGTCCGCCGTCGATGTAGACGATCTCGCCGGTCATGTAGCTCGCGGCGCTGCTGATCAGGAACGCGCAGACATCGGCAATCTCGCGCGGCTCGCCGAGGCGCTTCATCGGCGTGCGGCTCATGATGCGTGCCTTCGCCTCCTCGCTGCCGAGTACCGCGTTCCTGGCGAGCTCGGTCGCGATCGTGCCGGGCGCGACCGCGTTGACACGGATGCCGTGGTCGGCGAGCGCGAGCGCCATCACGCGCGTCAGCTGGTTCACGCCGCCCTTGCTGGCGTTGTAGCTCGCGATGCTCGGGATCGCCATGATGCCGTTGACCGAGCTCATGTTGACGATCGCGCCATGGATCTTGCTCGCGACCATCGCCCGCGCGACGGCCTGGCCGACCAGGAACGCACCCTTCAGGTTGACGGCGATCACCGCGTCCCAGTCGGATTCGGTGATGTCGAGGAAGTCGGCGGCCTTGAAGATGCCGGCGTTGTTGACCAGCGCATCGACGCGGCCGAAGGCCTGCACGGTCGCGGCGAGTGCGGCGTCGACCTCGCGCTTGTCGGCGACGTTGCAATGGCGGTAGATCGCGCGCTGGCCGCGTTCGGTCAACGTGCGCGCGAGCGCCTCGCCGCGCGCGTCATCGACATCCCACAGCGCGACCGCCGCGCCGTCCTGCGCAAGCCGTTCGGCGCACGCGGCGCCGATGCCTTGCGCGGCACCGGTCACGATCGCGACCCGGCCCTCGAGGTGGAAGTGGACGGCTTGGTTCATGATGGTTTCCTGTTCGGCGATTCAGCGGTTCTTGCGATTCAGCCACACGGCAATGCCTTGGGCGTTCAGTTCATTGTCGAGCAGCAGCAGCTCGCGCACGCGCTCGTCGGGAAGCAGGCTGCCCTGTTCGCGCAGGCTCTGCAGGTGGATCGCGCCGAGGCCCTCCATCAGCGCGCGATGGCGCTGCGCAGCGTCGGGCAGCGCGAGCGCCAGCGCGACCATCGCGTCGAGTTGCGTCAGCAGCAGCTGCGCCAGGCGCGGTACGCCGGTCACGCGGCCGTAATGCGTCAGGTACAGGCACTCGGGCCGGTACGCGACCATGCGCTCGATCGAGCGGCGCAGCGCCTCGGGCTCGAACTGCACCGGCGTGGTCGTCGGCATGATCCAGGCCCCTTGCGGGGTGTCGAACTCGCGGTACGACAGGCCGAAGGTGTCGCCGGTGAAGAAGCCCCGGCTGCGCTCGTCCCAGATGCAATGGTGGTGGCGCGCGTGCCCCGGGGTGTCGAGGAACTTCAGCGCGCGGCCGGCAAAGTCGAGCACCATGTCGTCGGCGCTGCGCAGCACGCGCGCGGCCGGCACGCCGATCACCTCGCCATAGGTGCGCGCGACCTCGTCGGCGCCGTAGACGCTGCGCGCGCTGTTCATCAGCCGGCCCGGATCGATCAGGTGCGCCGCGCCGAGCGGGTGCACGACGAGCCGCGCGTTCGGCAAGTGCTGCATCAGCAGCCCGGCGCCGCCGGCGTGGTCGAGGTGCACGTGCGTCGCGATCACGTAGTCGACCGCGCTGCGCGGCACGCCGGTCGCCTCGAGCGCCGCGAGCAGGCGCGGCAGCGCGTCGTTGGTGCCGGTGTCGACGAAGGCGCCGCGGCCGTTCTCGACGATCAGGAAGCTGGCGTCGAACATCGGGCGGTGAAAGCCGGTGTCGATCACGTGGATGCCGTGCGCGATCGATTGCACGAAGGGCAGGGAGGCGGTGGCGGTCATGCGCCGATTCTATGGACGCGTCGGCGATGAAACTTGCGCGCGCCGGTCGCGTCAGAATGGGTTCGGTGCCAGACCTGGAGACGACGATGCGGGACCCGACGCGCTTGGCGCTGCCGATGATGACCCTGGCGATCGCGCTCGCCGGCTGCGCGACCTTCGGGCCCGGCGGCCTGCCGCCCGGAACGAAGCTTGCCGACGCGCGCCACGCGGCCCTCGGGCCGACCGGCGAGTACGCGTTGCCGGGCGGCGGCACCCGGCTCGAGTTTTCGCAAGGCTCGTTCGGCAAGCAGACCTGGATGCTCGATTTCGACTCGAACGGCGTGCTGGTCTCGGCGCAGCAGGTGCTGACCGAACTGAACCTCGCAACGATCGAGCCCGGCATGGCCGCCGGCGACGTGCGCAGGCGCTTCGGCCGCCCGGCCTGGGTGTTCGGCGTGCAGTACCGGGAGCGCCAGCACGTCTGGAACTACCGCTTCGACGGCGGCGACTGCGTCTGGTACCAGGTCTCGATCAGCGACGCGACGCAACAGGTCACCGAGGCCAGCCTCGGCACCGATCCGGCCTGCGACGGCCCGAGCCGCGAGGGGGCGCGTCAATGAGCATCGTCCTGTACGGCATCGCGAACTGCGACACGGTGAAGAAGGCGCGTGCCTGGCTGCAGGCGAACGCGCGCGATGTGCGGTTTCACGACTTCAAGGAGGCCGGCGTGCCGGCGGACCGGCTCGGCGCGTGGGTTCGCGCGGCGGGCTGGGAGCGGCTCGTGAACCGCCAGGGCACGACCTGGCGCAAGCTCGACGACGCACTGCGCGCGTCGGTGCTCGATGCCGCGAGTGCCGAGCGCCTGATGCTCGCGCAGCCGAGCGTGATCAAGCGCCCGGTCGTCGAGTGGGCCGACGGCACGATCACCGTCGGCTTCGATGCGGCCGACTGGGCGCAGCGCTGAAGCGGTAGGGGGCGCGGCTCAGGCCGGCGCCGGGGGCATCATCGCGCCAGCAGCTGCCGCAGCACGAACGGCAGGATGCCGCCGTGCTTGTAGTAGTCGACTTCGATCGGCGTGTCGATGCGCAGCACCAGCGGCACCTTGCGCGTCTTGCCAGTGCTGTCGGTGATCACCAGCGCAGCTTCCTGCTGCGGCTTGATCTCGTCGGCGAGTTCGATGTCGAAGGTCTCGTCGCCGCGGATACCGAGCGACTGCCACGAATCCTGGCCGGTGAACTGCAGCGGCAGCACGCCCATGCCGACCAGGTTGCTGCGATGGATGCGCTCGAAGCTGCGCGCGATCACGGCCTTGACGCCGAGCAGCTGCGAGCCCTTCGCGGCCCAGTCGCGGCTCGAACCGGTGCCGTACTCCTCGCCGGCGAAAATCACGGTCGGCGTGCCGGCGGCGATGTACTTCATCGCCGCGTCGTAGATGAACATCTTCTCGCCGGACGGCTGGAACAGGGTCACGCCGCCTTCCTCGCGTGAACCATCGGGGCCCGGCGGGATCATCAGGTTCTTGATGCGCACGTTGGCAAAGGTGCCGCGCATCATCACGTCATGGTTGCCGCGGCGCGAACCGTAGGAGTTGAAGTCGGCCTTCTGCACGCCGTTCGCCTTCAGCCAGGCGCCGGCCGGCGAGGCCTCCTTGATCGAGCCGGCGGGCGAGATGTGGTCGGTCGTGATCGAGTCGCCGAACAGCGCCATCGCGCGCGCACCCGTGACGCCGGCGACGAGCCGCGCGGGCTCCATCGTGAAGCCGTCGAAGAACGGCGGCTTGGCGATGTAAGTCGAGGTCGGCCAGTCGTAGACCTGGCCTTTCACGCCCTTGATCTTCTCCCACAGCGCACCCGGTTCTTTTGCGACCTTGTCGTAGTTCGCCTTGAAGGCCTTGCCGTTCATCGCGTACTTCATCAGCGCGTCGATCTCGTCGCTGCTCGGCCAGACATCGCCGAGGTAGATCTCGCGCCCGCCCTTGCCCCTGCCGAGCGGTTCGGTCATCGGATCCTTCAGCACCGTGCCGGCGATCGCGTACGCGACGACGAGCGGCGGGCTCGCGAGGAAGTTCGCCTTCAGGTTCGGATGGATGCGCGCCTCGAAGTTGCGGTTGCCCGAGAGTACCGCGGCGCAGACCAGGTCGTTCTTCGTGATCGCCTCGTTGAACTCGGGGCGCAGATCGCCGGCGTTGCCGATGCAGGTGGTGCAGCCATACGCGGCGACGCTGAAGCCGAGCTTCTCGAGGTAGGGCAGCAGGCCGGCCTTCTCGAGGTACTCGGTGACGATGCGCGAGCCCGGTGCGAGCGAGGTCTTGATGTGCGGCGCAACCTTCAGCCCGGCCTCGACCGCCTTCTTCGCGAGCAGCCCGGCCGCGAGCAGCACGCTCGGGTTCGAGGTGTTCGTGCACGAGGTGATCGCGGCGATCAGCACGTCGCCGTTGCCGATCGAGATGTCGCCGACCTTGGGCTGGGTCGAGCTGGCTTCGGCCTGCGCGGCCTCGAGCGTCGGCCGGTTCTCGGTCATCTCGACGACCTGGCGCGGCGAGCCCGGGGCGGGCGCCGGCACCGCGGCCGTGACCGCGTCGGGGTCGACATCACGCGCACTGACGACATGGCGCGTGTGCAGCTGCGCGGCCGGCAGGTTGAAGCCGTTCTCGGCCGGCGGCTTGCTGAACAGCGACGTGAACTGCGACTTCACGTTGCCGAGCTCGATGCGATCCTGCGGGCGCTTCGGGCCGGCCAGGCTGGGCGTGACGCTGCCGAGGTCGAGTGTCACGACCTGGGTGTAGTCGACCGCGCCGGCGCGCGGCGCGCCGAACAGCCCCTGCGCCTTGAAGTAGGCCTCGAAGGCCTCGATCTCGGCGTTCGTGCGGCCGGTGCCGCGAAAGTACGCGATCGTCTTCTCGTCGACCGGGAAGAAGCCCATCGTCGCGCCGTATTCGGGCGCCATGTTGCCGATCGTCGCGCGGTCGGGTAGCGCGAGGTGGCTCGTGCCCTCGCCGAAGAACTCGACGAACTTGCCGACGACCTTCTCGCGGCGCAGCCTCTCGGTGACGGTCAGCACCAGGTCGGTCGCGGTGACACCCTCGCGCAGCCGGCCGGTGAACTCGAAGCCGACCACGTCGGGCGTCAGGAAATACACCGGTTGCCCGAGCATGCCGGCCTCGGCCTCGATGCCGCCGACGCCCCAGCCGACGACACCGATGCCGTTGATCATCGTCGTGTGGCTGTCGGTGCCGACGAGGCTGTCGGGGTAGTACACGCCGTCCTTCGTCTTGTGCACGCCGCGCGCCAGGTACTCGAGGTTCACCTGGTGCACGATGCCGAAGCCCGGCGGCACGACGCCGAAGGTGTCGAAGGCCTGCATGCCCCACTTCATGAACTGGTAGCGCTCCTCGTTGCGCTTGAACTCGAGCTTCATGTTCAGGTCGAGCGAGTTCTTCTTGCCGTAGTGGTCGACCATGATCGAGTGGTCGACGACCAGATCGACCGGCACCAGCGGCTCGATCGTCTTCGGGTTCTGGCCCATCGCCGCGGCGACGTTGCGCATCGCGGCCAGGTCGGCGAGCAGCGGCACGCCGGTGAAGTCTTGCAGCACGACGCGTGCGACGACGAACGGGATCTCGTTCGTGCGCGGCGCGTTCGGCCGCCAGTTCGCGAGCTCGGCGACGTGCTCGGCCGTGACCTTGCGGCCATCGCAGTTGCGCAGCACCGATTCGAGCACGATGCGGATCGACACCGGCAGCCGGTTCACGTTCGGATATTGCTTCGCGAGCGCCGGCAGCGAGTAGAACTCGCCGCTGCGACCCGAGGCCGTCGTGAAGCGCTTGCGCGTCTGCGCGAATGCGTGGGTCGGGCGGGCAGGATTCTTGGTCTTGGCCATGCGGGCACCTCGTCGAATCAGCGGACCTTTGAAAAACTCATTGTGTCAGCAGACGATGACGCTTGTGCGGTGCGGGTCGCTTCGCGCCGGCCGGCACTGCGGCGGGCGGTCAGGCGCGCGGCACGATCCGGTCGATCGCGCCGAGCACGCGTCCGAGTTCCGGCCTGACCCGGGCGATCTCGGCGCCGTCGGGCGTGGCGGCCTGCCGCGTCAGCGCCGCGTGCAGCGCCTGCGTCGCTTCGTGCAGCCGGCGTGCGCCAATCGTGCCGGCGAGGCCTTTCATGTCGTGGGCGCGGCGCAGCGCATCGCCCCAGCGTTGCTCGCCGATGGCCGCGACCACATCGGCGACGAAGCTCGCCTCGCCATCGCGAAAGCCTGCGAGCAACCGGTGGTAAAGATCTTCGTTGCCCATGCAGAACGCGAGGCCGGCGGCGCTGTCGATCGCCGCCTCGGCGTCGGCCGGCGGGCTCGGCGCCGCCGCGTCGATGCTGGCGTCGCCGGGCGTTCCCGGCCCGGTGATCCACTGCGCCATCGTGCGCAGCATGGTCTCGATGTGGATCGGCTTTGTGATGTGCGCGTTCATGCCGCTGGCCAGGGCTCGGTCGCGGTCCTCGGCGAGCGCGCTGGCCGTCATCGCGATCACCGGCAGGCGCTGCCATTCGGGGTGGCTGCGCAGTTCGCGCGTCGCGCTGTAGCCGTCCATCACCGGCATCTGGCAATCCATCAGGACGCCGTCGAACGGGCCCTCGCTGGCGAGCTTGTCGAGCGCCTCGCGGCCGTCCTTCGCGACGACGACATCGATGCCGGCGCGGCGCAGCAGCTCGCAGGCGAGCTGCTGGTTCAGCGGGTGGTCTTCGGCGAGCAGCACGCGCGCGCCGGCCAGGCGCTGGCGCACCGCCTGCGACAGCGGCGCGGCGACGCGCTGCGCGGCGATCGGCGCACTCGGCTCGAGCCGGCGCGCCTGCACCAGGCAGTCGTACAGGCCCGACGGCGTGACGGGCTTGTGCAGCACGCCGGCCAGCGGCAGGCCGGCACTGGCGCGCAGCGCGTCGTCGCGCGCGAAGCCGGTCACGAGCAGGATGCAGGGCTGCAGCTGCGGGTGCGCCTCGAGAATGCGGCGCGCACACTCGACGCCATCCATGCCCGGCATCTTCCAGTCGATCAGGAACCAGGTGTAGGCGTGGGGCGTGGCGTTCACCAGCGCCAGCGCCTGTTCGCCGCTGTTGGCGCGGTCGACGACGACGCCGAGCGTCTCGAGCATGCCGCCGAGGACGTCGAGCGCGGCGGTGTTGTCGTCGACGAGCAGCGCGCGGCGGCCGCGCAGCTCGTTGGCCATCCAGGCGCGCGCCGGTGCGCGCGGCGCGCTGCGGCCGAAGCGCGCGGTGAAATGGAAGGTCGAGCCCGCACCCGGTGTGCTCTCGACCCACAGCCGCCCGCCCATGCGCTCGACCAGCTGGCGGCTGATCACGAGGCCCAGGCCCGTGCCGCCGTAGCGGCGCGTCGTCGAGCTGTCGGCCTGCACGAAGGGCTGGAACAGGCGCGCGATCTCGTCCGCGCTCAGGCCCACGCCGGTGTCGCGCACCCAGCCGTGCAGCTCGACCGAATCGGTCTGCAGCTGAACCACCTCCATGCCGACCGTGATCTCGCCGGACTCGGTGAACTTGATCGCGTTGCTGCCCAGGTTCACGAGCACCTGGCGCAGCCGGGTCGGGTCGCCGATGAGCCGGCGCGGCAGGTTGGGCGCGGCGCTGAACAGCAGCTCCAGGCCTTTCTCGTCGGCCTTCAGCCCGAGCACGTCGGCCATCTCGCCGACGACCGATTCGAGCTCGAAATCGATGCGCTCGAGGGCCAGCTGGCCGGCCTCGATCTTCGAGACGTCGAGGATGTCGTTCAGGATCTGCAGCAGGTTGCGCGCCGCACCATGGGCCTTCTCGACGTAGTCGCGCTGCTTGTCGGGCAGGCCGTCCTCGAGCGCGAGGTGGGTCATGCCGATGATCGCGTTCATCGGCGTGCGCAGCTCGTGCGACATGTTCGCGAGAAAGCTCGACTTGGTCTGGCTCGCGGCCTCGGCCGCTGCGCGCGCGCGCTCGGTCGCGGCCTGCAGCTGCTTGCGGTCGGTGACGTCCTGGATCACCGCGCAGAACTCGGGCGTGCCAGCCCATTCGAGCGCGATCACGTAGACCTCGGCATCGAAGAGCCGGCCATCGACGCGCCGAAAGCGCCACTCGAAGGCGCGCACGCGCTGGCCGGTGCGCGTGTGCTCGCGCAGATTGGCCAGGGCCTGATCGCGGCTGGGCTGGCCGTTCGCCTGCAGCTCCGGCGAGAGGCCCGGGAACCACGGAATGCGCCCGAGCAGCACATGCGGATCGTTCGTCCCGAACATCCTCAGGGTGGCCGGGTTGCAGTGCGTGACGCCGCGCTGCGGGTCGAAGAACAGGTAGCTCGTGACTGCGTACTCGAACACCGCCGCGAAGCGCGCCTGCGATTCGCGCCGCAGCGTGATGTCGAGCCAGTAGCCGTTGTACGTGGTGCTGCCGTCGGCCTCGACCTTCGGCGTGCTGTCGGCCATCACCCAGCAGGCGGTGTCGCCGTTCTCGATGCGGAACTCCTGCGGCCGGGTCGGCGGCCGATCGCCGCCGCCGGCGATGCGCCAGGGGAGGGCGGGGTCGCGCTCGAACGCTTCGGGCGGCATGCCGAACAGCTCCTCGACACCGCGGCCGATGAACGCGAAGCGCGCGTCGCCCTTGGCCGGCTGGGTGTAGCGGAACACCGTCAGCGGCAGCGCCTGGGTCAGCTCGAAGATGTCGCGACGCGCCTGCAGCGCCGCGTCGAGCGACTGCACGCGCCGCCAGCTGAGCCAGATCAGCGTGCAGCCGATCAGCCACAGCGCGGCGCCACCGATCCAGGCGTTGCGCATGATCTGGACTTCCTCGTCGAGCGGCTCGAGCACCCAGACCTTCAGCGGCGTGTCCCCGAGCGGCGACGACAGCGTCGCATGGCGCATCGCGCCGACGCGGGTCACGAGCGTGCCGCGCGCGTTGTCGCCGAGGCGCGACTGTTCCCAGTCGAGCGTCTCGGGCACGCGCTGGTAGGTCGCCTGCAACGCGCCCTCGGCCAGCGGCGGCAGGCCGGGAATGCGCTTGAGCAGCATGTCGTCGTGGTTCGCGAGCACGACGACGCCGTTGTTGTCGGTGACGAACACGCGCGCGCCCTCGGCCTCGGTGAGCAGGCGGTTCAGCGTGTCGGTGTCCTGCTTGACGACGGCGACGCCCACCGGCCGGCCGTCCTGCAGGATGCGGTTCGCGAAGTACAGGCCCGGCACGCGGCTGGAGCGGCCGAGCACGAACTGCACCCCGGTGCCGTTCTTCATCGCGTCGATGTAGTAGTCGCGCGTCGCGAGGCTGATCTGGGCGCCGCGGGCCGGATTGCGGCTGGTGCTGGCGATCATCTCGCCGCTGCGGTCGAGCAGCATCACCAGCGGCAGGCCGAAATCGGTGCCGAGGCGTTCCAGCGTGTGCTGCACATCGACCGCCAAGGCGCTGTCGGGCGGCTGCGGCGCGCTGGCGACGAAGGTCGGCACCTGCCGGCGGTGCGACAGATCGAGCGGCAGCGCGGCGAGCTGGCGCAGGCTGATCGCGAGCGTGTCCTTGACGCCGTTCAGGCGTACCGCAGCCGTCGTGGCGGCCTGCTCGCGATGCGCCTGCAGGCGGTCCTGCGTCCACCAGAACGCCATCGCGAAGATGGCGGCGCTCCACGCGGCCGTGACGATCCACACCACGCGCGAGCGGTTGCTGGATACGCCCAGGGTCGATCTGACCTCGCTGTTGTTCGCCACCCGACTCCCTCGCGCGCGTTGCTTGTCGGCATCGACAAGCTACAGCCACGCACATTTCTAACAGAAATGCGCGGCACCCGGGACGGCGCGTGCCCGGCGCCGGTCTTCAGCCGATCGGATTCGGCAGGCTGCGTACCGACAAGACGCCGTCGATCGCGCGGATCGCGTCGAGCACGCGGGCGCCGACCGGGCTGTCGACATCGACCAGCGTGTAGGCCATGTCGCCGCGCGACTTGTTGACCATGTTGTGGATGTTCAGTCCGGCGTCGGCCATCGCGGTGGAGATCTGGCCGAGCATGTTCGGCACGTTTGCGTTCGCGATCGCGACGCGGTGCGCCGATTCGCGCGCCATTGCGACCGGCGGGAAGTTGACCGCGTTGACGACGTTGCCGTGCTCGAGAAAGTCGCGCAGCTGGTCGACGACCATGATCGCGCAGTTCTCCTCGGCCTCGGCGGTCGACGCGCCCAGGTGCGGCAGCGCGAGCACCCGCGGATGCGCATGCGCCGCTGCGCTCGGGAAATCGCACGCGTACCAGGCGAGCCGGCGCAGCGCCGGCGCGGCGTCGAGTGCGGCCAGCACCGCCGCCTCGTTGACGACGCCTTCGCGCGAGAAGTTCAGCAGCACCGCGCCGGGCCGCAGCAGCCCGATGTTGTCGGCGTTGACGAGGTCGCGCGTTGCGTCGATCAAGGGCACGTGCAGGCTGACGAAGTCGGCGTGCTTCAGCACGTCGGCGACGCTCGCCGCCTTTTTTACCTGCGCCGGCAGGCTCCACGCTGCATCGACCGTGATGTGCGGGTCGAAGCCATGCACTTCCATGCCGAGCTTGATCGCGGCATCGGCGACGAGACAGCCGACCTTGCCGAGCCCGACGATGCCCAGCGTGTGGCCGGCGAGCTCGAAGCCGGCGAAGACCTTCTTGCCTTCCTCGACCGCCTGCTCCATCGGCGCGCTGGCATGCGCGTCGAGTGCGGCGACGAAACGCAGCGCCGGTGCGAGGTTGCGCGCGGTCATCAGCATCGCGGCGAGCACCAGCTCCTTGACAGCGTTGGCGTTCGCGCCGGGCGCGTTGAAGACCGGCACGCCGCGCGCGCTCATCAGCGCGACCGGGATGTTGTTGGTGCCGGCGCCGGCCCGCGCGATCGCGACGACGCTGGCGGGGATCGTCGCCGCGTGCAGGTCGGCCGAGCGCAGCAGCAGCGCGTCCGGCGCGTCCAGGTCCTTGGCGACGTGGTAGCGATCGGCGGGCAGGCGCTTCAGGCCGTTGGCCGAGATCTGGTTCAGCACCTGCACCGCGAAACGCGTCGCGCCGCCGCCGGCGTCAGCCATGCCGGGCCTCGAACTCCTTCATGTACGCCACCAGCGCCTGCACGCCCTCGATCGGCATCGCGTTGTAGATCGACGCGCGCATCCCGCCGACCGCGCGGTGACCCTTCAGCTGCCGCATGCCCTGCGCTTCGGCGCCCTTCAGGAACGCGGCGTCGAGCGATTCGTCCTTCAGCTTGAACGGCACGTTCATCAGCGAGCGGTCTTCGCGCACGACCGGGCTGCGGTAGAACGCCGTCGAATCGAGAAAGTCGTACAGCAGCGCGGCCTTCGTGCGGTTGTGCGCTTCCATCTCGGCGAGGCCGCCGCGCTGCTTGATCCAGTGGAACACCAGCCCCGCGATGTAGATCGCGTAGGTCGGCGGCGTGTTCAGCATCGAGTCGCTCGCGGCCTGCTCGGTGTAGTTGAAGGCCGAGGGCGTGATCGGCAGCGCGCCGCCGAGCAGGTCGTCGCGCACGATCACGATCGTCAAGCCGGCCGGGCCGATGTTCTTCTGCGCGCCGCCGTAGAGCAGGCCGTACTTCGAGACGTCGATCGGGCGCGACAGGATGTTGGACGACACGTCGGCGATCAGCGGTACGTCGCCGGTGTCGGGCGTGAAGTGGTATTCGACGCCGCCGATCGTCTCGTTCGCGCAGATGTGCACGTAGGCGGCGTGAGGGTCGAGCTGCCAGGTCTCGCGCTTCGGCACGCGGTCGAAGTGCGTGGCCTCGGAGCTCGCGACGACGTTGATCTTCGCGTACTTGCGCGCCTCGGCGATCGACCGCTTCGACCATTCCCCGGTGTTGACATAGTCGGCGCCGGCGTGGCCGCGCAACATGTTCATCGGCACGATCGCGTTCTCGCCGATCGCGCCGCCCTGCATGAACAGCACCTTGTAGTTCTTGGGAACAGCGAGCAGCTCGCGCAGCAGCGCCTCGCACTCGGCGTGGATCGCGATGAACTCCTTGC
This sequence comes from Rhizobacter sp. P5_A1, assembly GCF_056400745.1. Classification (NCBI taxonomy): domain Bacteria; kingdom Pseudomonadati; phylum Pseudomonadota; class Betaproteobacteria; order Burkholderiales; family Sphaerotilaceae; genus Rhizobacter; species Rhizobacter sp. P5_A1. The sequence continues at coordinate 69,758 of NZ_JBFUKR010000023.1, forward strand.
CGCGGTGGCTCATCTCCATCACCGACATGCCCGAGCCGTGCCAGTCGAGCATCTCGTCGGCCGCCTGACGCAGCACGGATTCGGGCAGGGCGGCGGGGCCGGGGCTGAAGTTGAATACACGGGTCATGGAATCGGGTCTCCGACGGGGCGGTGGAATGGGGCCCGCAAGCTTAGCCGAAGCCCACCCGGCGGGTGGCCCTGTTAGATTCGTCGCATGCCCTCGACGCCCCCGACCTTCTTCTGGCACGACTACGAGACCTTCGGCCGCGTGCCCCGGCGCGACCGCCCGTCGCAGTTCGCCGGCGTGCGCACCGACGCCGATCTGAACGAGGTCGACGCGCCGCTGATGCAGTACTGCCAGCCCGCGCCCGACTACCTGCCCGAGCCCGAGGCCTGCCTGCTGACCGGGATCACGCCGCAGCTGTGCCTGGAGCGCGGCGTGCCCGAGCACGCCTTCGCCGCCGCGATCGAACAGCAGCTCGCGCAGCCGGGCACGATCGGCGTCGGCTACAACTCGATCCGCTTCGACGACGAGGTCACGCGGCACCTGTTCTGGCGCAGCCTGATCGACCCGTACGCGCGCGAATGGCAGAACGAGTGCGGCCGCTGGGACCTGCTCGACGTCGTGCGCTGCGCGTGGGCGCTGCGGCCCGAGGGCGTCGACTGGCCCTTGCACGACGACGGCCGGCCGTCGTTCAAGCTCGAGCACCTGACCGCGGCGAACGGCCTCGCGCACGCGGCCGCGCACGACGCGCTCTCGGACGTGCGCGCGACCATCGCCCTCGCGAAGCTGATCAAGGCGCGCCAGCCGCGCCTGTGGGCGTTCTGCCTGCGGCTGCGCAGCAAGCACGAGGTGCTGCGCGAGATGGGCGTCGGCAAACCGTTCCTGCACATCTCGGGGATGTACGGCGTCGAGCGCGGCTGCATCGCGCCGGTCTGGCCGCTCGCGCCGCACCCGGCGAACAAGAACGAGATCATCGTCTGGGACCTGGCCGAAGACCCGAGCGAGCTGTTCACGCTCGGCGTCGAGGCGATCCGCACGCGCATGTTCACGCGCGGCGTCGATCTGCCCGAGGGTGTGACGCGGCTGCCGATCAAGACCATCCACATCAACAAGTCGCCGATCGTGATCGGCAACCTGAAGACGCTGAGCCCCGAAATGGCCGCGAAGTGGGGCCTGGACATCGCGCTCGCCACGCGCCACGCCGAGCTCGCGGCGCAGAACGCGAACCTGCTCGCCGGCATGTGGCCGGCGATCTTCGAGCGGCCGGCGCGCGAGGGTCCGGCCGATGTCGACGAGGATCTCTATGGCGGCTTCGTCGGCAATGAAGACCGGCGCACGCTGCAGGGCCTGCGCACGCTGACCGGCGCGCAACTCGCTTCGAAGCGACCGGCGTTCAACGATGCGCGGCTCGACGAGCTGTTCTTCCGCTACCGCGCGCGCAACTTTCCGCAGACGCTGAACGAGGCCGAGCAGGCTCAATGGCTCGAGCATTGCGCGCACCGCCTGCACGACGGCGCCGGCGGCGGGCTGACGTTGGCCGCCTTCTTCGAGCAGATCGACGTGATCGGCGAGGATGCCGACGAGCGCGGCCAGGAGATTCTCGGCGCGTTGGTCGACTACGCGACGCAAATCGCTCCAGAGCGCGACTGAACTTGCCGGCTCGCCGCGGCGCCGGCGCGTGGCGCAGAATCGCGGCCAGGCAGGGGCGATCGCGCCCGGAGGGTTCTCGATGAAGCTTGCCAACGCGTTTCGGTTCGCCTGTGTCGTGATGCCGCTGTGGCTCGCCGCGTGCGGCGGTGGCGGTGGCGGCGATGCGCCGGCCGCGCCTGCGCCCGGACCCACGCCGCTGCCGGTGCCGGAACCGCCGCCGACGCCGATTCCACCGATCGACACCCAGGCGCCGACGGCGGCGCTGACCGCGCCGCTCGACCTCGCCAGCGGGCTGGCCGGCACGCTGTCGTTGACGGCGACCGCGAGCGACGATGTCGGCGTCACCGGCGTCGAGTTCCAGGTCGACGGCGTGCAGATCGGCGCCACCGCAAGCAGCGCGCCGTACGGCGCGAGCGTCGACACGACGCAGTACGCGTCCGGCCAGCACGTTGTGCGCGCCCGCGCCCGCGATGCGGCGGGCCATGTCTCGGCCTGGGCCGCGACGACGGTCAGCTTTGCTGGCACCCGCAGCCAGCCGGCCGGCTTCACGCGGAACGAGGGCTGGGTCAGCGGCCTCGTCAACGCGACCGCGCTCGCACAGGCGCCGGACGGCCGGATGTTCGTCGCGCAACAGGGCGGCGCGCTGCGCGTGGTCAAGAATGGCGCGCTGCTCGCGCCGCCGTTCGTCCAGCTGACGGTCGATGCGAACGGCGAGCGCGGGCTGATCGGTGTCACGCTGCACCCGAACTTCGCGAGCAACGGCTATGTGTACGTCTACTACACGAGTCCCGAGGGCGGCGCGCACAACCGGATCAGTCGGCTGACCGCGAGCGGCGATGCGATGCTCGCCGGCAGCGAGCTGAAACTGGTCGAGCTGCCGAACCTGTCCTCGGCGACCAATCACAACGGCGGTGCGCTGCACTTCGGCAGCGACGGCAAGCTCTACGCCGGTGTCGGCGACAACGCGAACCGCCTGCAGGCACCCGACCTCGCGAGCGTGTTCGGCAAGCTGCTGCGCTTCAACGACGACGGCAGCGTGCCGACCGACAACCCGTTCTATGCGAGCAGCACCGGCCAGGCGCGCGCGGTCTGGGCCTACGGGCTGCGCAACCCGTACACCTTCGCGGTCCAGCCCGGCACCGGGCGCATCCACATCAACGATGTCGGCGAGAGCACCTGGGAAGAGATCGACGTCGGCGCCGCCGGCGCCAACTACGGCTGGCCGAACTCGGAAGGGGCGGATGGCGTCGCCGCCGGAAGCACCGCGCCTCTGTTCAGCTACAAGCACGGCACGATATCGCCGCTGGGCTCCGGCGCGGGCGGCTTCTTCACCGGCCTCGCGATCGCCGGCGGCAGCTTCTATCCGGCCAGCGGTCCGTTCCCGGCGGCCTACCAGGGCAACTACTTCTTCGCCGATTTCCTGAGCCGCTTCGTCGCGCGCCTCGACACCGCGAACAACGCCGTCTATGCCTTCGGCAGCGTCAGCGGCAATCCGGTCGACATGCTGAGCGCCGCCGATGGCGCGCTGTACGTACTGACGCGCGACAGCATCGTGCGCTTCAGCGCGCCGTGAGCGGCCCTGCGTCTCACGACGCCGGCGCGGATGCCGGCGCCGAGGCAGCGGCGGACGCGGCCGCCGAGGCCGGCCGCGCTGGCGGCTGCGGCACGATCACCGGCGCCTCGGCCTTCGGGTCGGGCACCAGATCGGAGTCGGCTGCGAGGTAGCGCTGCAGCAGCGTGAAGAAGCGCTCGTAGAACGGTGCCGACGTGATCGTCTCGCTCGCGACCTTGACCAGCGCATCGTCGCTCGACGAGAACGGCAGCGACAGCGAGCCGAGCGCGCCGACACCGAGGCTCGCCGAGTTGTTGCTCTTCTTCAGCGCATAGCGGTCCTGCAGCGCATTGACGAACGCGATCGTCTTCTTGCCGCCGCGGCCGTCGGCCGCGCAGACCACGTTGAACTCGATCTCGACATGCACCTCGAGTTCGGGCTGGAAGTTCTTGCGGCCGCGCACGTGATCGCCTTCGGCCGAGACGATCACGAAGCCCTGGCTCAGCAACGCGCGGCGCGCCGCCTCGCAGGTGTAGCCCGGCGCGGTCGCGAAGCTGCGCGAGTGCGTCGTCGTCGAACCGAAAGCCTCCGGCTCGACCTTGGTGCGACCGCCGTTGCCGGCACAGGCTGAAAGCAGCATGGCCGTCACCGAGGCCCCGACGGCGGCGCATACCGCGGCAGCCCATGCCGGCCGCGCCGGACGCTGGACCGAACGCATCGTCACGCCCCCACGCCGGCGGCCGCTTCGGTGAACTCGTCGATGCGGTCGAAGTTCAGGTACTGGTAGACCTTGTCGCTCGCGGCCGTCAGCACGCCCATGTCGACCATGTACTCGGCGCGCGTCGGGATGCGGCCGAGCTTGGAGCAGATCGCCGCGAGTTCGGCCGAGCCGAGGTAGACGTTCGAGTTCTTGCCGAGCCGGTTCGGAAAGTTGCGCGTGCTGGTGCTGAACACGGTCGCGCCTTCCTTGACCTGCGCCTGGTTGCCCATGCACAGGCTGCAGCCCGGCATCTCCATGCGCGCGCCGGCGTTGCCGAGCACGCCGTAGTGGCCTTCGTCGCTGAGCTGCTTCGCGTCCATCTTGGTGGGCGGCGCGACCCAGAGCTTGACGGGGATGTCGCGCTTGTTCTCGAGCAGCTTCGACGCGGCGCGGAAGTGGCCGATGTTGGTCATGCACGAGCCGATGAAGACCTCGTCGATCTTGGCGCCGGCGACCTCGGCGAGCGTCTTCACGTCGTCCGGGTCGTTCGGGCACGCGACGATCGGCTCATGGATGTCTGCCAGGTCGATCTCGATCACCGCGGCGTACTCGGCGTCGGCGTCGCCCTCGAGCAACTGCGGGTTCGCGAGCCAGGCCTCTTGCGCCGCGATGCGGCGCGCGAGCGAGCGCGCATCGGCGTAGCCGTTCGCGATCATCCACTTCATCATCGTGATGTTGCTGTTGATGTACTCGGCGATCGGCGCCGGGTTCAGGTGCACGGTGCAGCCCGCGGCGCTGCGCTCGGCGGAGGCATCGGACAGTTCGAAAGCCTGCTCGACCTTGAGGTCGGGCAGGCCCTCGATTTCCAGGATGCGGCCGCTGAAGATGTTCTTCTTGCCCTTCTTCTCGACCGTCAGCAGCCCGGCCTTGATCGCGTAGAGCGGGATCGCGTTGACGAGGTCGCGCAGCGTCACGCCGGGCTGCATCTTGCCCTTGAAGCGCACCAGCACGCTCTCGGGCATGTCCAGCGGCATCACGCCGGTGGCCGCCGCGAATGCGACCAGGCCCGAGCCGGCCGGGAAGCTGATGCCGATCGGGAAGCGCGTGTGGCTGTCGCCGCCGGTGCCGACGGTGTCGGGCAGCAGCAGGCGGTTCAGCCACGAGTGGATCACGCCGTCGCCGGGGCGCAGGCTGATGCCGCCGCGCGTGCTGATGAACTCGGGCAGCTCGTGGTGCATCTTCACGTCGACCGGCTTCGGGTACGCCGCGGTGTGGCAGAAGCTCTGCATCACCAGGTCGGCGCTGAAACCCAGGCACGCGAGGTCTTTGAGCTCGTCGCGCGTCATCGGGCCCGTGGTGTCCTGCGAGCCGACGCTGGTCATGCGCGGCTCGCAATAGGTGCCGGGGCGCACGCCTTGCTGCGCGCCGTTCACGACCGGCAGCCCGCAGGCCTTGCCGACCATCTTCTGCGCCAGGCTGAAGCCCTTGTGCGTGTCGGCCGGGTTGCTCGGCAGGCGGAACAGCGTCGACGGCGGCAGGCCGAGCGCCTCGCGCGCCTTCGCGGTCAGGCCGCGGCCGATGATCAGCGGGATGCGACCGCCGGCACGCACCTCGTCGAACAGCACCTCGCTCTTCACCGTGAACTCGGCGATTGGCTGGCCGTCCTTGAGGGCCTTGCCTTCGTACGGGCGCAGCTCGACGACATCGCCCATCGCCATCTCGCTCACGTCGAGCTCGATCGGCAGCGCGCCCGAGTCTTCCATCGTGTTGTAGAAGATCGGCGCGATCTTGCTGCCGAGGCAGACGCCGCCGAAGCGCTTGTTCGGCACGAACGGGATGTCTTCGCCGGTGAACCACAGCACCGAGTTGGTCGCCGACTTGCGGCTCGAGCCGGTGCCGACCACGTCGCCCACGTAGGCGACGAGGTGGCCGCGCGCGCGCAGGTCCTCGATGAACTTGACCGGGCCGCGCTTGCCGTCTTCTTCGGGCGCGATGCCGGGCCGCGCGTTCTTGTGCATCGCCAGCGCGTGCAGCGGGATGTCGGGGCGGCTCCAGGCATCGGGGGCGGGCGAGAGGTCGTCGGTGTTGATCTCGCCGGCGACCTTGAAGATGCTGACGGTGATGCGCTTCGGCACCTCGGGGCGCGAGGTGAACCATTCGGCGTCGGCCCAGCTCTGCAGCACGGCCTTCGCGAACGCGTTGCCCTGCGTCGCCTTCTCCTGCACGTCGTGGAACTGGTCGAACATCAAGAGCGTCTTCTTCAGGCCCTCGGCCGCGACGGCGCCGACCGCCGCGTCGTCGAGCAGTTCGACGAGCGGGCTGATGTTGTAGCCGCCGAGCATCGTGCCGAGCAGTTCGGTCGCGCGCTCGCGGCTGATCAGCGGCGAGGCGGCGGTGCCGTGCGCCACGGCGGCGAGGTAGCTCGCCTTGACCTTTGCCGCGTCGTCGACGCCGGCGGGCACGCGCTGCGTGATCAGCTCGACCAGCGTGGCCTCTTCGCCCGCCGGCGGCGCCTTCAGCAACTCGATCAGCGCACCGGTCTGCTGTGCCGACAGCGGCAGCGGCGGGATGCCGAGGGCGGCGCGTTCGGCGACGTGTTGGCGATAGGCGTCAAGCATGGAGTGCTCCTTGGGTGTGCGGAAGAAGAGGGCGGGGTGAAGACGGGCGTGGGGTCAGGCCGCTTTCGGCACGATGAGCTTCAGGCCCTTGAAATAGTCGCGGAAGAAGCCGGCGTCGCGCGTGATCAGTGCACTGCACTGAAGCAAGGCATGTGCCCCGACGATGAAGTCCGGAACGGTGCGCGCGCGCGCACCGCCGCGGTTGCGGTAGCGACGCTGCATCTCGCCGGCGCGGATCGCGGCCTTGGCCTCGACCTCGCCGTAGCGGATGCCCATGTCTTCGAGGACCTGCATCGCCTGGTCGCCGTCGCGCAAGGAACTGCAGACTTCCGCAACGACCACATCGCAGACCAGCACGGGGCCGTGCGCAAGCGCCTCACGCAACGCGCTCTCGGCCGCTTCGGCCTGCGGGGCGCCGACCAGGATCTCGATCAGCACGGAAGAGTCGACGGCGATCATCGAGGATCAGGCGTCGACCGGGTCGCCCGGCGCGCGGCCGCGGATCGCGCGCATCGCCTCGTCGACGTCCTTGAATCCATCGAGCTTGAACTTGCCGCGCGCCCGCGAGATCGCGTCGTCGACGTTCTTGCGCAGGATGATGCGTCCGCCGTCGAGCTCGACCTTGAGTTGCGTGCCCTTGGTCAGGCCGAGCGCATCGCGCACGGCCTTCGGCAGCGTGATCTGCCCGCGTTCCGCGACAGTGGCTTCCATGCAGCGCTCCTCGAATCAGGTATGTACGAATTATACATACCTGATGAAGCGTACTGCGGTGGCCCTGCCGGCCGCTGCGGGGCTTACTTGGTCGAGGTCGGCGCCGCGCTGCCCGAGCTTTCGGCGGCCGAAGCGGCGGCCGAGGCCTTCGCCAGACGCGCGACCTCGATCAGTTCGCGCTGTTTCGGACTGACACAGTCATCGACGATGCGCTGTGCGGTTTTCACGTTCAACAGCATGGACTTGCTGGCGATCTGCACCATCAACGCCTCGCCGCGCACGTCTTCCAGGCGGATTGCACCGGTCGACGACAGCACCGGCTTCATCAGGTACGCGGCCTTGCCGTGCTTGACGTCGACATACGACGGGTGGCTCGGGCTCGCGGTGATGTCGATCGTCTGCTTGAACTCGCAGTCGTAGAGACCATAGTAGACGCGCTCGGCCGCTTCAATCTGCTCGGGCGTCGCCGCTGCGAGCGGCGCCGGCTCGGCGGCCTTGGCCGCGGGCGCCTTCTTGGCGACCTTCGCCGGCGCCGGCTTCTTGGCCGGAGCGGTCTGTGCCAGCGCCGCCGGCAAGGCGGTGCAAAGAACGAGGGCCGCGACGGCGACGGCGGAGGAGCGGGCCAGGATCTGTGTGGTCATGTTGGCTTGCGGAATGAAGGAAGCGCAATTGTCGAGGCCGACGCGCACGAGTCGTGTCTGTTTGCAACAGGATTCGCGACGGCGCACTCGATCGCCGCGGCTCGGCTTCAGCGCGAGAAGAAGCGCTGCTCCACTTGCGTCGGCAGCGGCTGACCGGTGCGGTGCGCGCGCTCCAGCACCTGCCAGAAATAGCGGTAGCTGGCGCGATCGTGCAGCGTGTCGCGGTGGCTGATCGGCGCCCAGTCCGCATCCTGCCCGGCGCTGACGATCAGGCAGGCCGCCTCGACCTCGGCCGCCGTCGGCGCGAAGGCTTCGACGATCGGCGCGATCTGGTTCGGGTGGATGCTCCACATGCGCGTGTAGCCGAACTCTCGCAACGCGCGCGAGGCTGCCGCCGCGATCGCGTCGGCATCGTTGAACTCGGTGACGACGCTGTGCGACGGCACCTTCGCGTGGCCATGGCACGCCGCGGCAATCTCGAGCTTCGCGCGCACGACCAGCGGGTGCCTGAACTGGCCTTCGGCACTCATGCCGGCGGCCGGGATCGCGCCGCGGTGCGCCGAGACGAAGTCCATCAGCCCGAACGACAGCGATTCGATGCGCGGATGCGCCGCGATCGCGTCGACCTCGCGCAACGCGCCGTGGGTCTCGATCAGCGCATGGACCGGGATCGGCCGCGACAGGCCGATCACGCGGCTCTGGTGGTCGATCTCGGCACAAGCGAGCTGCACGTCTTCGAAGTTGCGTGGCTTCGGCAGCATCAGGTACGCGAGCCGGGTGCCGGCGCGTGCGACGAAGGTCGCGACATCGTCGGCAAAACTCGGATGATCGACCGGGTGCACGCGCGCACCGACGCGGTCGAAGCGGTTCTCGGCCGACATCGCGAGCTCCGCGGCCATCCGCGCGTGCTCGGCTTCGCCGCCGATCGGCGCGCCGTCTTCGCAATCGAGCGTGACGTCGAACACCGGGCCCATCTCGGCCTGCAGCGCGAGGCTCTTGCGCATGCGGGCCTCGACGCCGCAGTAGTGATCGCACACCGGCAGCGGTGGGGCGAGTTCGGCGCCGTCGAACAGCGCGTCGCGGGGATGGGTCGTCATGGCGATCAGCTCGAAACGGGGCGCCGGGCCGCGGCCTACAGCAGGTGCTTGACGCCGTCCTGCTCGCCCTGCAGCTCGGCCAGCGTGATGTTGATGCGCTCCTGGCTGAACGCATCGATCGCCAGACCTTCGACGATCTTGTACTCGCCGTTCTCGGTCGTGACCGGAAAGCCGAACATCACGTCTTTCGGGATCCCGTACTGGCCGTCGGACGGCACGCCCATCGTGACCCACTTGCCGTTCGTGCCGAGCGCCCAGTCGCGCATGTGGTCGATCGCCGCGTTCGCGGCCGAGGCGGCCGACGAGACACCGCGTGCCGCGATGATCGCCGCGCCGCGCTTGCCGACGGTCGGGAGGAAGGTGTCGGCATTCCAGACCTGGTCGTTGATCATGTCCTTGACGCCCGCACCGCCGATGGTGGCGAAGCGGTAGTCGGCGTACATCGTCGGCGAGTGGTTGCCCCAGACCGCCAGCTTCTCGATCTCGGCGACCGGCTTGCCGGTCTTCGCGGCGATCTGGCTCAGCGCGCGGTTGTGGTCGAGGCGCAGCATCGCCGTGAAGTTCTTGCGCGGCAGGTCGGGCGCGCTCTTCATCGCGATGTAGGCGTTGGTGTTGGCGGGGTTGCCGACGACCAGCACCTTGACCTTGCGGCTGGCGACCGCGTTCAGCGCCTTGCCCTGCGCGGTGAAGATCTCGGCATTGACGGCGAGCAGCTCGGCGCGCTCCATGCCCGGGCCGCGCGGGCGCGAACCGATCAGCAGCGCGTAGTCGACGTCCTTGAAGGCGGTCATCGGGTCGCTGTGGGCCTCCATCCCGGCGAGCAGCGGGAACGCGCAGTCTTCGAGCTCCATCATCACGCCCTTCAGCGCCTGCTGGGCCTTGTCCACCGGCACCTCGAGCAGACTCAGCACGACCGGTTGATCCTTGCCCAGCATTTCGCCCGAGGCGATGCGGAACAGGATGGCGTAACCGATCTGGCCGGCAGCGCCGGTGACGGCGACGCGAACAGGTTTCTTGCTCATGCGGATTCTCCGAAGGGGGTGGGTAGGGAAGGGTTCGCCCGCGAGTTTAGGTCAGTCGGCGGGGCAAGTCCGGGCTTTCCCGCGCTTTCCATGCGGCGGCCGGCGTCAATCGACTCTTCTGTCTTCTATAAGACATCAATCAGCGGTGCGGGCGACGGGAGCCGCTGGTTTGTGCTGCAATCGAGGGCATGTCAGTCAACTCGCCGCCGGCCTCGATCCCGGCCCCCGCCGGCCCTGCGTTCAGCCCGCTGTACCAGCAGATCAAGGCGCTGATCATGAAGGATCTGCAGCACGCGCAATGGCGGCCGGGCGAGGCGATCCCGAGCGAGATGGAGCTCGCCGCGCGCTTCAAGGTCAGCCAGGGGACGGTGCGCAAGGCCATCGACGAACTCGCCGCCGAGAACCTGCTCGTGCGCCGCCAGGGCCGGGGCACCTTCGTCGCGACGCACACCGAGGAGCACGTGCAGTTCCGCTTCCTTCGGCTGATGCCCGACAGCGGCGAGACCGGCCGCATGACGCGCCGGCTGATCGACTGCCGGCGCCAGCGCGCGCCCGCCGAGGTCGCGCGGGCGCTGCACCTGCGGGCGAGCGATCCGGTGATTCGCGTGCGGCGCGTGCTGTCGTTTCGCGATGCGCCGGTCGTGCTCGACGACATCTGGCTGCCTTCTTCGCTGTTCAAGGGCCTGACGGTCGAGCGCCTGGCCGCGCACAGCGGCCCGCTCTACGGCCTGTTCGAGGTCGAGTTCGGCGTCCGCATGATCCGCGCCGAGGAGAAGATCCGTGCGGTCGCGGCCGACGCCGCGAGTGCCGAACTGCTGGCGTTGGCAGTCGGCTCGCCGCTGCTGAGCGTCGAGCGCTTGTCGATGACCTATGGCGACAAGCCGGTCGAATTGCGCCGTGGCTTGTACAGCACGGCCTCGCACCACTATCGAAACGATCTCAGCTGAGCACGCGCGGGCCGCTGCTCGAATGAATTCGAGCGGCCTGCCTGTGAACGGTGCTGCATTGCAATAAAATCTTCAGGTTACACCGCAGTTTCGACAGACCAGAACAAGGTTTCTTCATGGCACAGACGGCAGAAGCGGCAAGAAAACAAAGACCCGGCGGGAACATGCGATTGGTCGACGCGCTCGCCTACCGGCTCCCGCTGGCGGGCTGGGTCTCGATCCTGCACCGCGCCAGCGGCCTCGTGATGTTCATCCTGCTGCCGTTCATCATCTGGATGTTCGACACCAGCGTCACCTCCGAGATCAGCTACAGCCAATTCACCTCGGTGTTCAGCGCGGGCTTCTGGTTCGTGCCGGGCATCGTCGTCAAGCTCGTCGCGCTGATCCTGATCTGGGCCTACCTGCACCACCTGATCGCCGGGCTGCGCCATCTGTGGATGGACGCGACGCATGCGGTCACGCTCGAATTCGGTCGCTCGTCGGCGGTCTTCACCCTGGTCGTCAGCGTCGTGCTGACGCTCGCGCTCGGCGCGAAGCTGTTCTTCTTCTGAGGCGCGCACAGATGGCACAGAGTTACGGTTCGAAGCGCACGGTCGTCGGCGCGCACTACGGTCTGCGCGACTGGCTCTCGCAGCGCGTCACCGCGGCGCTGATGGCGCTGTTCACGCTCGCGGTCATCGTGCAGGTGCTGATGCCCGGCGAGATGGGTTACGACCGCTGGGCCGGCATCTTCTCGAAACAGTGGATGAAGGTGCTGACCTTCGTCGTGATCGTTTCGCTGCTGGTGCATGTGTGGGTCGGCATGCGTGACGTGCTGATGGACTACGTGAAGAGCGTCGGTGCCCGCCTCGCGCTTCAGGTCGCGACGATCGTCTGGCTGGTCGGCTGTGCCGGGTGGGCCATCCAGGTTCTTTGGAGACTTTGAGCATGCAATCGGCAATCCCCCTGATGTCGGCCGGCACGGCCGCGCTTTCGCGGCGCAAGTTCGACGTGGTGATCGTCGGCGCCGGCGGTTCCGGCATGCGCGCGTCGCTCCAGCTCGCGCTCGCCGGCCTGAACGTCGCGGTGCTCTCGAAGGTCTTCCCGACCCGCTCGCACACGGTCGCCGCGCAGGGCGGCATCGGCGCCTCGCTCGGCAACATGAGCGAGGACAACTGGCACTATCACTTCTACGACACCGTGAAGGGCTCCGACTGGCTCGGCGACCAGGACGCGATCGAGTTCATGTGCCGCGAGGCACCGAAGGTCGTCTACGAGCTCGAGCACTTCGGCATGCCGTTCGACCGCAACCCCGACGGCACGATCTACCAGCGCCCATTCGGCGGCCACACCGCGAACTACGGCGAGAAGCCGGTGCAGCGCGCCTGTGCCGCGGCCGACCGCACCGGCCACGCGATGCTGCACACGCTGTACCAGCAGAACGTCAAGGCGCGCACCAACTTCTTCGTCGAGTGGATGGCGCTCGACCTGATCCGCGACGCCGAAGGCGATGTCGTCGGCGTGACTGCGCTCGAGATGGAGACCGGCGAGGTCCACGTCCTCGAGGCGAAGACCGTGCTGCTCGCGACCGGCGGAGCGGGGCGCATCTTCCAGGCCTCGACGAACGCCTTCATCAACACCGGCGACGGCCTGGGCATGGCCGCGCGCGCCGGCCTGCCGCTCGAGGACATGGAGTTCTGGCAGTTCCATCCGACCGGCGTGGCCGGCGCCGGCGTGCTGCTGACCGAAGGCTGCCGCGGCGAGGGCGCGATCCTGCGCAACAGCAACGGCGAGCGCTTCATGGAACGCTATGCGCCGACCTTGAAGGATCTGGCGCCGCGCGACTTCGTCTCGCGCTGCATGGACCAGGAAATCAAGGAAGGGCGAGGCTGCGGACCGAACAAGGACTACATCGTCCTCGACATGACCCACCTGGGCGCCGAGACGATCATGAAGCGCCTGCCCAGCGTGTTCGAGATCGGCCACAACTTCGCGAACGTCGATATCACGAAGGAGCCGATCCCGGTCGTGCCGACGATCCACTACCAGATGGGCGGCGTGCCGACCAACATCCACGGCCAGGTCGTGGCGCCCAAGGGCGGTCATCCGAATTCGGTCGTGGGCGGCCTGTACGCGGTCGGCGAATGCGCATGCGTGAGCGTTCACGGCGCGAACCGACTCGGCACCAATTCGCTGCTCGACCTGCTGGTCTTCGGCAAGGCGGCCGGCGACCACATCGTCGCCAGCAGCCTGAAGGACAGGGCCCACAAGCCGCTCCCGGCCGATGCCGCCGACTTCACGCTCGCTCGTCTGGCGCGCCTGGATGGCAGCACCGGCGGCGAATATGCGCAGGATGTCGCCAACGACATCCGCAAGTCGATGCAGCAGCACGCCAGCGTGTTCCGCACGCAGGCGCTGATGGACCAGGGCGTTGGCGAGATCAAGGCGCTCGCCGAGCGCGTCAAGGGCATCCACCTGGCCGACAAGTCGAAGGTCTTCAACACCGCGCGCATCGAAGCGCTCGAGGTCGACAACCTGATCGAAGTGGCGCAGGCGACGATGATCTCCGCGGCGGCGCGTCACGAGAGTCGCGGCGCTCACACCGTCGACGACTACGCCGACACGCCCGAACACCCGAACGGCCGCAACGATGCGGTCTGGATGAAGCACACGCTGTGGTACAGCGAGGGCAATCGCCTCGACTACAAGCCGGTGAACCTGACGCCGCTGAGCGTCGAATCGGTGCCGCCGAAGGTGCGGACGTTCTGAGCCCACGAGAGAACCTCACATGACCAAGCGCGTGTTCCAGATTTATCGCTACGACCCCGACACCGATGCGAAGCCGCGCATGCAGACGATCGAGGTCGATCTCGACGGCAGCGAGCGCATGCTGCTCGACGCGCTGAACAAGCTGAAGGCCGTCGACCCGACCTTGAGCTTCCGCCGTTCCTGCCGCGAAGGCGTGTGCGGGTCGGATGCGATGAACATCAACGGCAAGAACGGCCTCGCCTGCCTGACGAACATGCGCACCTTGCCCGGCGTCGTCGTGCTGAAGCCGCTGCCCGGCCTGCCGGTGATCCGCGACCTGATCGTCGACATGACGCAGTTCTTCAAGCAGTACAACTCGATCAAGCCCTACCTCGTCAACGACGAGACGCCGCCCGAGAGGGAGCGCCTGCAGTCACCGGAAGAGCGCGACGAGCTGAACGGGCTGTACGAGTGCATCCTGTGCGCGAGCTGCTCGACGAGCTGCCCGAGCTTCTGGTGGAACCCCGACAAGTTCGTCGGCCCGGCCGGGCTGCTGCAGGCCTACCGCTTCATCGCCGACAGCCGCGATCAGGACACCGGCGCGCGCCTGGACAACCTCGAAGACCCGTACCGCCTGTTCCGCTGCCACACGATCATGAACTGCGTCGATGTCTGCCCGAAGAACCTGAACCCGACCCGGGCGATCGGCAAGATCAAGGAACTGATGGTGCGCCGCGCCGTCTGATTCGATCGCGCGATCTTTGCCCTCGCCATTGCCCCGCCATGCAAGCCGCCCTGATCGACGAACGCGCGTTCAGCAAGCTGCGCTGGCGCTGCCGGCGCGGGCTGCTCGAGAACGATCTGTTCATCGAGCGCTTCTTCGTGCGCCACGGCAAACAATTGACCACGTCGCTCGCCGCGGGCCTGTTGACGCTGATGGACCTGTCCGACAACGACCTGCTCGACCTGCTGCTCGCGCGCAGGCAGCCCGAGGGCGAGTTGCTGGACGACGATGTGGTGCAGGTGCTGCGCATGATGCGCGCGCCGGCATGAAAGAGGCGTCCGCCGCGATGCGAGACGCCCGAATCGGAGACGCGTGGTGTTCCCCCTTCTAGGCACTTCCAAGGAAAAGCTCATGACCCCGTCCGACGTGAAAGCCACCCTGTCGTTCTCCGATGGCAGCCCGACCATGGATCTGCCGATCTACAAGGGCAGCATCGGCCCCGACGTGATCGACATCCGAAAGCTCTATGCCCAGACCGGCAAGTTCACCTACGACCCGGGTTTCCTGTCGACGGCGTCGTGCAGTTCGACGATCACCTACATCGATGGCGACAAGGGCGAGCTGCTCTACCGCGGCTACCCGATCGAGCAGCTCGCGGAGAACTGCGACTATCTCGAAACCTGCTATCTGCTGCTGAAGGGCGAGCTGCCGAACGCGACGCAGAAGACCGACTTCACGAAGCTCGTCACGAACCACACGATGGTCAACGAGCAGATGCAGTTCTTCCTGCGCGGTTTCCGCCGCGATGCGCATCCGATGGCCATCATGACCGGGCTGGTCGGTGCGCTGTCGGCCTTCTATCACGACAGCACCGACATCCACAACGCAGAACACCGCGACATCTCGGCGATCCGCCTGATCGCCAAGATGCCCACGCTGGTCGCGATGGCCTACAAGTACACCGTCGGGCAGCCCTACATCTACCCGAAGAACGATCTCTCGTATGCCGGCAACTTCATGCGCATGATGTTCGCGACGCCTTGCGAGGACTACGTGCAGAACGACGTGCTGGTGCGCGCGATGGACCGCATCTTCATCCTGCACGCCGATCATGAGCAGAACGCGTCGACCTCGACCGTTCGCCTGTGCGGCTCGTCGGGCACGAACCCGTTCGCGGCGATCGCGGCCGGCGTCGCCTGCCTGTGGGGCCCCGCGCACGGCGGCGCGAACGAGGCGGCGCTCAACATGCTCGAAGACGTGCAGAACATGGGCGGCGTCGAGAAGATCGGTGATTTCATCCGGCAGGTGAAGGATAAGAACTCGAACGTCAAGCTGATGGGCTTCGGCCACCGCGTCTACAAGAACTACGACCCGCGCGCGAAGCTGATGCGCGAGACCTGCCACGAAGTGCTCGACGCGCTCGGCCTGCACAACGACCCGATCTTCAAGCTCGCGATGGCACTCGAGAAGATCGCGCTCGAAGACGACTACTTCGTCTCGCGCAAGCTGTACCCGAACGTCGATTTCTACTCCGGCATCGTGCAGCGCGCGATCGGCATTCCGGTGACCTTGTTCACCGCGATCTTCGCGCTCGCACGCACCGTCGGCTGGATCGCGCAGCTGAACGAGATGATCGGCGACCCCGAGTACAAGATCGGCCGTCCGCGGCAGCTGTTCAACGGCGCGACGCAGCGCAACGTGACGCCGCTGGCCAAGCGCAGCTGAGGCTCACGACGCACGGCGCGCGAGACGCGCGCATCGAATCAAGGCCCCGATATCGGGGCCTTTTCTTGTGCGCCCAGCATGGGCGCGATCTTGGAGGTGCAAGTCCTCCGCCGAGCTGGCCACAGCGAGGCAAGTGAAGCGCAACTGCGTGAGGGCGACCGAGCGTGGAGAGGAAGCGTGGAGCGTAAACCGTGAGCCGAGGTACACGAACCGCATCCGAGGCGGCGCCGGCCAGGGCGAGCAGGCAAGTGACTGCAAAGCTCTCGTGGCCAAGGGCCAGGCGACGTAAATGCGGCGGTTGTGCGGT
>NZ_JBFUKR010000024.1:0-83974 GCF_056400745.1 Rhizobacter sp. P5_A1
CAGGTTGATGATCAGCAGCCCGACGACCAGCGCGACGCTGCTGACGATCTCGAAGTACAGCAGCGCCAGGCCGCCGGTCTTGCCGACCTTCTTCATGTCTTCCATGCCGGCGATGCCGACGACGACCGTGCAGAAGATGATCGGCGCGATGATCATCTTGATCAGCTTGATGAAGCCGTCGCCGAGCGGCTTCATCGCCTCGCCCGTCTGCGGATAGAAGTGGCCCAGCAGCACGCCGATGACGATCGCGGTGATGACCTGGAAGTACAGCGACTTGTACAGCGGCTTGCGGATCGGGCGGTGGTCCATGCGGGGTCTCGTTCTCGCGGGCTGCACGTCGGTGCGTCGAGTGTTACCGCGCCACGCGGCCCCGCGCAAGAGGGATTCCACAGGCGCGTGTTGAAACGGCTTGTGCGTCGCGCGCCTTGACGCTCATCAAGCCCCGGATGCGTGCACCGCCGTAGATTGCGGCGTGGCTTCCCTGATCGCATCCGCCCCTGCCGCCTCGGCGACGCTCGACGACCCGCTCGGGCAGACCGGCTTCACCGCGTGGACGACCGGGCCCGACGGTGCGGCCGTCGCCTGCTCGCAGCTGCGCCTCGCGGGCCTGTACTGCGCCGCGTGTGCCGGGCTGATCGAGGCGGCGCTGTGCCGTGAGCCGGGTGTCATCGACGCCACGGTCAGCTATGCGGCGCGGCGTGCCAGTGTGCGCTGGCAGCCGGCGGCAACGCAGCCGTCGCGCCTGATCGCGGCGATCGAGCGAGCGGGCTACGGCGCCGCGCCCGACCTGGCCGAACCCGCTCGCGCGCTGCGCCGGCGCGAGGAGCGCGCCGCACTGTGGCGGCTCTTCGTCGCGGCCTTCTGCATGATGCAGGTGATGATGTATGCAGCACCGGCCTACATCGCCGCGCCGGACGCGATCACGCCCGACATGCTGCGGCTGCTGCAGTGGGCGGGGTGGCTGCTGAGCATCCCGGTCCTGCTGTTCTCGGCCGCGCCGATGTTTCGCGATGCCTGGGGCGGCGTGCGCCGGGGCCAGATGCGCATGGACCTGCCGGTCGCGATCGGCCTGGCCGTCACCTTCGTCGTCAGCAGCGGCGCGACCTTCGCGCCCGGCGGCGTGTTCGGCCGCGAGGTCTACTTCGATTCGCTGACGATGTTCGTCGCGTTCCTGCTGGCCGGGCGCTGGCTCGGCCTGCGCGCGCAGCACCGGGTCGCCGCGTCGCTCGAAGACGCCTGCGCGCGGCTGCCGTGCGACGTGCGGCGCGTCGACCCTGACGGCAGCTTCACCGCGGTGCCGTTGAACGCGCTGCGCGTCGGCGACCTCGTGCGCACCTTCGCGGGCGAGGCCTTCGCGGCCGACGGGCCGCTCGTCGACGGGCGCACCCAGGTCGACGAATCCCTGCTCACCGGCGAGTCGCGCCCGGTCGAGCGGCGCCTCGGCGATGGGGTCGTCGCCGGCAGCCTGAACCTCGGCGCGCCGGTGACGATGCGCGTCGAGCGACTCGGTGCCGACACGCGCTTCGAGGGCGTGGTCGCGCTGATGCGCGGCGCGCTGGCGCAGCGGCCTGCGCTGCTGCGCGCGGCCGACCGCCTCGCGGTGCCGTTCCTGTCGGGCGTGCTGCTGCTCGCGGCGCTCGCCGGCGCGGCCTGGTCGGTGATCGATCCGGCGCGCGCTGTCTGGGTCGCGGTCTCGGTGCTGATCGTGACCTGCCCGTGTGCGCTCTCGCTGGCCGCGCCGTCGACGCTGCTGGCCGCGGCCGGCGCGCTGGCGCGCCGCGGTGTGCTGGTGCGGCGGCTCGATGCGCTCGAGGCGCTGGCCGGTGTCGACACGCTGTTCTTCGACAAGACCGGCACGCTGACCCGCGAGCAGATGCAGTTGCGGCGCGTGCACGTGCTGCCGGCGGCGCAGCGCACCGGCCTCGACGCCGCCGCGTTGCTGCGCCTGGCCGGCGCGCTCGCGAGCCACTCGGCGCACCCGTTGTCGAAGGCGCTCGCGCGCGAGGTCGTCGTGCCCGAGGCCGTCTGGCGCGAGATCGAGGAGTTCCCCGGCCAGGGCGTCGAGGGCGCGGCGTGGGACGGCACACACGCACGCCTCGGCACGCGCCGCTGGGTCGACCCGAACACCGAGGACAAGGCGCAGGCCGGGGCAAACGGCGCGCGCGTGTGGTTCGGCGACGCGCGCGGTGCGCTGGCCTGCTTCGAGTTCGACGAGTCGCTGCGACCCGATGCGCGCGCGACGCTCGACGGCCTGCGCGATGACGGCGTGCAGGTCGCGCTGTTGTCCGGCGATGCACAGGCGCGCGTCGACGCGATCGCCGATCAGCTGCGGCTTTCCGATGCGCAGGGCGGTGCGACCCCCGAGCTGAAGCTCGCGCGCGTCGCCGCGGCGCAGCGCGAGGGCCGCCGTGTCGGCATGGTCGGCGACGGGCTGAACGATGCGCCGGTGATCGCGCGCGCCGACGTGTCGTTCGCGTTCGCGCACGGCGCGGCGATCACGCAGTCGAGCGCCGACTTCATCCTGCTGTCCGACCGCGTCGGCGACGTGCGCCTGGCGCGCAGCGTCGCACGCCGCGCGATGCGCGTGCTGCACCAGAACCTGGCGTGGGCGCTGGCCTACAACATCGTCTGCGTGCCGCTCGCGCTCGTCGGCTGGTTCCCGCCCTGGGCCGCGGGCCTCGGCATGGCGACGAGCTCCTTGTTCGTCGTGCTCAATGCGCTGCGCGTTTCAAGGGTCTGATGAAGTGAAGCTCACCGTATTGAACTGTGAGGGTGTGGCTGCTGTCGGCCCGTCCCGGTCGGTCGTTGGAGCGGCAAAGCCGAGAGCGGCCGGGCCGACGAGGGCTGAAGCCGCGCCCCTCGCTGCGCGAGGGGTGCCCTGCGCTGCTCGCTACGCGGGGCAAGTCGACAAACTCGGCCCTGGGTACAGGACCTCAAACATGTCGACTTGGGCCGCAAGCGGCCCGACCCCGCTGCGCTGCGCTGCTCGGCGCTGGCTTCTTGATGCCCTCGCCGGCCCGGCCGCTCTCGCCTTTGCAGGCACGGTGGTGGCGTCAGACCGAAACGCCGCTGAGGGTGGGCTTCGCGGCAGGCGGTGCCCGGTGCGGGCGATTTCTGTGGCGACGAGCAGCGCAGGGCCGGGGTCGGCACGCGCGCAGCGCGTGCTTCGTGGTCTGACTCGCCGCGGCTGTCTGAACGCAGCGAACGAAGTGAGCGCAGTGAGTTCGGCGGCGCGACCCCGGACCGAGCAGCGCAGTGCAGTCGGTGCGCAGCACCGACCGCCACAGCATGAGCCCGCACCGGGTACCGCCTGCCGCGACGCACCGAGCGTCGCAAGCTGTGGGCGAACAGCCGCAATGGGCCGCAAGCGGACATCAAGAACCATATCGATGCTTCATGCGTCGCGGGTGGCGCACAGCGCAATGAGCCACTGAGATGGACATCCTCTTCCTGCTCGTGCCGATCTCGGTGCTGCTGGTGTTCGCGCTGCTGGCCGTGTTCCGCTGGGCGCTCGGCGCCGGGCAGTTCGACGACCTCGAGCGCGAGGGCGAGCGCGTCCTGGAAGGCGACGCGCCGATCGGATCGCCGTCGCTTGACGCCGATCAAGCCCGACGCTGATCTGCGCCGCGACACTTCCTCGAGCCGCGATCGCGGCGTTCGATTCGATGCGAGGAGAAGCGAGATGGCGAGTTCGGTTCCAGCCCCGGCGGGCAGCGCCGGTCATCCGGTCTACGACGACGGCGCGGTGCGCCTGTTCACGCTCGCGGCGGTGCTGTGGGGCGTGGTCGGCATGGCGGTGGGCGTGCTGATCGCGGCGCAGCTGACCTGGCCCGAGCTGAACTTCGGCATCCCGTGGCTGAGCTACGGGCGGCTGCGCCCGCTGCACACGAACGCGGTGATCTTCGCGTTCGGCGGCTGCGCGCTGATGGCGAGCAGCTTGTACGTCGTGCAGCGCACCTCGCAGGTCTCGATCTTCATGCCGAAACTCGCGGCCTTCGTGTTCTGGGGCTGGCAGCTGGTGATCGTCGCCGCGGCGATCTCGCTGCCGCTGGGCTACACGCAGGGCAAGGAATACGCCGAGCTCGAGTGGCCGATCGACATCCTGATCGCCATCGTCTGGGTCGCCTACGCGGTCGTCTTCTTCGGCACGATCGGAACGCGCAAGGTGCGCCACATCTACGTCGCGAACTGGTTCTTCGGCGCCTTCATCATCGCGGTCGCGCTGCTGCACATCGTCAACAGCGCGGCGATCCCGGTGAGCCTGACGAAGAGCTACTCGGCCTACGCCGGCGTGCAGGACGCGATGGTGCAATGGTGGTACGGCCACAACGCGGTCGGCTTCTTCCTGACCGCGGGCTTCCTCGGGATGATGTATTACTTCATCCCGAAGCAGGCCGAGCGCCCCGTGTACTCGTACCGGCTGTCGATCGTGCACTTCTGGGCGCTGATCTTCACGTACATGTGGGCCGGCCCGCACCACCTGCACTACACCGCGCTGCCCGACTGGGCACAGGGCATCGGCATGATCTTCTCGCTGGTGCTGCTCGCGCCGAGCTGGGGCGGCATGATCAACGGCGTGATGACGCTGTCGGGCGCCTGGCACAAGCTGCGCGACGACCCGATCCTGAAGTTCCTGATCGTGGCGCTGTCGTTCTACGGCATGGCCACGTTCGAGGGGCCGATGATGTCGATCAAGACCGTCAACGCGCTGAGCCACTACACCGACTGGACCATCGGCCACGTGCACGCCGGCGCGCTCGGCTGGGTCGGGCTGATCTCGATCGGCACGCTGTACTACCTGGTGCCGCGCATGTTCGGCCAGACGCGCATGTACAGCATCAAGGCGATCGAGCTGCACTTCTGGGTCAGCACGCTGGGCATCGTGCTCTACATCGCCGCGATGTGGATGGCCGGCGTGATGCAGGGCCTGATGTGGCGCGCGGTGAACGCCGACGGCACGCTGGTCTACAGCTTCGTCGAAAGCGTGAAGGCCACCTACCCGTTCTACCTGTGCCGCCTCGTCGGCGGGCTGCTGTACCTCGGCGGCATGGGCGTGATGGTCTGGAACGTGGTCAAGACGGCGCAGGCCGGCCGCTACCTGCCGCTGCGCATCCCGATGGGCCCGGCCGCTGCCGTGCCGGTCGCCGCCTGAACCCCGGAGCAACATGATGGCCACCCCAGAGAGCAAGACCGCCGGCTTCACGCACGAGAAGATCGAGACCAGCAACTTCCTGATGATCGTGCTGATCCTGCTGGTCGTCGCGGTCGGCGGCATCGTCGAGATCGTGCCGCTGTTCTTCCAGCGTTCGACGACCGAGGCGGTGCCGGGGCTGAAGCCCTACACCGCGCTGCAGCTCGCCGGGCGCGATGTCTACACCCGCGAGGGTTGCTACAACTGCCACTCGCAGATGATCCGCCCGCTGCAGGCCGAGGTGCTGCGTTACGGCCACTACTCGACGGCCGGCGAGTTCGTCTACGACCACCCGTTCCAGTGGGGCAGCAAGCGCACCGGCCCCGACCTGCACCGCGTCGGCGGCAAGTACAGCGACGAGTGGCACCGCATCCACCTCGAGAACCCGCGCGACCTGGTGCCCGAGTCGAACATGCCGGCCTATCCGTGGCTGCTGAATGCGAAGCTCGATCCGGCCGACGCCGCGCCGCGCATGAAGGCCTTGCGCCATGTCGGCGTGCCGTACAGCGATGCCGAGATCGCGCAGGGCGGCGCCGAGCTCGCCGGCAAGACCGAGCTCGACGCGCTGGTCGCCTACCTCCAGGTGCTCGGCACCGCGGTGAAATGAGGAGCCTGCGATGGACGTGAACGCAATTCGGGTGATCGTGACGGTGCTGTCGTTCGGCGCCTTTATCGGCATCTTCGGCTGGGCCTGGTCGCGCCGCAACGCCGCGCGCTTCTCCGAGGCTGCGCAACTGCCGTTCAATGACGAGGAGCCGCGGCAATGAGTGACTTTTTCAGCAGTGGCTGGTCGATCTTCATCGGCGCTGCCACCGTGATCGGCCTGCTCGGCTGCCTGTGGCTGCTGTTCGTGGCCTCGAATCGCACGCCGATGGCGGGCGACAACACCACGGGCCACGTCTACGACGAGGACCTGGTCGAGATGAACAACCCGCTGCCGCGCTGGTGGATGTGGCTGTTCATCCTGACGGTCGTGTTCGCGTTCGGCTATGTCGTCGTGTACCCCGGCCTGGGCAGCCTGCCGGGCCAGTTCGGCTGGACCAGCAAGAACCAGTTCGAGGACGAACAGAAGGCGGCGGGCGCGACGATCGCGAAGGTCTATGCCGGCTTCAGCGGGCTGACCCCCGCGCAGCTGAGCCACGACCCGAAGGCGATGGCGATCGGCGAGCGCCTGTTCATCAACAACTGCGCCGCCTGCCACGGCTCGGACGCACGCGGCAGCAAGGGTTTCCCGAACCTGACCGACACCGACTGGCTGCACGGCGGCACGCCCGAGAAGATCGAGGAGACGATCACGAAGGGCCGCGTCGGCGCGATGCCGCCGATGGCGGCCGCGGTCGGCACGCCGCAGGACGTGCGCAACGTCGCGAACTATGTGCTGAGCCTGTCCGGCAGCCCGCACAACCCGATCGCCGCGGCGGCCGGTCAGCCGAAGTTCGCGGTCTGCGCGGCCTGTCACGGCGCCGACGGCAAGGGCAACCAGGCCATCGGCGCGCCGAACCTGACCGACAAGATCTGGCTGCACGGCTGGGGCGAGGACGCGATCGTCGCGATGGTCACGAACGGCAAGACCAACACGATGCCGGCACAGGCCGGGCGCCTGACGCCGGAGCAGATTCACGTGCTCGGAACCTATGTATGGAGCCTGTCGCAGAGCACCTTGCCCGGGGTCCAGTGAGCCCGCCGAGCCCGATCGCGCCGGTGCCCGCTCGGCCTGTCGGCGAGGCGGTCCCGCGGCCGCGGCGGATCATTCCGATCGCGGCCGAGCCCGTCTCGCTCTATCAGAGCGAGGCGAAGATCCAGATGCGTTCGGTCACCGGCTGGTTCGCCGGCTGGCGCTGGGCGCTGGTGTGGGCGACGCAGCTGCTGTTCTACGGCCTGCCGTGGCTCGAATGGGGCGGCCGCCAGGCGGTGCTGTTCGATCTGGGCGCACGGCGCTTCTACATCCTCGGGCTGGTGCTGTATCCGCAGGACTTCGTCTACCTCGCCGGCCTCCTGATCCTGTCGGCGTTCTCGCTGTTCCTGTTCACCGCGGTGGCGGGCCGGCTGTGGTGCGGCTTCGCGTGCCCGCAGACGGTCTACACCGAGATCTTCATGTGGGTCGAACGCCGCTTCGAGGGCGATCGCCAGGCCCGCATCAGGCTCGACGGCGCGCCGTGGCGCGCGGACAAGCTGTGGCGCCGCGGCGGCAAGCAGGCGGTGTGGCTCGCGATCGGGCTGTGGACCGGCTTCACCTTCGTCGCCTATTTCACGCCGGCGCGCACGCTCGTCGCCGAGGCGATGACGCTGACGCTCGGGCCCTGGGAATGGTTCTGGAGCCTGTTCTACGGCTTCGCGACCTACGGCAACGCCGGCTACATGCGCGAGCAGGTCTGCAAGTACATGTGCCCGTACGCGCGCTTTCAGAGCGCGATGTTCGACCGCGACACGCTGGTCATCAGCTACGACACGGCGTGCGGCGAGCCGCGCGGGTCGCGCGCGCGCGGCGTCGCGCCGGCGTCGGTCGGCAAGGGCGACTGCATCAACTGCACGCTGTGCGTGCAGGTCTGCCCGACCGGCATCGACATCCGCGACGGTCTGCAGTACGAGTGCATCGGCTGCACCGCGTGCATCGACGTCTGCAACGGCGTGATGGACAAGATGGGCTACCCGCGCGGCCTGATCCGCTATGCGACGCAGAACGGCATGCAGGGCGGCTGGAGCGCCGCGCGCATGTGGCGGCGCGTGTTTCGGCCGCGCGTGCTCGTCTACACCGGCGCGCTGCTGCTGATCGCGGCCGGCTTCGCGACCAGCCTGGCACTGCGCGCGCCGTTCCGCGCCGACGTGGTGCGCGACCGGGGCACGCTCGCGCGCCTCGTCGAGGACGGTCGGATCGAGAATGTCTACCGCATCCAGCTGATGAACGCGACCGAGGCGACGCAGCATTTCCGCATCGAGGTCGACGGCCTGCCCGACGCGTCGATCGCGGCACGCACCGAGATCGAGGTCGGCCCGACGCAGGCGCGCTGGGTGCCGGTCGCGGTGCAGATCCCGCCGCAGGCGGCGCGCGCTCTGGGCGGCGGCGCGCACCCGATGCGCTTTCGCATCGCGCTGGTCGAGGCCGGTCGCGTGGGCGCCGAGCTGAGCGAGCGATCCACCTTCGTGGTGCCGCGTTGAGCATGCGACGCCGAATCGACCCTTTCGCAGGAGCGAACCGATGACCACCCTCCGTGTTTCGAATGTCCCGCTCGTGCCGCTGCCCTGGTGGCGCGTCGGTGCGATGTGGCTCGTGGTCGGCGGCCTCGGCGTCGTCGTCGCGGGCAGTTTCGCGCTGCTGTACACCGCGGTGCAACACGCCGACACGGTGTTGCCGCAGGCGGTCGCGCGCGCTGCGCCGAACACGCCGGGCGCGCCCGCGCTGCAGGCGCGCAACCACGCGGCCACGCCGGCGCCGTAGCGCGACGAGAACCGTGATGAAGCAACGCGTGATGCAGATCCTGTGGCCGGCCTTCCTGACCGCGGGCGTGCTCGAGATGCTGGTGTTCGCGGTGATCGATCCCGCCGACCTGCGCTGGTTCGGCGGCGCCGCGATCGGCTGGTCGGCGCCGGCGATCTACACGGTCACCTTCCTGATGTTCTGGACCGCGATCGCGACCGCCGGCGCGCTGACCGCGCTGCTCGAGGCCGAGTCGGACGACCTGAACGAGCGCCGTTGATCAGGCCCCCAGCCCGATCGGCGCCGGCACGGCATTCACGATGCGGGTGAACAGCGCCCGGTAGTCGGCCGTCGGGGCGTGACCGGTCAACGGGTCGCGGTTGTCGGCGAAGGCTTCGTCGAGGTCGAGCCAGTCCTGTTCCGTCAGCGTGCGTTCGGCCAGCGGCAGGATCTCCTGCTCCTCGAGCGCCATGTGGGCGAGGTAGAAGGCGACGTAGCGCTCGGCGTCGTGCTCGAACGCGCCGCGTCGCGCCTCGCCCATCATCTCGAACGCGACGAGCGAGTGCTCGAGATCGCGGATGCGATGGGCGCCGTGAGCGTGGTCCTCGTCGAGCTTGTCGAGCAGCGCGCGCGACAACGGCGTGCGTGCGCGCAGTTTCGGAAACAACAGTTCGGACTCGAGCCGATGGTGCCGTTGCTCGGGAAACTCGTCGACGTAGAAGAGCATCGCGCGCAGCGCCGCGAAGTCGGGCATTGAAGCGTGGCGACGGTGCTGCGCGAGCAGCAACAGGATCGAGCGGAGCATCGCCGACAGTGCGGCATGCTCCTCGCGGATGATGCGCAGCGTCGAGTGGGTCATGGTGGCCTCGCCGATCAGCGCGCGGTCGTGCGAATGCCGAGCAGGCGATACAGCGGGCACCACGCGAGCGCGCCGGTCGTCAGCGCTGCGAAGCCGAGGTAGGCCCAGGCGCCGAGCCGGCCAGAGGCCGCGAGCGCGATGAGCGTGATCCCGGCCACGATGCGCAGCGCGCGATCGAGGTTGCCGATATTCAGGGCGATCATCTGAGTGTCTCCATGGTGTCTGGATTCACGATAGGCGAGGGCGGGCGATGCTGCCTTGACCCAGCGCAAGAACGGTGTTCAGTGCGACATCAACACCGGCACCGTCATCGACCGCAGCAGCCCGCGCGTGGCGCCGCCGAGCATGCGTTCGGTCCAGCGCGCATGGCCGTAGGCGCCCATCACGATCAGATCGGAACCCCAGTCGGCGGCACGCGCGAGCAGGGCCTCGGCGATCGTGGCGGTCTCGCCTTCGAGCTGCACGCGCGCGTCGATGCGGTGGCGCGCGAGCCAGCGCTGCACTCGGTCGAGCTGCGCCTGCAGCGCATACGGATCGCTGCCGTCCGCTTCGCCCCAGCTCGCGAGCCGGACTTCCTCGGCGCCGCGCAACAGCGGCAGTGCGTCGGACACGGCGCGCGCGGCTTCGCGGCTGTCGTCCCAGGCCACCAGCACGCGTGTGCCGATCGGCTCGACGTGCCGGGCATGCGGCAGGATCAGCGTCGGACGTGCGCTGTGCAGCACGACGGCTTCGACCCGCTCGCGCGCCGCGCGGTGGCCGGGCGCGATCGGATCGGCCTGCGTCAGCAGGGTCAGATCGCTGCAGTGCGCGTGGCGCACCATCGAGCGTGTCGTGTCGGCCGCGTCGACGACGGCGTCGAACGCGCTCAGCCCCGCGTCGCGGCAATCGCGCCGGAAGCGCTCGGCGACGCGCTCGGCTCGGTCGCGCAGCAGCTCCAGCGCGGTGGCGGCGAAATCGGCCAGCGCCGCGGCCGAGCCCGATACCGCGGGCAGCTCGAGCAGGCCGGTCGGCGCGAGCCCGAGCAGGTGGCAATCGAGCCGGCGCGCGAGTGCCAGCGCGGTCCGCGTGCGCACGGCGCAATCGGGCAGGTCGTCGAGAAACACGAGAAGGCTCTCGCAGGGCATGGCGTTCTCCGGGGGCACCGAGCCGAGTTTCTCGCCGTGCGCCGGCCGCGAATTGACGACGCGCAAGAAAGTCTCGCGGCCGCTGCGCGAGGATGTGCGCATCGGATGCGGTGCGCGCCGACTTTCGAACACGCGAACGTTGGTGCATCATCACATCACAGGCAAGCGGAGACGATCGATGAAGATTCTTTTGCCAGTCGACGGCAGCGAACACACGAAGCGCACGCTGAGCTACATCGCCACGCACGACGAACTCCTGGGCCCGAGCCACGAGTACGTCGCGTTCACGGCGCTCGCGCCGGTCCCGACGCATGCTTCGCGCTTCTTCGACACGGTGGCGTTGAACGACTGGTACGCCGAACAGGCCGAGCAGGTGCTCAAGCCGATCCGTGCGTTCGCCGAACAGCAGCACTGGCGCTTTCGCGCGCTCTACCGCTGCGGTCATGCGGCGCAGGCGATTGCCGATTTCGCCGAGTCGGAAAAGCCCGACCTGATCGTGATGGGAACGCACGGCCACTCGGCCCTCGGCAGCATGGTGCTCGGCTCGGTCGCGACCGGCGTGCTCGCGCGCTGCAAGTTCCCGGTGCTGCTGATCCGGTAGCGGGGCGCCCGGCGGCGATCAGCAGGGCGAGCCGTTGACGAGCTGCCGCAGCGCGGCCTCGTCGAGCACGCGCAGCTGGCGCTGCCGGACCTCGAGCACACCGTCGTCCTGGAACTTCGAGAACGCGCGGCTCACGGTCTCGAGCTTCAGGCCGAGATAGCTGCCGATCTCTTCACGCGTCATGCGCAGTACCAGCGCGGTCGGCGAGAAGCCGCGTGCCTGCAGGCGCCGGGTCAGGTTGAGCAGGAAGGTGGCGAGCCGCTCCTCGGCGCGCATGCTGCCGAGCAGCAGCATCACGCCGTGGTCGCGCACGATCTCGCGGCTCATGACCTTGTGCAGCTGGCGCTGCAGGTCGCCGAACTGGCGCGACAGCGCTTCGAGCTGCGCGAACGGGATCACGCAGACCTGCGAATCCTCGAGCGCGATCGCATCGCAGGTGTGGCGCTCGGTGCCGATGCCGTCGAAGCCGAGCAACTCGCCGGCCATCTGGAAGCCGGTGACCTGGTCTCGGCCGTCCTCGGCGGCGACGCGCGTCTTGAAGAAGCCGGTGCGCACCGCGTACAGCGTGCTGAACCCTTCGCCGGCGCTGTAGAGCGCCTCGCCGCGGCGCAGCGTTCGGCGCCGCTCGACCAGCGAATCGAGCCGCTGCATGTCGGCCGCATCGAGGCCGACCGGCAGGCAGAGCTCGCGCAGGTTGCAGCTCGAGCAGGCGACCTTCAGCGCCTGGACACGGAGCGGCACGACGTTGTGCGCCGCGGCGGTTGCGGCGGCGTCGGGTTCGGCATCGGTCTCGGCGAGGCGGGGACTTTGCATCCCGGCGAGTTTGCGCGCGGCGCAACGCAGGCCGTTTGATGCAGCGCAAGGGCGCGCGGCGGCGCTGGCTGCACAGTCGATCGCCATGAACTGCGCTTCCCTGGCCGACGGCCCCGTGATTTCGCCCGAACTGCTGCGCCGGCTCGACCAGCCGGGGCCGCGCTACACCTCGTACCCGACCGCCGACCGCTTCGTCGAGGCCTTCGGCCCGGCCGACTACGAGCGCGCGCTGCGCTCGCGCGTGCAGGGGGCGGTGCGCAATGCCGGTGTCGCTGCGCTGTCGCTGTACGTGCACATCCCGTTTTGCGAATCGGTCTGCTACTACTGCGCCTGCAACAAGATCATCACGCGCCACCACGAGCGCGCGGGGCCCTACCTGAGCGCGCTGGAGGCCGAGATCGATCTGCACGCGGTCGAGCTCGGCCTGCGCCAGCCGGTGACGCAGCTGCATCTCGGCGGCGGTTCGCCGACCTTCCTGAACGACGACGAGCTGGCGCGGCTGATGACGCGCTTGCGCAGCGCGTTCGCGATCACCGCGAGCGCCGAAATATCGATCGAGGTCGACCCGCGCACCGCCGATCCGCAGCGCCTGCGCCACCTCGCCGAACTCGGCTTCAACCGCCTGAGCTTCGGCGTGCAGGACTTCGATGCCGACGTGCAGGCCGCAGTGCACCGCGTGCAGAGCCTGGAAAGCGTGCGCGCGCTGCTCGAAGCGGCACGCGAGCTACAGTTCCGCTCGACCAACGTCGACCTGATCTACGGCCTGCCGCTGCAGACGCCCGAGTCCTTCGGGCGCACCATCGAACAGGTCTGCGAGCTGCGGCCGGACCGCATTGCGCTGTACGCGTATGCGCACCTGCCGCAGCGCTTCAAGCCGCAGCGCCGCATCGATGCGGCCCAGCTGCCGCCGGCCCCGCAGAAGATCGCGATGCTCGCGCGGGCGATCGAGGGCTTCGGCGCGGCCGGCTACCGCTACATCGGCATGGATCACTTCGCGCTGCCCGACGACCCGCTGGCCGTCGCCAAGCGCCAGGGCCGGCTGCATCGCAACTTCCAGGGCTACAGCACGCAGCCGGATTGCGACCTGATCGGCCTCGGCGTCTCGTCGATCGGCCGGATCGGCGCGACCTACAGCCAGAACGCGAAGACGCTGCCGGAATACCAGGACGCGCTCGCGCAGGGCCAGTTCCCGGTCGTGCGCGGCCTGGCGCTGACCCGCGACGACCTGCTGCGGCGCACCGTGATCATGGGGCTGATGTGCCAGGGCCGCGTCGAGTTCGAATCGATCGCGCTCGCGCACCTGGTCGACTTCCGCAAGGTCTTTGCCGCCGAGCTCGCGGCGCTGGCGCCGCTGCAGGCGCAGGGCCTGGTCGTCGTCGAACCGGACGCAATCGAGGTCACGCCGCTGGGCTGGTACTTCGTGCGCGGCATCGCGATGGTGTTCGACCGGCACCTGCAGGCCGACCGCGCGCGCAACCACTATTCCAACGTGATCTGATCGATCGGAGGCCGAGAGTCGTGGACCTGGCACTCGCCGTTTCGGCGCTGATGATGGGCCTGGCCGGCGGCCCGCACTGCGCGGCGATGTGCGGTGCGGCGTTCGGCGGCGTCGCGGGCCGGCACGGCAGCGCCGCCGCGGCGCGCACGATGTGGGCGCTGCAGCTCGGCCGGCTCGCCGGCTACGCGGCGGCCGGCGCGCTGGTCGCCGGCAGCGTCTCCGGGCTGGCCAGCCTCGGCGTCGCGGCACCGGTGCTGCGTCCTCTGTGGGCGCTGTTGCATGTCGCCGCGATCGCGCTCGGCGCCTGCCTGCTGTGGCAGGGCCGCGCGCCGGCCTGGCTCGCCGGCACGGGGCCGCGTGTCCCCAGCCCCGCGACGGCTCGGCCGCTGCGCTTCGTCGCGCGCCTGCCGGCGCCGGCCCGAACTGCGGCGATCGGCGTCTGCTGGGCAGCGCTGCCGTGCGGCCTGCTGCAGTCGGCGCTGATCGTCGCGGCGCTGGCCTCCGGCCCGCTGCAGGGTGGCGCGGTGATGGCTGCTTTCGCGCTGAGTTCTGCCCTCGGGCTGTGGCTCGCGCCGATGTTGTGGCGGCGCCTGCGCGGCGCGCGCGGGTCGGTGCGCGCGCCGGCCCTCGCGGTGCGCCTGGCCGGCGCGCTGCTGATCGCCAGCTCGGGCTTCGCGCTGGTGCACGGGCTGGGCGCGGCGATCGATCAGGCGATCTGCGCGACGCCGGCGTAGTCCGGCCCGCGCCCGCTCAGTTCAGCGGCCGGCCGCGCGCCTCGCGCGCCAGCTTGGCGCGGCAGTCGGCGCGCAGCTGCGCGTCGATCTGCGACTCGCAGCGCGCCGCCGTTTCGTCGATGCCGCCGCTGGCCGGCGCGTTGCCACGGCGCACGATGCGCGTCTCGCGCGACGTCGGCGCCGGCGCCGTCTTGCCGAACGGGATGCTGATCTGCGGCGCCACCGCGCGTTCGGGGCGCAGGTCACCCGGCGCGGCCGCACGGTTGCCGGTTTCGGCCGGCGAGCGCATGCGCGGCCCCGACGCCGCGGCGGCCGGCGGCGCGGAGGAAACCGATGCCGGCGCCCCCGGCAGGTCGGGCAACGCGATCGGCTTGCTCGCCGCTGGCTGTGCAGCGGCGCTGGCCAGTGTCAGCGCGAGCGTGGCGGCAAGGGCCGCGTGCACCGCGGCAGCCCGTGGCATCGCGATCATCGAGCGGCTGGGCATCGTGCATCCTTTGCAGCGCGGCGCGTGCCGCGCAAGCCGACATCGTGCGCGCCGGCCGCGCCGGGCGCTGTAGGACGAGTCGCTGCCGCGCTATCGGCGCAGCGGAGTCGCCCGAGGCACGCTCAGCCTCTCATTGGCGCCGCGCATCCGCCGGCAGCGCGACGCCGGCGCCTTCGAGCGCACGGGCCACGTCGCCGCGCCCGAGCGGCTTGATCAGCGGCTCCGCCAGCCCGGCGAGCACCGCGCGGACCCGGTCGGTCGGGTCGAGGTGTTCGGCGACCATCAGCACCGCTGGCCCGGCATGCGGCCACGGTGCCGGCAGTGCGCGGATGCGGTGCAGCAGCGCGACGCCGGCGCCATTCAGCGGGATGTCGAGAAAGATCGCCGCGAACGGCCGCAGCGCGAGCTGCGCCTCGGCCTGCGCGATCGACGCGACGGCGTAGGGGAGGAAGCCGAAGCGCCCGAGCAGGGTGCACAGCCAGCGGTTGGTCGGCGCATCGCCGTCGAGCACCAGTGCCTCGCGCAGCGGTTCGACGAGGCGCCGTTCGTCGCTGGCCAGGCGCGCGCGCCGCGCCTTCGCGCGCGCCGCCGCCTTCGCCGCGCCGGGGCCCGCCGACGCCGGCGGGATCACCGCAGCGGCCTCGATCGGCGCCTGTGGCAACGGGATGACGTCGTTCAGCGTCGGCAGCTCGCGCAGCGCGCCGGGCTGGGTCGGCATGCCCTGGCGCGCGGTCAACTCGTCGAGCGTGCGCAGGATGCGCGTCGGGTCGATCGGCCGGTGCAGGTGCGAGGCCGCACCGACCGGCGCCTCGGTGCCGACGAAGACCGACTGCGCAACGCGCCCCGACTGCAGCACGCCCTTGACGGCCGGCTTGGAGTCGGCGTCGACGATCGCGAAGTCGGCCTCCGACAGCGCACCGACGACGTCGTACTCCGATTCGTGAAAGCCGGTCGGATGCTGAAACGAGAAGTGCATCGCCTCGTATTCGAACTCGCTGAACCCGCAAAGAGCTATCCGGTAGCGCATATGTGGGGGGTCTCCGGGTCTCGGGCGTCAAGGCAAGGCGTGGCCGGCGCGACGCGCGCCTGCCAAAAGCGGCCGAGGATACGCAATTCGCTTGCCGAATGTCATCCCCAAGTCACAATCCCGCGCTGGCACGCGGCGTGCTCGAGGCGGCGCGGTCGCGCCGATCCGCGTCACGAGGAGAACCCATGCTCTACGGTTTGACGACACTGGGCGCGGCCCATACCGCGATCAGCCTGGTGGCGCTGGCCGCCGGGCTGATCGCGCTGATCCGCGATCGGCAGATCACGCTCGACAACGGCCTGGGCAGGTTCTATGCGGTGACGACCGCGCTGACCGCGCTGACCGCACTGACCGGCTTCGGCGTCTTCCAGCATGGCGGCTTCGGCAAGCCGCACGCGCTGGGGGTCCTGACGCTGCTGGTGCTCGCGGTGGCGTTCGCCGCGGCGCGCAGCTCGATCTTCGGGCGCGCGTCGAAGATCGTCGAGGTCGTCGGCTTTTCGGCGACCTTCCTGTTCCACTGGATTCCTGCCATCACCGAGACCTCGACCCGGCTGCCGCTGGGCGCCCCGCTGCTCGCGAACGCCGAAGCGCCCGAACTGCAGCAGGCGACCGCGGTGCTGGCCTTGCTGTTCGCGATCGGCGTGACCTTGCAGGTGCGGCGGCTGCGCAAGACCCCCTGAGCGCGGGCGGCGGACGAAACTGCGCCATCATCCCGGTTGGTGCGGTGAGCTCACGGTCGGCGTGACGGCCACCGCCCGATCGGAGCCCCGCATGCCGCATCTCGTGATCCTGTACAGCGAGAACCTCGACGCCCAGGCCAACATGAGCGCGTTGTGCCGCAACCTCGCCGACACGCTGCTGGCGCAGACCGACGAGGCCGGCGCGCCGCTGTTCCCGCCCGGCGGCACGCGCGTGCTCGCCTACCCGGCGCCGCGCTTCGCGATCGCCGACGGCCAGCACGACTGCGCGTTCGCGTACCTGAACCTGCGCATCGGTCGCGGCCGCAGCGAGGCGGCGCAGCGGCGCATCGGCGAGGCGCTCGCCGCGACCGCGCGGGCCTTCTTCGAGCCGATCCAGGGGCGGCGCCTGGTCGGCGTGACCTTGCAGATCGATGTCGGCGCCGAGGTGTTCGATGCCAAGCTCGGCAACATCCACGCGCTCTACAACAAGCCGAACTGAGCGCGACCCCAACGAGGAGACGACCCCGATGGCCTTGATCTACTACCTGACCCAGATCCAGCTCGAGTTCGGTGCGCGCTCGCTGCTCGCCGCCGAGTGCGAACGCATCGGCATGACGAAGCCGCTGATCGTCACCGACATCGGCGTGCGCGCCGCCGGCGTGTTGCAAAAGGTGCTCGACGCGCTGCCGGCTGCGCTGCAGGGGCCGCTGGGTTTCGTCGTCTATGACGGCACGCCGTCGAACCCGACCGAGGCGGCGGTGCGCGAAGCCGCGGCGATGTACCGCGAGCACGGCTGCGATGGGCTGATCGCGGTCGGCGGCGGCTCGTCGCTCGATTGCGCGAAGGGTGTCGCGATCGCGGCGACGCATCCCGGCCCGCTCGTGAACTACGCGACCATCGAAGGCGGCAGCGCCAAGATCACCGCGGCCGCGGCGCCGCTGATCGCGGTGCCGACGACCTCGGGCACCGGCAGCGAGGTCGCGCGCGGCGCGATCGTCATCACCGACGATCACCGCAAGCTCGGCTTCCACTCGTGGCACCTGCTGCCGCGCGCCGCGATCTGCGACCCCGAGCTGACGCTCGGGCTGCCGCCGGGCCTGACCGCCGCGACCGGCATGGACGCGATCGCGCACTGCATGGAAACCTTCATGTCCGCCGCATTCAACCCGCCGGCCGACGGCATCGCGCTCGACGGCCTGGAGCGCGGCTGGGCACACATCGAGCGCGCGACCTGCGACGGCCAGGATCGCGACGCGCGGCTGAACATGATGAGCGCGTCGATCCAGGGCGCGCTGGCGTTCCAGAAGGGCCTGGGCGCGGTGCATTCGCTGTCGCACAGCCTGGGGGGCGCGAACCCGCGGCTGCACCACGGCACGCTGAACGCGATGTTCCTGCCGGCGGTCGTGCGCTTCAACGCCAGCGCCGACAGCGTGATCAAGGACAAGCGCCTGGACCGGATGGCACGCGCGATGGGCCTCGCCGGCGGCGGCGATATTCCCGACGCGATCCGTGCGATGAACGCGCGGCTCGGTCTGCCGCCGGGCCTGGCGGCGATGGGCGTCGAGCGTTCGATGTTCGACCGCATCGTCAGCGGCGCGCTGGCCGATCATTGCCACAAGACGAACCCGCGCATCGCGACGGCCGACGAATACCGCGAGTTGATCGAAGCCTCGCTGTGAGCGCCGGCTTGCAGCCCCAGTCGCTCGTTGTCATCGCGCTCGTGCCGCTGATCGCGTGGCGGCTGTACCGCCGCGTTCGGCGCATGGTCGGGCGGCAGAAGTCCGTGGCCTGGCGGCACTGGACCGCGGCGATCCTGTTCCCCGCACTGCTGGCGCTGCTGGGCACCGCGGCGCTGCACCGGCCGCTGACGCTGCTGGCGCTCGGCGGCGGCGTGCTCGCGGGGGTTGCGCTGGCGCAGTACGGCCTGCGCCTGACGCGTTTCGAGCAGGTCGACGACGGCTTCTTCTACACGCCGAGCGCGCACATCGGCATCGCACTGTCGGCGCTGCTCGCGGGCCGGATCCTGTACCGGCTGTTCCAGACCTACGAAGGCGCGCTGAGCGACCCGGCGGCGGCGCAGCGCTTCGGCAGCAGCCCGTTGACCCAGCTGGTGTTCGGCATGCTCGCGGGCTACTACGCTGCCTATGCGATCGGCTTGCTGCGTTGGCGGCGCAGGGCACAGGCCGAGCGCGCATCGGCATGAGCGCGAAGGCGCCGCACGGCGCGCGCCGGCAAGCGCAGCACTGACGGATTCGGGCCCACGGGCCCCTGCGGCATCGCCGCGAGATGGTCGGCCAGCCGCGCGGCTTCTTGCCGGGCAGGTTGCGCGGCTCGGAGTTCGTTCAGCAGCGCCAGCGCGCCGTGCGGGTCGGTCGGCGCGAGGGCGGCGGCCATGCGCAGCAACGGGTCGTAGGCCGGGCGAAAGTCGGGACTGATGCGCAGCACCGCCAGCAGCGGCTGCTGAACCTGGGCCAGCATCTCGCTCGCGCTGGCCGCGGGACGGACCGCGCGGCCGGCTTCGATGAAGCGATCGCGTGCCGACCAGTAGGCGGTCAGCCGGCGCGCCGATGCCGGATCGGTCGCGTCATCGAGCACCTCGGCGGGCGTGATCGAGAGTTCGCCGAGCAGCGCGGCGAGCCGATCCCGCGGCAGCGAATCGGGGGCGTAGGTCACGCGGGGCGCGCGATACGCGACGACCGGGCGGTCGTCGGTATTCGGTGTCGCGTTGCCCGCGAAGCGCGCGAGCGCGGTCGGGCCTGCCACCAGGCTGCCGAGCAGCGCGAATTCGTCGTCGATGCCGAACGCGGTCGGGGGCGTGTGCAACGCCGTCGTTGCCAGCCGGTCGCGCACGTCCTGCACGTCGAATCGGATCGCAGCGCTGCGTCCGATCAGGCCCAGCACCGGCGTCTCGAGGCTGTTGCTCGCAAGGATGGCCGAACCCTCGGGGTACACCGCGATGAAGGACTTGACGATGCTTCGCAAGGTCGCCAGATCGAGCTGGTGCAAGGGCAGCCACTGACAGAACAGCCCGCCGGCCGCGAGCCGCGAACGCACGGCCTGGAAGTGCTCGGTCGTGTAGAGGGCGCCCGAGCCGCTGCGCGCGGGGTGGAAGTTGTCGGAGACGATCAGGTCGTAGCGCTGCGGCGTCGCCCGCACGTAGCGGCGCGCGTCGGCCGCCATCACCCGCATGCTCGGGTTCGGCGCTTCGGCCGTGAACGCGCGCGTGAAATGTCGCGACGCCTCGATGACCTCGGGCAGCAGCTCGACGGCGTCGACCTGCAGCGTGGGATCCTCGGCGGCGGAATACGCAGTCACGCCGGTGCCCAGGCCGAGGAACAGCGCATGCCGGGGCGCGGGGTGCAGCAGCGCCGGCAGCAGCGCCTGGCGCGCATCGACGAACCGTGATGAACTGCTGCCTTCCTGCTGCCGGTTGTCGATGCGCAGCCGTGCGACGCCGGCCGCGTCTTCGACGACGCTCACCGCGGCCATCACGCCCTCTCGATAGCTGACGATGTGCCCGCCCTCCGGCACGTCGACGAAGGCCAGCGGCGCGGCGCCGACCCACAGCGCCGCGGCGATCGCCGCAGGCGCCCAGGCGAGCGGCGCGATCTGCCAGCGCCGTGCGGTGAGCGCGAGGTAGCCGAGCGCGATCGTCAGCAGCGCGCCCTTGGGCGCCAGCCACGACGTCAGCAGCACGCCGAACACCCACGGTGCGAGCGCCGCGCCGAGCGTGTTGGCGCCCAGCGCCGCGCCGAAGCTCGCGCCCCGCGTGCGGGCGACCGCGCTGAGGTGGCTGAACAAGGCGCCCATCGCAATCGTCGGCAGCCCGAAGGCGGCGACCGCCAGCAGCGTCTCGGCGCCGATCGCCGCGGCCATGCTCGCGCCTGCTTGCGCGAGCAGCCAGGCCTTCAACGACTCCGCCGCCCACAGGCTGGTCGTGCCGAGCAGGCAGGCCGCGGCCAGCGCGCAGAGCAGCCGATCGCCGAGCCGCTCGGGATCGGCGCTGCGCACGCGCCAGCGTTCGTAGCCGGCGGCGCCGAGTGCGCTGCCGACCAGGTAGACCGCGAGCAGCATCGCAAAGGTGTAGACCGTGTCCTCGGCGACCTGGCTTAGCACGCGCACGACGAGCACTTCGTAGCCGATGCCGAGCAGGCCGGTGAGCGCGAGGCGCGCGAGCGCCGCGTGTCGCGACGACGAGGCCGGCAGCGCGGCGATCGGCGCTCCGACCTCGCGTGGCAGCGTCGCCATCGCGACCGCCGCACAGCCCAGGTTCAGCGCGATGCACAGGCCCGCGGTGCGGGTCAGTCCGAACTCGGGCACGAGCCAGAAGGCGGTCGCAAGCACGCCGATCACCGCGCCGAAGGTATTGCTCGCGTAGAGCGCGGCGATCGATCGCCCTTCGGCGCGCAGCTGCGCCGTCACCCGTTCCATTGCTGGCAGCGTCGCGCCCATCGCCGCGGTCGCCGGCAGCAGCAGCGCGAAGGTACCGCCGAACGCCACCGACCACTGCCACACGGCGCTCGGCTGGACGCCGATGAGCCCGAGTAGCGCGTCGCTGGCCGGTGCCATCAGCCAGATCAGCGCGAGGCCCCACAGCGCGATGACCGCCTCGCAGGCGGCATACAGGTGCAGCGGATTCGCACTGCGCTCGATCCGTGGGCCGGTGGCCCAGGCGCCGACCGACAGTCCGCCGAAGAACGCCGTCACCACCGCGAGCACGGCGGCCGACTCATGGCCCAGCCAGAGCGCGCTTTGCTGGGTCCAGACGATCTGGTAGCCGAGCCCGGCGAAGCCCGAGCAGGCCATCAGGCCCAGCGCAGCCCACCGACGCGATGCGCCCATCAGCCGCTGAACGACACGGCGTAGCCCCACGAGTCGAGCCGCGTCGGGATCGCGTTGAACGACAGCGTGATGCGCCGTTCGCCGGCGTTCGGCGGCACCGCGTGCATCAGGTAGCTGGGGAACAGCACCAGGTCGCCCGGCGCAGGGGCCGGGCTGACCCACTTGTCCGCATTGAACGGGCCGGGCGTCATCGCGGCGTGATCGTTCTTGAAGACGAAGTCGCTGCCGCCCGGCGACTTCATGAAGACCGTCTGCGAGCCGGGGTGGGTCGGCGTCAGGTACACCACGCCCGACGCGAAGCTGTTCGCGTGGTTGTGCATCGCCTGGCGGCCGCCGGTCTCCAGCACGTTGACCCACATCTCCTTGATCGACCAGGCCAGGCGCTCGCCGAACAGCAGCGTGCCGAACTCGGACAGGGTCGGCGTGATCAGCGCAGCCGCTTCGACCAGCAGCGGGCTGTCGCCGGGCCGCAGCATCTCGGTGTGCGACAGGTTGCCCGACGAGCTGTTGTCGCGCAGCGCCAGGCCGCTGAAGTGCTCGACCAGACCGTCGACCAGCGGCCGCGGCAGCGTCGCCGGCGCGCGCATGAAAGGGATCGGAAAGAGGCCGATGACTTCGTTCATGGGATCGAAGAGTTGGTGAGGGGCTCGCGCTCGCGTCAGCCGAAGATCGCGACGA
This sequence comes from Rhizobacter sp. P5_A1, assembly GCF_056400745.1. NCBI lineage: Bacteria > Pseudomonadati > Pseudomonadota > Betaproteobacteria > Burkholderiales > Sphaerotilaceae > Rhizobacter > Rhizobacter sp. P5_A1. The sequence continues at coordinate 21,947 of NZ_JBFUKR010000024.1, forward strand.
TGCGCAGCCAGGACCAGTACGCGGCCATCGAGCCGATGCCGTACAGAACCGGCGTGCGCGCCTGCTGCAGCCGGGGCCAGCGCGCGCACAGCCGCCACAGCAGCCACGCCGCGCCGACCGTCAGCAGCTGACCGATCTCGACGCCGACGTTGAAGGTCAGCAGCGCGATCGGCAGGTGGCTGTCGGGCAGGCCGATCTCCTTCAGCGCGCCCGCGAAGCCCAGGCCATGCACCAGCCCGAACAGGAACGCGACCAGCGCCGGCCAGCGCCGCGCGAGCGTCTCGCGCCGGTGCAGCGCCTCGCCGGCGACGAGCATGATCGACAGCGCGATCGTCGCCTCGACCGGCGGCGGCCGCAGCACCAGCCAGCCGAGCGCGCTGCTCGCGAGCGTCAGGCTGTGCGCCGCGGTGAACGCGGTGATCGTCCACAGCAGCCGGCGCCGGAAGCCGACCAGGAACAGCAGCCCGATGACGAACAGCAGGTGGTCGAAGCCGGTCAGGATGTGCTCGATGCCGAGCACCGTGTACGCCGACGCGATCTCGGCGGCACCGCGCCGGTCATCGGCCGATCCGTACAGGTGCACGGTCGGCTGGCCCGCGGTCAGCGTGTAGACGCGCGACTGGCCATCGAGCCAGAAGACCTTCACGAGTGCCGCCGAATAGCGCTTGCCGACGCCCTCGATCGACAGCACGCCCTGCAGCCCGTTCGCGCCGCAACGCAGCACGTTCGACTCGGCGCGGCAGCCCTCGGGCCAGACGGGGCTCAGGTCTTCGCTGGCCGGGCGCTTCTCGCTGGCGGTCCATTGCCACAGGAATTCGCCGTGCGAGGTCTCGCGCAGCTGCATCTCCGCCATGCTCATCTCGTGCGCGCCGGCCGCGGCGCTCAGCAACGCGAGCATGACCAGCAGCAGGGCACGCCACAGCGCGTTCGTGGCGTTCATTTCGGCGCGGCCTCGGTCTTCAGCGTGTACTTCTGCGCGAGCGCCCGCACTGCCGCGCTGCGCTGCGCCGACAGCGTCGCATCGGTCCAGTCCTGCAGCACGACGCCGCGCAGCGCTTCGAACGCGGCCGGCCGCGGCGGGGTCATCGCGTCGAGGCGGATCGCACGCCAGCCGTCGCGCGTCGGCTGGGCGCGCCATTCGCCGGCCGGCGATTCGGCCAGCGCCTTCGCGAACTCGGGGCCGTAGCTCTGCACGAGGTTCGCCTGCGGGCGGCTCTTGAAGACGCGCAGGCCCGCCTTCGCGTCGCCCGGCGTGCCGGCGTTCAAGGTGTTGACGAAGGCGCGCACGGTCGATTCCGAAGCGTCGCCGGAAAGCACCGCCTCCTGGAAGTCGAAGCGTGCGGGCTCGTCGTATTGGGCTCGGTGGCTCTCGAACCAGCCGCGCAGCAGCTTGTCGTCGAACGGCGGCAGCTTGACGTTCGCGTCGATCACGCTCAGCGCCTTGAAGATCACGCGTTCGCGGATTGCGGTGTCGCCGCGGTCGACCTGCAGCGCCAGGCCTTCGCGGTAGAGCACCTCGTTGTCGAGCCAGACGCGCCGCAACGCGCTCAGCTCGTCGGCATCGGGCTCGCGGCCGCGCGAGGCCTTGAACAGCTGCCGCGCCTCGTTGTCGACCTCGGCGCCGATCACGATCGTGCGCGGGTCGTCGCTGCGGCCGAGCACGACATGGTCGAGCGCGAACAGCACGGCGCCCAGCACGACGAAGTGCAGCAGCGGCTCGCGCAGCCACTGCGGCCAGCGTGCGCCGCGATGCGAAGGATCGGAGGAGGGGAGTGCGGAAGCCGGGAGCGTGCTGGACATGTGGATTTCAGATCATCCGAATCACCAACGAAAAATGCGCCGCGCGAGATCGCGCGGCGCCTTCGGGTGCGGTTGCCCGCGCCCGTCTTGCCTGACGTGCCTGACCTCTACTTGACGCCGGCGACGGCCGTCGAGCCCTCGACCTCGATGTAGATCGGGTTGCTGTAGAACCAGAGGTCGGCCCACGCGGCGACGTCGAACGCCGTGTACTTCACGCCATTCACGACCGGCAGGTGAGCCGGGCAGCCATCGATCGCGGCGCCGCTGTAGTTGACGCCGTTGGCCGGAACGTTGCTGCCGACCACGGTGCACGGGATCTTCAGCTTGCTCGTGTCGGAAGCGTTCGTGTACAGGTCGGCCAGCGGGTTGCCGCTGGCGTCGGTCTCGAACGGCACCGATGCCGGCAGGTTGCTGCCGCGCAGGCGGATGTACTGCGAGGCCGTGACCGCCGGGATGCGGTAGCTCATCTTCAGGAAGGCGCTGTTGTCTTCACCCGACTGCACGGTCGCCCACGGCGTCTTGCTGCTGCCGTTGAAAGTCTTGATCACCGCCGCGGTCGTGTTCCTGGCCGCGGCCGGAACCGTCGCCAGGCCGGCGGTCGTACCGTCTTCCTTCAGCCAGGCGGTGTTGCGCGGCCACTCGCCGGCGTAGTCGGCGGCGCCCGGCGTCTTGTAGCCCGAGACCATGCCGCGGATCAGGTCGACGTGGTCGAGCACCGGCATGTTCAGCGGCTGGCTCACGCCGATCTGCGCCAGCGACGGGTTCGCGAACGTGTACGGCGAGTGGTTGGCGCCGGCCGGATCGCGCAGCACGATGGCCACGACGATCTCGGCGCCCGGCTGCACGACGAGCTTCTCGCCCATCGTCGCGCAGCGCGGCGTCTCGACGTCGGTGTTCTTCGTCGCGGCGTTCACCGCGAGCGCCTCGGCCGAGGCATCCGGCCGGAAGCCGCCGCCGCCCTTGTACGAGGCGCACGCGACGAAGGCCAGGCGATCGATCAGCTGGCCGCTGGCCGCGAAGCTGTTGCCGGTGCGCAGCCCGTCGACGATGGTCTGCGGGCGCAGCTTGTCGGCGCCGTTGCGCACCATCACGTGGTCGCGCTGGTACTCGCCGGGGAAGAAGTCCTGCGTCGAGCGGCGATCGTCCGGGCCGAAGCTGCCGCGGTTGTGCCAGTCCGAGCTCGCGAAGAACCAGAAGTTGCGGCCTTCGCCGAGCAGCGCGTCCCACACGCCGCCGACCTGCGCGCCGTAGACGCCGGTGCCGCCGTAGGTCGTGCCGCCGACCGAGTCGGTCAGCACGCCGCCGATGTTGTTGCGCTTGGGCGAGTACTCGCCGCGGCTCGACGACGCACCGTGGCCCGGTTGCGTCTCGAAGCCGAACGCGACCTTCGGCGCCACATTGTTGAAGTCGCGCAGGTGCTCGACGTTGTAGCCGTTGTTGCCATCGGGATTGAACGGGCCGGCGCGCTCCAGGTGGGCCGGGACGTAGTAGCTGCCGGTCGGGTGGTACGCGGTCATCCACTTCACCGCCTCGACCGTCTTCAGGTGGCCTTTCGTGCCGTTGCCCGCACCGCTGGCGGGCAGGAGCTTCTGCGCGGTCGCGTTCCAGCTGACATCCGCCGCGCTGTTGCTGCCGGGCACGGCGCAATTCCAGTTGTTGCCGATCGCCGAGCCGGTGACGTTGCCGCGGCTCTTGTCGGTGTCGCCGCGGTCGAAGCAGTACGACCATTGCGCCAGCGCGTTCGCGTTGCCGAGCGCGGTGTAGCCGGCGCTCGTCGGCAGCGTGGCCGAATCGAGCGAGGCCGGCATCTGACCGGTGATCACCGACATCGACGTGTGCTCGTGGCCGGCGACGACCGACTCCATGCCGATGAACAGCGGCTGGCTTTTCTGCGCCGAGAGGTACTCGATCAGCGGGTACTGGAACTCCTGGATCGATTGCCAGCGCCACATGTTGCCGTTGCCGCCGACACCGCCGCCATCGCCCTTGATGTTCTCGGCGCCGATGCTGTTCGCCCAGGTGGTCGTCGGGCCCTTGCCGGTGACTACGGGATAGGCCGGCGTGCTCAGGCTCGCGTCTTCGACCAGCGTGCAGTTGCGGTTGCCGTTGCCGCCGTGCCCGGCCTGCACGAACCAGTCCAGGCCGAAGGTGCCGTCGTCCTTGCCGGTGGCCTTCTTGACCAGCTTCTGCATCGAGATCGAGCCGTCCGAGCAGGTCGTGTGGTTGTGGAAGTCGCCGGTCACGTACTGACCGGGCGTCTTGCCGGCCGCGGTCGCGATCGTCGGCGATGTGCCGAGGGCACCGATGGCAGCGATCGCCGCGAGGGCGATCTGGTTCTTGCTGAGGGCGAGCTTCATCGAAGGTTGTCCTTGGTGTTGTGGTGTCGAGGCGGTAGGCCTTGGGGGCCGGGCTCGGACGATGCTAGGCAGCGTCGATGACGGGGTCGTGACGCGAAGAAGAGGCGTCAGGCGTTGCGCTCGTAGTCGACATCGATGTCCGCCGCGACGGTGCCGCCTCTTTCGAAGACGAGCGTCAGCGGGTAGCTGCAGCCGAGCTGCAGCGGGTAGCGCAGGCCGGTGAGCCGGATGAAGCGGCCGGCTTCGCTGAGCACGGTCTCGCGCCCGGGTGGGATCGCGAGATCGATCGCGCCGCGCGCGCCCGTGCCGCCCATCTCGGCATCGCGCGCCACCGGTGTCTCGACCCCGATCAGGCGATCGGCCAGCGTCACGTCGTCGAAGGTCATGCACAGCAGCGCGACCGTGTCGCCGTCGGCCGTGGCACGGGTCCACGGTTTATAGACGCGCAGGTTCGTCGTGAAGAACTCGCAGGCGCGCGCCGCGGGGATCAAGAGCGGCAGGCTCGCGGCGAAGCCGGCGCGCAGCAGCGCGCGCCGGTGAATCGAACGGTTCATTCTCGGACCCTGAATGGCGAGACCGCAGTCCCGGGGTGCGCAGGCAGGACCGGCGCATGACCAGGCACGCTAGCGGCGCCGCATGAAAGCCCGATGACAAGGCACGGCGCGCCGCCGCGCCGCGCGCGCCTACGCCGCCGTCGACGGGGTCGGCGACGGCGGCCCGGCCGCGGCGAGGCTGAAGAAGAAGCTCGCGCCGCGGCCCGGCGCCGCCTCGGCCCAGATGCGTCCGCCGTGACGCTGCACGATGCGTTGCACGATCGACAGGCCGACGCCGCTGCCTTCGAACTCATCGGCCCGGTGAAAGCGCTGGAACGCATCGAACAGGCGCTGTGCATGGGCCATGTCGAAGCCCGGCCCGTTGTCCCGAACGAAGAAGACCTGTTCGCCGCCATCGGCCTGGCAGCCCACTTCGATCACCGCGTGTTCCGTAGCGCGCGTGAACTTGAAGGCGTTCGACAGCAGGTTGACGAACAGCTGCCGCAGCAGCGAGGCGTCGGCCGTAGTGCGGGGCAGTGCGCCCAGTTGCAGCGACGCGTGCCGCTGCGGTTGCTCCTGGCGCAGGTCGTCGGCGATGCTTTGCACCAGTGCCGCGACGTCCACGCTTTGCAGTTGCAGGACCTGCCGCCCGACCTGCGACAGCCGCATCAGCGCGTCGATGAGGTCGGACATGCGCTGCGCAGAGCGCTCGATGTGAGTCAGCCAGTCGCGCTGTTCGGCCGGAACCCGCGGGCCGAGCTCGTTCGCCAGCAGCGCCGAGAATCCGAGCACGACGTTCAGCGGTGCGCGCAGGTCGTGCGACGCCGAGCGCGTGAAGGCGTCGAGCTCGCGGTTGGTCGTCTCGAGTTCGGCCGCGTGCTCGCGCACGCGCCGTTCCAGCGCCGCGTTCTCGACCCGCAAGCGGCGCATCGTCAGGCCGCGGCTGAGCACCGGCAAGATGGCGCTGAGCTTGAACGGCTTGAGGATGTAGTCGAGCGCGCCGGACTGCATGGCCTCGACGGCGGAGCCGATCGTGCCTTCGCCGGTCATGATGATGCCGACCAGGATCGGGTCGATCGCCAGCGCCGCGCGCAGCAGATCGATCCCGTTCATCCCCGGCATCATCAGGTCGGCGAGCAGCAGGTCGTACGGCGCGCGCCGCAGCTCGAGCAAGGCGGCTTCGCCATCGGCGCAGCCGTGGACCTCGTAGCCCTGATCCTCGAGCGTGTCGCACAAGGCGCGCATCTGCGCCGCCTCGTCGTCGACGATCAGCAGCCGCGCGGTCACGCGATCTCCCGGGTCGTCGAACCGGCCTCGCCATCGCCGGCGCTGCGCAGCGTCAGCTCGGCCAGCACAGCCCGCACCTCGCGCAACTTCGGCGGCTTGCTGAGCACGCGGTCCACGTGCATCGGGGTCTCGCCGTCGGTCAGTAGCCGCTGCCCCCAGCCGGTGAGCAGGATGACCGGTGTCGCCGCCGAGCTTGTCTTCACGGCACTGGCCACCTTGCGCCCGTCGATGTGCGGCATGCCCAGGTCGGTGATGACGGCGTCGAAGGCTTCATCCGCTCGGCGCGGTGCGCGGAAGGCGTCGATGCCGGCCTGGCCGCCGTTCGCGGCGACAACGACATGGCCGTCGAGCTCGAGCGTGTCGCACAGCGACTTGAGCATCACCGGGTCGTCGTCGACGATCAGCACGCGCAGCCGGGACGTGGGTGCCTTGGGTGCCGACGCGCTCCGCTCGCTCGGCTCGGTCGCCGGAACCGGGAAGCTCAGGCGCACGGTCGTGCCGCTGCCGACGTGGCTGTCGATCTCGATCTCCGCGCCGTGCCGCTGTGCGATGCCGTAGACCATCGCCAGCCCGAGGCCGGTGCCGCGCTCGCCCTTGGTCGTGAAGAACGGCTCCAGGCAGCGGCGCCGCGTGTCCTCGTCCATGCCGACACCGGTGTCGGTCACTTCCAGGACCGCGTACCGCGCCGCCGCCGGGTCGCCCGGCTCGCCGGCGCAGTGCGTGCGCAGCCGCAGGACGCCGCCGTCGGGCATTGCGTCCACCGCGTTGAAGACCAGGTTGATCAACGCTTCGCGGACCTCGCTCTCGACGCCCAGCACGGCCGGGAGGTCCGGCGCCAGCTCGGTCTCGAGGCGGACGACGGCGCCGCGCTGCTGGGGCATGTCGCTCCAGCGCGCCTCGGTCAGATCGATCACCTGCTGCACCAGCGGGTTCAGCCGCAGCGAGATGGCCTGCAGCTGGGGCTCGCGCTGGCGGTAGAACTCGCGCATGCGGGCGACCGTCGCGGCCACGTCGTCGATGGCGCGGGCGATCGTCACCAGGTAGCCGCGTCCGCGTTCGCTCAGGCCGGGTTCGCGCTCCAGCAGGCTCTCGCTGTACAGCGCGATCGGCGAGATCGCGTTGTTGATGTCGTGCGCGATGCCGCTGGCCATCTGGCCCAGCGCGCGCAGGCGTTCCTGCTGCATCACGGTCTGCTGGCTCTGGCGCAGATCGTCGTACGCCTGGCGCAGCGCGCCGTGCAGTTCGGCCTGCTGGGCCGCCAGCGCCACGTGCGCGCTCAGCTGGCGCAGGAACTCGCAGTCGCCGCTGTCGAAGGCCTGCGGCAGGCGGCGCGCGACCACCAGGATGCCGAACACGCGGCTTTCGGATTGCAGCGGCGCGACGACCAGCGAGCGCAGCCCGCCGCGCGCGAGCCGCTGCGGAAACGGGAATGCGATCTCGCGCACGTCCGGCTCGTAGACCAGCTCGCCGCGCACGCAGTGCGAGAGCCCGTTGCGGTCGATCTCGATGCGCGAGTGCTCGTCCATCGCGAGCTCCAGCGCCAGCGTCCGGCTGTGGGCACCGACGCGAATGACCGTCAGCGAATTGGCCACCGCGTCATGCTGGAGGACGCAGCCGAAGTCCACCGGCAGCCGTTCTTCCAGGCTGCGGATCGCGACCTGGTAGATGCTTTGCAGGTCCTGCCGCTCGCCGATGGCGCGGGTGATCTGGTCCAGCAGCGTCATGCGCTCCAGCTGCGCCTGCAGGCGCGCCTGCGCGAGCTTGCGATCCGTGATGTCGCGCACGAAGGCGCTGAAGCTCGGGTTCGCGCCGTCCCCGATCGGCGTGATGGACAGATCGATCGGAAACTCCCGACCGTCGCGATGCAGCGCGGTGAGTTCGATGCGCTTGTTCAACACCGTCGCTTCGCCGGTCGCGAGGTAGCGCTCCAGGCCACGCCGATGGTCCTCGCGGTGCTGCGCCGGGATGATCGTCTGCGCCAGGAAGCGCCCGATGGCCTCTTCGCGCGTCCAGCCGAAGGTGGTCTCGGCCTGCGGGCTCCAGCCGGTGATGGCGCCTGCGCCATCCATCGTGACCACGGCGTCGAGCGCGGTGTCGACGATCAGGCGCGTGCGTTCCTCGCTAGCCCGCAGCTCCTGCTCGGACTGCTTCTGGTCGGTGACGTCCTGCAGCGTGCTGAACCATCGCATCCGGCCGTTGGCATCGACGGCACCCGGAATGGGTTCGATCACCTGGCGCACATGGATCCATTCGCCATCGACGCGCCGCAGCCGGTACTCGACGTCCTTGCGGGTGCCATCGACGCCGGCCGCGATGCTCGTGCTGCGAAACGTCGAACGGTCGTCCGGGTGCAGCAGGCTCATCCACTCGCGCGTGCTTTGCGGCATCTGCGCCGGCTCGGCCCCGACCAGCGGCGGCAAGGTGTCGGACCAGGTCTCGAACGACCCGTCGGGCCGCGTGATGACGTGCCCGAGCTTCGTCATCACATGGGCGCGGTGCAACGCGGCGTCGCGCTCGCGCAGCTCGCGGTCCATGCGCACGCGCTCGGCCATCTCGGCCCGCAGGTCTTGCGTGGTCTGCGTCAGCTCGGCGGTGCGCAGCTGCACTTGCCGATCGAGCTGGTCGCGCGACTGCCGCAGTGCCGCGTCCTGCTGCTGGATGCGCTCGGCCATGGCATTGAAGCTGGCACCGAAGCGCCCGAGTTCGTCGCCGCGCAGATTCGGCACACGGGCCGCGAGATCGCCGGCCCCGATCGAGCTGACAGCCCGGCCGAGCGCGCGCACCGGCTGAAGAATGTTGGCGGCGAATGCGAGACCGACGATGGCTGCGAGGGCGATGATGCCGACGGCCAGCCACACCCGCTCGCGCATCGCCGCGGCGATCTGGGCCACGAGCGCGGCCTCGGGAACCATGTAGAACACGGTCCACGGCACCGTCTCGAAGCGGCGCGCGACACCGTAGCTCCAGGACTGATTGACGGGCGCAAAGCCGCGGAACACGCCCAGGTCGGGCGCCGTCGCGCGGGCGCGATCGAACTGCTCGGGGAATGCCCGCACGTCTTCCAGCAATGCGCGCGTGCGCGCCCCGAACCGGCCTTCGGCGACGAGCCGGCCGAGCGTCGCCGGATCGAGCTTTCCTCCCGGGTGAAACACGATGTCGTCGCTGTAGGTGTGGGCGATGCGAATGCCTTCGCGGTCGAACAGCACGGCGAAGCTGTCGGGGCCGGCCAGCGCGTTGGAGGCCTTGACGGTGTTCCACAGCGCCGTGGCACGCACCCACAGCACGGCGACGCAGGCCACCTGGCGGTCGGGCCCGAGCATCGGCGTCATGTAGGCGATCGTCGGGACCGATCCGCTGCGCGGCGACGAGACGAAGATGTCGGACACGATCGCGCGCCCCTGCAAAGCCGCGCGCGCCACCGGGCGATCGGAAACGTCGACCCCGATCAGCGGCGCCTCCGTGGCGATGACGATGCGGCCGGTGCCGTCGAGCAGCGCCGCGCCGCGTATGCCGGCGTCGCTTGCCGGGTAGGCGGAAAGAAGGCCGAGCATCGCGGCCTGATGCGTCGCACGGCGCTCCGGCGTTTCGGCGCAGTAGGCCGCGGATTCGGGGAACCGTGCGATCCGGTCGACCGAGCGCTGGTAGCCGCGATGGAAGCCGTCGAGCTCGTGCACGATCTGGTCGCCGCGCGCTTCGAGGAGCCCCTTCACGTTGTCCAGCAGCCGGGCCTGGTCGTGGCGCAGATCGATGGTGGCCCAGATCGCGAGCGGCAGCAGCGAGGCCGCGATCAGCAGCGCTGCCATCTTGGCCCGCAGTGGCCAGTTCGCGAATCGGAACGCCGTCATCCGTGCATCCTCATCCTCCACCTGCAAGCGAAACCACGACCGGAGCCACGCGCAGGGCGCTCACAGGATAGCGGGTTACCGCGAGTCGCATGAGGTGACCGCGGGCCGGCGCGTGCCGCGGATTCGCTCGGGGCAATCCCGCTGGTGCCTGCCGCAGGGCCGGCGTAGCCTGGGTCGCGAGCCGGATGCCGCGCACGCCCCACCAGGGCGCTGCGCGCACCGGCTTCGCCGTACGGCAAACAACAAAGGGCCATCAGCGCCCGCAGGAGACAACGTGATGAAACGATGGACTTCCATGGCCGCGCTCGCGGCCGTTACGGTGCTGCTCGCCGCCTGTGGCGGCGGCGGTGGTGCGGAGCAGAGTGGCCCCACCGTGACGGCGCTGCGCGTCACCCCGGCCGACCCGGCGATGACGGTGCAGCTGCGCGTGCTGTCGAGCCCGGCGCAGTACGTGTCGGGCGGCGATGCGCGCATCGAGGTGCGCGCGGCCGAAGGGCTGCACGACAAGCTCGAGCTCTGGCTCAACGGGCAGCGTCTCGACGTGGCGCTGCAATCCAGGCCCGGCCGCCTCGAAGGCGTGGTCAGCGGGCTGGTCGTCGGCGCCAACATGCTCGAGGTACGGCACCGCAGCGGCGGCGTGCGCGACAGCATCGCGCTGACCAACCACCCCATCACCGGGCCGATGTTCAGCGGCGAGCAGCAGACGCCGTTCGTCTGCACGACGATCCAGGGCGCGGTCGGCAGGCAGCCGCTGGTCGACACGCCGACGGCGCCGGGCTACAAGGTCACGAATGCGCAAGGTGCGTTGATCGGCTACAGCCGCAACTGCTCGATCGACACCTTCGTCGGCTACCAGTACCGCAACAGCGCCGGGGCGCTGCGGCCGTTGCCCGCCGACGGCAGCCGCCCCGCGGACATGAGCACGACGACATTGGCCGACGGCCGCACGGTCGACTTCATCGTGCGCCGCGAGATCGGCTCGATCAACCGTTTCCTGTACAGCATCGCGATGCTGGCGCCGCTCGGCGAGAGCACGACGCAGCCCGACCTCAGCCTGTGGAACGGCAAGCTGCTGTACTGGTTCCAGGGCGGTGTCGCGATCGGTCACAGCCAGGGCACGGTGCACGGCGGTTCGATGAACCTCGACATCCTCGGCCAGGGCTACGCGATCGTCCATTCGAGCGGCAACAACACCGGCACGCACTACAACATGACGCTCGCCGGCGAAACCGCGATGATGACCAAGGAGCGCTTCATCGAGCGCTATGGCGTGCCGAGCTACACCGTCGGGCTCGGCGGCTCGGGCGGTGCGATCCAGCAGTACCTGATCGCGCAGAACCAGCCCGGCGTGCTCGACGCGCTGCTGCCGGTGCAGTCGTATCCCGACATGGTCACGCAGACCATCCACGTCGGCGACTGCGAGCTGCTCGAGCACTACATGGACGCGACCGACCGCACCAATGCGAAGTGGCGCGTCACGAAGAACCGCAGCTGGCTGGTCGGCATGAACGCCGAAGAGGGGCCGCTCGGCAACGTCAACGACCCGCTCGCCGCGGCCAAGACGGCGCTCGGCTACAGCACCGCGATCGGCTCGACCGAGTGCGTGAAGTCGTGGCGCGGCCTCTCGCCGCTGGCGATGAACCCGTGGTACGGCCAGGCACCGAATCAGCAGCTCTACGAACCGCAGAGCGCGATCGCGGCGATCCGCTGGACGCACTACGACGACCTGCGCAACGTCTATGGCGTCGACGCGACCGGGGCCGCGCGCCCGACCTGGGACAACGTCGGCGTGCAATACGGCCTGAAGTCGCTGCAGGCCGGCAAGATCACGCCGGCCGAGTTCGTGCACCTGAACTGGCATGTCGGCGGCTGGAAGCACCCGAGCGAGATGGTCCAGGAAGGCTTTCCGTTCCTCGGCGCGTTCAGCCCCGCGACCTTCGACCCCTGGAGCCGTCGCAACATGCGCCTGAGCCCGGCCGCCGACCAGCCGGCACCGCGCACCGCCGGCGACCCGCTGGCGATGCACGCGGCCTACACCAGCGGCCATGTGTTCGACGGCAAGCTCGATGTGCCGGCGATCGACCATCGCCAGTACCTGGAACGCGAGCTCGACATGCACAACGTGCACCAGTCGTTCGCGTCGCGCCAGCGCATCCTGAACCGCGGCGGCCACGTGGCGAACCAGGTCATCTGGTTCACCGATACAACGCCCGGCGTGCCGAAGGCGAGCCAGACGCTGCAGGCGCTGGCGGTGATGGACGAGTGGATGACCAACATCCAGGCCAACCCGGCCAGGAGCATCGCCGACAACAAGCCGGCGGCGGCGGTCGACAGCTGCTTCGACCTGCAGGGCCAGCTGATCCAGGCCGGCGCCGGCGTCTGGGACGGCATCCTCGACACCAAGCCCGCGGGCGCCTGCACCCAGGCCTTCAAGCTGTACGGCACCGCACGCACCGTCGCGGGCGCGCCGATCGAGGGCGGCATCTACAGCTGCGCACTGAAATCGCTCGACACGGCGGTCTCCGACGGCACCTATGGCGCCTGGGTGCCGAGCGCGGCCGACCTTGCCAAGCTCAAGCAGATCTTCCCGCAGGGCGTCTGCAACTACAGCCTTCCCGACCGGGCACGGAACTGATCGCAGCGCAGCCGCGTCGATCTCGACGCGGCTCGTTCGTCGTCTCGATGACGGCGCACGCGCCGCCATTTCTCTTTTCTGTCACACAGTCACAGGAGACGCGCGATGACGATGCAGAAGATCACCCCCTTTCTCTGGTATTCCCGTGAAGCGGAGGAGGCTGCGGCCTTCTACGCGGCCACGTTCCCCGACTCGCGCGTGACGCGGGTCACGTCACTGCCGACCGAGTCGCCGAGCGGCCCGGCGGGCTCGGTGAAGGTCGTCGAGTTCCTGTTGTTCGGGCAGGCCTTTGTCGCGATGAGTGCCGGCCCGCTCGATCCGTTCAACCACGCGGTGTCGTTCGTCGTGAACTGCGACGACCAGGCCGAGATCGACCGCTACTGGAACGCGCTGCTCGCGAACGGCGGCACGGCCGAGCAATGCGGCTGGCTGCGCGATCGCTACGGCCTCGCGTGGCAGATCGTGCCGAAGGTGATGGCCGAGATGATGGCCGCCCCGGATCGCGCGAAGGCCAAGCGCGCGGCCGACGCGATGATGAAGATGGTCAAGTTCGACATCGCGGCGCTCGAGGCCGCGTATTCGGGCCCCGCGAAGTAGGCCGCGCCGGGCGCGGCCCCCGCGGCCGCGAGCGAGCGACCTATTCGACGCGCGTGACCTTGGTGCCCTCGAGCGTCAGGTTCGCCATCAAGCCGGCGTTGGTCATCACGAACGCAACCGCCGGCGCGCCCGCGGCGTTGACGTCGACCGCGCCGTTCGCCCCGAGCTTGAGCATCGCGACCGAGGCGTCGACGCCGCCGGCCCAGCCCGGGCCGGTGCGGAACTTGTCGAGCGCGTCCTGCGTCATGAACAGGAAGATCAGCGCCTTCGACTGCGCGCCGATTTGCCAGCCGAACGAGGCCGTCGTCGTGCGGTAGTAGCCGTCGACCGCGCCGCCGACGCGCAGCTCGCCCTCGCCGTATTCGCCGCCGACGACGAAGCCCGCGGCGAACACGCGCGGGAAGACCAGCACGCCGCGCGCCTTCGCGACGAGCTCGCGGCTGCCGGGCGTGGTCTCGTAGAGCCGATTCAATGTCGCGCGATAGCCGTCGTCGATCTCGCGGCGCGTGTCGGCACTGAATTTCCCCGTTCCGAGCGCCGGATCGCCCGAGCGCGCCTTGCTCGTGCTGGCCGTTGACGAGCACCCGCCCACGACGAGCGACGCGGCGATTGCGGCACCGAGTACAAGATGGGTGTAGCCCATGATTTCCTCCATTGGACTTGCCAGCGGTGACCGGCAATCGGCATGCCCGGAACGGGCGGAGCCTGGGAGTGCGGCGCCGCGCCGACGCGCTGAGCCAGCCCGGGAGGCCGGCCCCTGGCGAGCGAAGCCCGTTTGTTTGTTTTACAGTGGCCGGCCCCGGCCTCGATGTGTGCCTTGAATGCTGAAATGGTCCGTGCTCGTGATGTTCGCGATGGCGATCACCTTCGTGCATCTGCGCGGTGCGGTGCGCCATGCGTGGTTCAAGCAGGTGTTCGATCACTCGGCACTGCTGGCGCCGCTCAACGTGCTGATGTACCTCTTCTCGCGCGTGCCGACCAGCCCGTACGTGCCGGTCGACAGCATCGCCGGCCTGCGCGAGCTGGAGGCGCACTGGGAAGAAATCCGTGACGAAGCGCAGGCGCTGGCCAGCCTGCGCCGCATCCGGGCGGCCGAGCGCAACGACGACGCCGGCTTCAATTCGTTCTTCAAGGAAGGCTGGAAGCGCTTCTACCTGAAGTGGTACGAAGAGCGCCCGCCCTCGGCCGAGCGCTACTGCCCGCGCACCGTCGAGCTGCTGCAGCGCGTGCCGGCGATCAAGGCCGCGCTGTTTGCCGAGCTGCCGCGTGGCTCGAAGCTGAACCGACACCGCGACCCGTACGCCGGATCGCTGCGCTACCACCTCGGCCTGGCAACGCCGAACGACGATCGCTGCTGCATCTGGGTCGACAACCAGCCCTACAGCTGGCGTGACGGCCAGGGCGTGATCTTCGACGAGACCTACATCCACTGGGTCCGCAACGACACCGACGAAGACCGGCTCATCCTGCTGTGCGACGTCGAGCGGCCGCTGCGCTTTCGGTGGATGCAATGGCTCAACCGGGGCTTCTCGCGCTACGTGATGAGCGAGGCCGCATCGGCCAACGAGCCCGGCGATCGCAGCGGCCTGATCGGCCGCCTGTTCTGGCTCTCGCACCTGGCGGGTCAGTACCGGCGGCGCTTCAAGCGCTGGAGCCCGGTGAGCTACCAGCTCGTGCGTGCGATGCTGGTCATCGGCGTGGTGGCCGGGCTGATCGCGCTCTGACCTGCGGTTGCCGAATGGATTCCGCCGCGGTCGGCCCGAGGGGCGCCAAGTTTGCTAAACTGGCGCTCGATGTGGGGGGGTAGCTCAGCTGGGAGAGCGTCGCGTTCGCAATGCGAAGGTCGGGAGTTCGATCCTCCTCCTCTCCACCACTCGTACCAAGGGCCCGCCGGTGAGCGGGCCCTTTCTTTTTGGGCCGCATGACCTTCGCACTACGGTCGCTCTATGCCCGTTGGGCCGCAAAGCCAGCCACCGGGACGATGCAGTACGTGTTCTGCAACCGCATCGGCGAACCGGTGGACACGACGAATTTCACCAAGCGGGTCTGGTACCCCTGCTGCGCCATCTCGGCCTGACCCCGCGACGTCCCTACTCGAGTTTCGACATGCATTTCAATGCTGTGGCGGGGGCTCGTGTGGTCAGTGCGTCTGAGGTTGCCTGGCACCTGGCAAGCGCTTTAGGGAAAGGTTCGCGGTAGGCAGCCGATGGCCTTGGCGGTCTCGACCTGCTGGTACGCGCCCTTCCGCACGCCATCAACGCCGAAATGCTGCACTTGTTCCTTGGCGAGGGATGCCCGCGTGATGAAATCCTCTCTCAGGTAGCCGCATCTTGGGTCCGAAGGGGCGATCGAGAAGCCTGCGCGAGCCAAGACACCGACCGGATCCGCGTACTTCGCCATCTCCACCTGATAGGCTTTCCTGCTTGCGTCCTGACCCTCGCGCAAGATCTTGTTGAGCGCTGCAACCTCCTCCTTGGTCGGCAAGACGGCCACCAGGGGTTCACAGCTGACACGCTCGTCCTGCATCCACGGCGACGGTTGGGCGGTCGCGGTGGTTACACGGCGCCCCTTCTCCAACACGAAGACGCGTGAGGTCTCGGAGTCGGGAAGCATGAACAACTCGGACAGTGGTGCGCCCTCGCGGCCAATGACAAGGTCGTAGTTGCGCGTGACGCCGGGCCTCGTGGCGCTCGCACACCGAACCTTCAGCATCGCGGCCGCCAGATCGGTCCGGTTGGACACGGTGAACAAGGGCATCGCGGGGTTGAGGGTGCCCATCTCCACCGTGATGCCGCTCGCAGTGTGTGCCGGCAGCGGGTACTCGTTTCGAGAATCCCCATAAATGGGAGGCACCGGCGTCTGCGAGGCCTGCTGCGAATCAGTTGAAGCTGGGGTGGGCGATGCTGGCGAACTCGGCGCCTTCGCGGCGGAAGGTTTGTCCGCAGCGACCGGGGGCTGACCGGCGACCAGTTTCTCCAGGTCGTGGCCGTTGGCGGCAACTTGCGGAATGTCCGCGGCATTGAATCCGCTGCGCTCCAGTGTCGTGCGCAGAGTCATGCTCTGCTGCCAGCTCGACAGCGCGATGCACTGTTCGTCCTTGCACCAGTTGCGATCCTCGCGCAGCCACTTCCGCTGCGCGCTGATCGCGGAATCCCGCTCAATGCCTGCGAACTGCAGTCGGCGCGCGTACAGCTTGGCAACTTCGTCGTCGAGCGCACTGAGCACGGGAGACTGGCAGATGGCCTTCTCGACTGGCGTCGTCGCCTTTGCACAATCGAAACTCGCCGCTTGCGCCGCCGGGACCAAGAGGATCCCTACGATTTGGCCGAGCCAAGCACTGGACCGCTGCTTCAAGTTCCTACCCTCCGAATGATGGACGCCTATACGGGCACCTCCGGTATGTTGTCGGCAGCTGACGCGACGGCTTTAGGTTGCCGTGCTCGACAGGCCGAACCAGGATATGTTCAGACGACCAACTTTTGTGGACCGCCCGGCTCGCTGATGGGCGCAGGCGATACGTCGCTTCCGGTCGCTCACACACAGAGGTGCGTTAGTGCGAATGTCCGATGGGTGACCTTGAACGCCAGCCCGAGGTTGGGGTGCCACGGACAGCTCTCGCTGCAGACTGGCTACACGTCGGCGTGCCCCGACCGTCGCCTCAGGGTCGGTATCGAGCATCGAGCAGCCGTCAGTGCGCGAGCTGTGGCTGCAAAGGAGCACTGAGCTGACCTTCGTCTTCGAATGCCTGCTGCAAGCAGCCCTTTGTGCTCTGGAGGGCTCAGGCGCCACGCTCGCGAAGCTGGCCGAGACGTTCCTCACCGCGTCGATCTATTCACGCAATGCGTCGTCGCCCATCCTCGGCCAACTCACCCGATTATTCAGAGAGCACACTCTCACCGCCGAATTCATCGACCTCCTTGGAGAATTCGCCTTCGTCCTCGACACCGTGGGCCGCAAACGGGCGCGCTGGCTTTCCACGGCCGTCGGAGTGCAAGCGGCAGCATGGACGCGGCGGGCTTAGAAGAACCAGTTGAACGCAAAGAAGCCCGCGAGCAGCAGGACGCCGAAGAAGAGGCCGGTTGCCCCATGGCGCAGTGTGGTCGCAGCCAAGCTCATGACATGAGCTGCCTCGAAAGCGGCGCAAGTCGGCAAGCGCCGCGCCTTCTCCTACAGGCACGGCGCACCTTCGCCACCGGGCAGCAGGCGCTTGGCCCACATGAGATGGCGCGCCAGGGGCGCAGTGTCGGGGCCTAGAAGCGATGACCTATCGGATCCCACATGAACAAAGCCTACTTCTCCAGTTACCGAGGTTGCGCCATCACCGCGCGATGCAGTGAAGTGCACACCTCAAGCGACCTGGCCGAGCTCGAAGCGCTTCCGTCGGTATGGGCGACGCGCTTCATGGCCAGCTTCTCGGTCAAGCCTGCCGACGCCAGTGAAGGCTGGCAGCAATTTCCGATGGATCAGTTCTGCACCCGTGATCACGCCGCGAAGAATGCGATGGCCATCGCGCGGCACGCGATCGACGACAGACTCGCCAGGCGTGAACCTCTTCGGGACAACTCGCGCCGGGGCGGTACCAGATGAGCACGCCCCTTCAGATGGGAAGTTTCTACCGCGAACGACTGACGGCTCTTGATACGGAGCGGCGCCTGCTGATCGCCTCCATCGAGGATGAGAAGCGCATGGGAAGGCCCACGGAGCGCCTCGAGGCGGAACTCGCTGGCAAGCAACGCGAGACCGACGCCTTCCGCACGTACCTTTCGGCGCTTCCATAGCCGACGCACTCAAAGCCGCGTGAACGTCACCATGTCCACATACCGCCTGCCGGTCTGACTCTCAACGTGCCGGAATCCGACCGTTAGAACTCCCTGTCGCGCCATGTGCTCGATCACGCGGACCTCCACTGCGAAGTCCTCCCATGCCTCCAGTTCGTCAGTCTTTCCGTTGAATCTGATCGTGCCCGTGTGGCCGGGTGCAGTGGCGTCGTAGGTATCCTGGGCGAGCATCGGATCTCCAAATGGCGGGCCATCGTATTCGCTAACCGGGGAACTTGGTCCAAAGCGGCGGGCGATCCGGCGTGATTGCGTCCCAACTCCAGGCGGTGACGGGCCGGTCACTCCTCCTCCGGGGGCCTCTCATCGAACTCCGCCTGTGCCATCTCGATGGGGTCGCTGTTGCTGTTGCTGGCAAATAGCTCGCGAGCAAACTGACGGAGATGCTCGGGGTCAGCCTGCGAACCCAGACGGCCCATCGTCATCACGAATGCATCAACCCATTCGGCTTCGGTCATCGTTGCCTCGCGTCTGTGGCCGGCACCTACCGCGCCACAGGGACTACTGAAGGGGCGACATATGCGCGCAGCACAAATGAACAGCCCGCCAGCGGGGTTAACCGGAGACGGGCTGCAGTCACCTTCAAGCCTTTCGAATCGCATTACCGGGTCCCCTTTGCAGAGTCCCTTTCACGCCTTCCGTTTTGCCTTCAGATGGCACGATTAGTTTATGCCTCTGCGCAGAAAGCAAGGGCCGCATTGATACGCGGTTAGGGGCTTTCACGCGATGGACCACGCGTCGCCAAGTCGAACTCCCGACCCTAAACAGGCATCGGGGTTCTGCGGGTGCGGCGAGTTGCGTGTCTTGGGATATTCCGCCCGGTACCGCGGTCGGATGCTGATCACTTCGCTGCCTGTGTCGCCACGATGAGGATGCCGATGATCAGCGCGTGCCCGATGGCGGCCACGAACATCCCCTTCAGCCACGAGCGCCAGCGCGCACCCACGTAGAACTGCGACGCGGCCCAGCCGAAGTAGACATACCAGACGCCCCAGAATCCGGCGTTCTGCCAGAACGTCGGAGCCGAGGTCGAGTTCAGCAGCGCGATCGGCACGACGATGATCAGCGCGACAGCCCGCACGCTCAGTGCGTAGGCCACCAGCACCATATGCTCCGGCAGCGTCAGGCCCGCGTCGCGGAACATCAATGCGCAGGCGCCACCCAACAGCGGCAACTGCGCCAGCAGCACCAGGTTGAAGTGCTGCTGCAGCACGGTGGCCGGGGTCGACACGTCCTGCGACAACACCTGGAAGTTCGACAACTTAAGTACCAGCGCCACGAACCCCACCAGCACGGCCAGTGTGGCGAACGGTCCGTAGTACCGGCGCCGCCGGCCCTCGACATATTCGCGCGCGATGCCGCCGGGTCGCGTCAGCAGGGCCCATGCGAACATCAGCGGCCCGCGTTCGACATTCACGAACGCCTGCATCAGGTCGCGCGTCATGTCGGCGAACGAGAGGCGGGTAGTGTCCGTGCGCTGGCTGCAGCGAGGGCAGAAGCGCGCCGTCGCGGGAATCGTGGACTCGCAGTTCAGGCAGCGACGCTCGGCCATCGCGCGACGATGCCACACAACCAGCGAACGGTCATCCGTGCGTGGATGAATGGTTCGACTCGCCGCTGGCCCCATCGCCGTACACCGAGTGCATCGGCGTGGGCATCCTCCTCAAAGCCAAAGAGCCGCGACGGACAGCACTCTCACTGCTCCTGAATCCGATTCAGCCGCATGGCGCGCCACAGTGCGAGGTCATAGGCGATCTTCAGCACCCCGCAACCGATCAACGGAAGCGAGAACCAGCCGGCTGCGAACAGCGCGCCGCTCAATGTCGGGCTCAGCGCGGCCGCGAGACTGCGCGGCACGGCCGTGAAACTGGCCGCCGCCGCGCGTTCCGCCGGCGTGACCACCGCCATCACGTAGGCCGTGCGCGTGGGCACGTCCATCTGCGACAAGGCGCTGCGCACGAACAAGAGACCGAGCACCAACGGCAGGTTGGGCGCGAGCGCGGCCAGCACCAGACAGACGTTGGCCGGGATGTGCGTGAACACCATCGTGTTCAGCAGCCCGATGCGCTGAGCGACCAGCGGCGCCGCAAGCTGGGACGCAGCGCTGAGCAGGCCGGCCCAGAAGAAGAACACACCGGCTTGCGCCAGCGAGAGCCCGAAGCGCTCGAGCAGCCACAGCGACAGCAGCGCGTTGACCACCAGCCCACCGGCAAACGCGTCGACGCTGAACAGCGCGGCCAATCGCACGACGATGCCGCGTGACGGGCCGAGCGCGGCGGTCGGCGGCGGCTCATCCGTGCCTCTCTCGCCCGCCGGCAGGCGACGGTAGAGCCAGAACACCATCAGACCGAGTGCGCCGTAGACGAGGAACATGCCGCGCAGCGCGTCGAGGCGTGCGAAGCCAGCGATTCGGGCCAGCCAGTCCGGCACCGCGGCGACGAGCGCGCCGAGCGATGCGCACAAGGCCCCGATCACGCTGTAGCGCGCAAACAGCGCGGTCCGCGCGGCGCCTTGGGCCGCCGCGGCGAGACGTGCATGCTCGAGCGGCAGGAACACGCTCACGTCACCCGAACTGGGATTGAGCGTGCCGACGAAGGCGACGATCAGCAAGGGCCAGAACGAGGCCAGGCCGGCAAATCCGACGCCCGTTGCCAGCATCAGCAGCGCGGCACCACGCAGCAGGCGGCGCCCGACGAAGCGGTGTCCCCAGGCGCCGACCGCGAGCGTGGCCAGTGCCGATCCCAGCATCGTCGCCGTGCTGACGATGCCGACCTCCAGCGTGCCCAAGCCGATCGAGAGCAGATACGCCGGCAGCAGCAATGCCATGTAGCCATCGGCGAACGCGCGCAATCCGCGCGCCACGAGCAGGGGCAGGGCGCCCGCGTCGGCGCCGTGGGGCAAGAGCAGCCGGGCGATCGCCCCGCGCGTCGACGAGTTCATCGAGTCCCCACCGGGCATGTGGTCGAGATTATATTGCTTACTCTACATCAATGTATGATTCTCTACATGGACCTTTCGACTCCCCCGTGGCTTCTGCTGATCGTCTCGCTCCCGACCGCGAGCGCGACCGGGCGCATGCGCATCTGGCGAGCACTCAAGGCCTTGGGCTGCATGGCACTGCGCGATGGCGCGTACCTGCTGCCCACGCAGGCGGACCACGAGCAGGCCCTGCAGGAACTCGCCGACGAGTGCATTCGTGAAGGAGGCAGCGCGTGGCTGATGACCGTGCAGCCCCGCTCGGCCGATGAAGCTGCCACCTACCGGCAACTGTTCGACCGCAGCGAGGACTACGCCGAACTGCGCAAGACCTGGAAAGAGGCGAACCGCGGCCTCGCGTCGTTGGCCGCGCCCGAGCTTGCCCGGCTGCAGCGAAAGCTGCAGCGCGAGTTCGACGCCGTACGGGCAATCGACTTCTTCCCCGGCGAAGCGGGCGTGGAGGCCGAGGCGGCCTGGACGGACTTCGGCAAGCGCATCGACAGCCTGTTGTCGCCGGACGAACCGCACGAGACCCGGGGCCAGATTCCGCGACTCGATGACGGGAAGTACCAGGGCCGCACCTGGGCCACACGTCGTCGCTTGTGGGTCGACCGGGTGGCCAGCGCCTGGCTCATCCGCCGCTTCATCGACCGCGACGCGCGATTCCGCTGGCTGGACAGGCCCTCGGATTGCCCGAAGAGCGCGCTCGGCTTCGACTTCGACGGCGCGACGTTCACGCACGTCGGCGATCGCGTCACGTTCGAGACGCTGATGGCCAGCTTCGGCCTGGAAGAAGACTTGGCGCTGCTGCGCCTTGCGACGATCGTGCATGCGCTGGATGTCGGCGGCGAACCCGTCCCGGAGGCCAAGGGCTTCGAGGCCGTGATGGCCGGTGCCCGCGAACGCTTGACTGATGACAACGCGCTGCTCGACGAGATGAGCACGGTTCTCGATTCGCTGTACGCACATTTTCTGCGTGAAGCCCAACGTGGCAACGACAAAGGGAACACACGATGACCGACGCGAGCTCCGCTGTGGAAGCTTCCCCGCAACCCAGCTACTCCCTTTGGCAGCTCGTGCGCTACATGCTTGCGCTGGGCACCTGGGGCTTCGGCGGTCCGGTGGCGCTGGTCGGCTACATGTACCGCGACCTGGTCGAGAAGCGGCACTGGATCTCGGAGAGCGACTACAAGGAGGGCATGGCGCTCGCGCAGCTGATGCCGGGCCCGCTGGCGGCGCAGCTCGCGATCTACCTCGGTTACGTGCACTACCGCGTGCGCGGCGCGACGCTGGTCGGCCTGGCGTTCGTGCTGCCGTCGTTCGCGATGGTCGTGGCCATCGGCGCGGTCTATAGCGCCTATGGCGGCATCGGCTGGATGCAGGCCGTGTTCTACGGCGTCGGTGCGGCGGTGATCGGCATCATCGCGATGAGCGCCTACAAGCTCACCACGAAGAACATCGGCAAGGACAAGCTCCTGTGGGCGATCTTCCTCGTCAGCGCGGCGGTGACGGTCATCACCAAGTCCGAGATTGTCTGGATCTTTTTCGGCGCCGGCGTGCTGGTCTGGCTGGTGCGCGCGCCGCCAAAGTCGTGGTTCGGCGGGACGGCGAACAGCGTCGCGGCACCGCTCGTGGCCTTCTTCGCCATCGATGCCATCGACTGGCACAAGCTCGGCCAGATCGGTGCGTACTTCGCGTATGCCGGCAGCTTCGTGTTCGGCAGCGGGCTGGCGATCGTGCCGTTTCTGTATGGCGGGGTGGTTCAGGAATACCACTGGCTCAATGACCGGCAGTTCGTGGATGCCGTGGCGGTGGCGATGATCACGCCCGGCCCGGTCGTCATCACCACCGGCTTCATCGGCTACCTGGTCGCGGGCTTCTGGGGCTCAGTGGTCGCGGCGGCCGGCACCTTCGTGCCTTGCTACCTCTTCACCATCCTGCCGGCGCCGTACTTCAAGAAGCATGGCAAGCGCCCGGGCATCGTCGCCTTCGTCGACGGAGTCACGGCCGCCGCGATCGGCGCGATCACCGGAGCGGTGATCGTCATCGGCCAGCGCTCCATCACCGACTGGGTCACCGCCGCAATCGCGCTCGTCACGGTCGGCGTGCTGTGGCGCTTCAAGAAGCTCCCCGAACCGATCGTCGTCGTCGTCGCTGCAGTGCTGGGCCTGGTGCTGCAGCCCCTGATGGCCCACACCTGAACACCCCCGAAGGAGAACACCATGGATCTGCAAATGAAGCCGCTGACACTCGACCTCGGCAAGCTCGATGGCCTGTCGCAGAAACTGATTGCGAGCCACCACGAGAACAACTACGCCGGTGCGGTGAAGCGGCTGGCCGCCATCCGCCAACAACTGCGCGAGCTCGACTGGGGCAGCGCACCCGTCTTCGTCATCAACGGCCTGAAGCGCGAAGAGCTGGTCGCCGCCAACTCCGCGTTCCTGCACGAGCTGTACTTCGATGCGCTGGGCGGTGATGGCGTGCTGCCGTCGTGCGGGCTCTCGATCGCATTGACGCGCGACTTCGGCTCGGTAGACCGTTGGCGAGCCGAGTTCACGGCGCTGGCCAAGGCGATGGGTGGCGGCTCGGGCTGGGCGATCCTCGCGTGGTCGTCGCGCGAAGGGCGGCTGATCAACCACTGGGCCGCCGATCACACGAACCTGCTGGCCGGTGCGACACCGGTGCTCGCGCTCGACATGTACGAGCACTCCTACCACATGGACTTCGGCGCCAAGGCGGCCGCCTATGTCGATGCCTTCATGAAGAACATCCGCTGGGATGCGGTGTATCGCCGCTATGGCGCGGCGGTGGCGGGGGACGCGGTGCCGCTCGGCGTCGGCATTGCTGCACTCGAGAAGGAAACGCAGCGCGTGATCGATGTCCGGCGTGCCGAAGACTTTGCGGCGGCGAGCGACATGGTAGCGGGCGCAGCGTGGTGCGACCCGGCGCAGGTCGATCAGTGGAGCGCCGAGATCGACGCCGCCAAACCGGTGTTCGTGTACTGCCTCAAGGGAATGGACATCGGCCGCTCGACGGCGCTGGCGCTGCGAGCGCGCGGTTTCGATGTGCGCTATCTCACCGGCGGCATCGAAGCGTGGAAGGCGGCCGGCAAGCCGCTGCAACCCAAAGGAGCTTCATCATGAAGTGGGTCACCCGCGAACGCCCGAAGATCGACCGCATCGCCTGCCCTTGGCTGATCGCACGCTTCATCGACAAGGAGCCGGAGTTCCTGTACGTGCCGGCGAACCAGGTGCTGAAGGTCGCGGCTGAGACAGGTGCGGTTCCTTACGACATTCCCGGCGTCGAAATGACGCACGACGGCGAACTGTGCAGCTTCGACGCTTTCATCAAGAAACACGAACTGAAGGATCCCGCGCTGGATCAACTGGCCATGATCGTGCGCGGAGCCGACACCTCGCGCCTCGACCTGACGCCGCAATCGGCCGGGCTCTACGCCATCTCGCTCGGCTTGTCACACCGATTCAAGGACGACCACGAGATGCTGAAGCACGGTCTGGTGATGTACGACGCGTTGTACGCCTGGTGCCAATCGTGCCAGGCCGAGAGTCACAGGAGATCCGCATGATCAATGAACGCTGCCGATCCTCGTGATGGACATGTACGAGCACGCCTGCCAGATGGACTACGGCGCCGCGGCGGCGAAGTACATCGATGCGTTCTTCCAGAACGTGAACTGGGAGAAGGTGAACGCGCGGCTCGGCGCCGCCGGCGCCACGAAAGCCTGACCCGCCCGCAGACACGCGAGTTCAGGGAGACACGCGATGAAGACGACGATCACGATGGCCACGACACTGCTGGCCGCCGGCGTCTCGGCGGCGCAGATGGTGAGCTTCGACAAGGACCCGACCGGTGCTCCACCGGTCGGCTGGACCTGTGGCGTGACGGGCAGAGGCAATCCGCGCTGGACGGTCGAGTCGCAGCCCGATGCGCCCAGCGCGCCCAACGTTCTGATGCAGTCAGGCGCGGGCGACTTCCCGTGGTGCGTCCGAACGGACAGCGCGATCCAGGACGGCTTTGTCGAGGTCAGGTT
The DNA here is from genome assembly GCF_056400745.1 of Rhizobacter sp. P5_A1. Taxonomy (NCBI): domain Bacteria; kingdom Pseudomonadati; phylum Pseudomonadota; class Betaproteobacteria; order Burkholderiales; family Sphaerotilaceae; genus Rhizobacter; species Rhizobacter sp. P5_A1. Next base: position 46,863 of record NZ_JBFUKR010000024.1, read on the forward strand.
CAAGCCGCTGCGGGGTCGTGAAGACCAGGCCGGCGGCGTCGTCTGGCGCTGGAAGGACGGCAACAACTACTACGTGGCCCGCGCGAACGCGCTGGAGAACAACGTCTCGCTGTACTACACGGAGGGCGGCACGCGCAGAACGCTGAAGTACGTCGACGCGCCGGTGGCCACGAACACGTGGCACGTGCTGCGGGCAGAGTTCAAGGGCACGCACATCCGCGTGCTGCTGAACGGCAAGGCGGTGATCGAGCTGGCCGACGCACACATTGCCGGTGCGGGCGCCGTCGGCGTCTGGACCAAGGCCGACAGCGTCACGGCCTTCGACGACTTCGGCTTCGGCGCGAACGCCAAGCCCTGACATCAGTCCGCCCCTGGACTCCAATATTCGATTCGGCCGCTCAGAAATATTTGACCCAAGCCTGCTTGGAACCGCGCTTGTAGCGGGCGAACGCGCGGCACGGGAAAAATAGGAGCGGGACGAGCGCGAGCCAGACCACCCACACCACCCAGAACGCTTCGCGGTCGACCCCGAAGCGCGCGCCCTGATTCGGTCCGAAGATCGCCAGAAGCACCTTGTAGGAGATCATCAGCAAGTACAGGTGCACGATGTAATAGAACATCGGTGCGCCGCCGAAGGTCGAGAACACGCGGGTCAGGCCGTTTTCTGCGAACTCGAGCAGGCCCAGCATGATCAGGCCTGCGCCCAGCGTCAGCAGCAGGTAGTCGAGTGACGGCGGGTACTTCGTGAAGTTCAGCCAGGACATGACGGTCAAAACTTGGGTATCGCCGTGCACCCAGGGCAGGTTCTCGCCGTAGATGTTGAAGCCGCGCAGAGACAGCAGCAGCGCGAGACAGGAAAGGCCCACGGCGACCAGCACGCGCCGACGCATGTGTCCATCGAGTCGTGCGGAGAAGACCGGCCCGAAACAATAGCCCAACAGGATCACGCCCACCCACGGCAGCGCCGGGTACGTGAGCCTGACGCGCACGGCACCTTCGGCGACGACCCAGCCGCGGTGCAGCATCAGGGTCCACGGCAGGTACCACGCGCTCTCCGGTGGCACCACGAGGCCCGCGAACGCGTTGTGGCCGCAGACGATGATGAATCCCAACGCGGCGAGCAGCCAGCGCGGAAGGTCGGACAGCAAGGCCAGCATGACCATGCTGAAGCCGATGGCCCACATCACCTGCAGGTAGATGATGTTGAACGTGCCGCTCCAAGCGAACGTGATGACCGTGAGTTCGAACGCGATCAGCAGCAGCCCGCGCTTGAGCAGGAAGCTGCGCACCGGCCGCAACGCACCCGACGGTGGGTTGGCATAGAGCCAGGCCGACAACCCGGTCAGGAACACGAACGCGGGCGCACAGAAATGCGCCGCCAGGCGCGAGAAGAACACCTCCGGCGCGGTGCCGGGCAGCGTCATCGGATCGGTGACCTGCAGGTGCAGATAGAGCGTCTCGCGCACATGGTCGAGCAGCATGATGATCATCACCAGGCCGCGCAATGCGTCGATGGAGGTGATGCGTGACCGATGCGCGGCCGCTGCGTCCCGGACCTCACCAGGAGCGGCCCGGACTGTCGAAAACGTTGCTGTGGATGACATGCGTGGGTCCTCGAAATGGTGGGTACGGCCCGCTTGCGGACCGTACCCACACCTGGTCTCAGAACTTGTACTGAGCGGTTCCTGTGAACTTGCGCTCCGTGCCCGGATAGACCCACAACGAACTGTACGAATTGGTGTAATACACCCTGTTGAACAGGTTGTCGATGTCCAGCGACAGACGCAGGTGCTTGTTGACGGTGTACGAGGTGACGAGCTTGAACACCGTGTACGCCGGCAGCTTGAAGCCGTCGTTCAAATCGACCGAGCCCAGGCGCTCCCCGACATAATTCACGCCGCCACCGATCGTGGCGCTGCTGCTGGCAGAAAGCGGCACCTTGTACGTCGCGAACAGATTGGCCGTGTTTCTTGGAACGTTCGGAAAGCGACGACCTTCCGCGAGCCCCGTGGCGGCGACTGCAGGGATGCTTTGCAGCACATGAGAGTCGGTGTAGGCATAGGCGGCCGACAGGCGAAGGTTCGACACGATCTCGCCCGAGACATCCAGCTCGACCCCCTTGCTCCCAACTTCGCCCACCAGGATCGCTTTGGTGGTATCTCTGGGGTCGGGGGTCACCACGTTCTCCTTCCGGATCCGGTACACCGCCAAGGTGGCGGTGAGTTTGCCGTCGGCCGGATCCCACTTGGTGCCGACTTCGTACGAGCGGCTGGACTCCGGCTGAAACGAGTCCCCGTCGATGCTGATGCCGCTGTTCGGCCGGAACCCCTTGGACGCCGTGGCGTACAGCGACAGCGTCTTCGTCGGTTGGTAGACGAGGCCTACGCGCGGGCTCGTGGCGTGGGGCGATTGCTCGGTCGTCCGCGCCGGAGTCGTCAGCAAGTTGGTCACCGTCTGCTTGTACTTGTCGTAGCGCACGCCGACCAGCGCCTTCCACTGTTCCGAGAACTCCAGCTGATCCTGCGCGTACACCGCGCGCGCACGCTGCCGCTCCTGGGTGTTGGTGTTCGCCACCAGGGGGGCGGGCGCCACCGAAACGCCGTAGATGGGATCGTAGATGTCGATGGCATAGGGCACGGCGGCCGAGGGTCTGCCGCGCGTCTGGTAGCGGTCATCGTCGAAGCTGTAGGCATCGACACCGAAGAGCAGGCTGTGTTTGACCGGGCCCGTGGCGACCTTGCCCAGCACCTCGAAGCGCCCGGCGACGTCGGTGGCGCTGTAGTGGCGGAAGCGCAGCTGGCGCCACAGCGTTCGCCCGTCCGATTGCAGCGAGAAAGCTTCCGTCGAGAAACCCGTCAGCGAACTTTTTCGGTAGCTCAAGCCCGTCTGCAGCGACCAGTCGGCGTTGAAATCGTGTTGCAGAAAGACCTGGTGCCCGAGGGACTTGATGGTCGTGTCCCCGTCGCTCGGTTCGGCCAGGAAGCGCGACACCGGCACCACGCCGAGTTGGTTGTTGACCGCCACGACGCCGCGGTCGAAGGGTGCCTTTTGCTGCACCGCCTCGACTTCGTAGGACAGCGTCGTGTTGTCCGACAGCATCCACACGAACGAGGGCGAGACCAGATAGTGCCTGGCGTGCACCGTGTCGCGGAAGCTGTCACCGTCCTCAACGGCCGCATTCAGACGATAGGCGATGGTCTCGCTCATCGGCCCGGTCAGATCGACGGCGGTGCGCCAGGTGTTGAAGCTTCCGGCCGAGAGTTCGACTGTTTGTGCGGGTTGGAACAGCGGCTTCTTGGTCGTGATGTTGACCGTGCCCCCCGGCTCGCCGCGCCCATAGAGCGCGGACGATGGCCCCTTCAGCACTTCGACGGTGTTGGTGTTGGCGCCGTCGCGCAGGCCGTTGTAGCCACGGCTCGAATTGAAGCCGTTGACCATGTAGTCGGAGCCGAAGTTGGGATCGCCGGTGAAGCCGCGCATCGCATAGCTGTTCCAAAGGCCACCAAAGTTGTTCGTGCGCGAAATGCCGCTGCTGAGGTCGAGCGCGCCTGAAAGATCGGTGACGCCGGCGTCTGACAAGAGGTCTGCAGTGATCACACGCACGCTCATTGGCAGGTCCTTGATCAGCGCGTCGTTCTTCGTGGCGCCCGTGGCGGAAATGTTGCGATACGGCTGCTTGACCGCCTTGACCTCGACCGTGCTGAGCGTCGTCGTCGCAGCGCTCGCGCCGGGGCTCGAGGCCGCATCGGCAGGCAAGGGCGCGGCGTCAGCGGCCCACAGCGACGGACTGCAGGCAAGACAGGCCGCTGCCGGGACGGCGGCGCGAAGGAAATATCGGGTGGACATGGTGGTCAGGCTCCTGGGTACAAACGGCTCAAAAACTCAAATGGCGGGCATGGCGTGGCCGCTGCGGCGTGCGAATGCATGCCGCCTGCTCGATGTGACAAGACAGGCTGCGTTCTCCAGGCGCCGGGTCGCGAGCAGAGGGTTGTTCGCTCCCCGGCGGCGGAGGCTCCGCCATGGCTGAATGACCTCGCCGCAGGCGGACGCGCCATCGACGCGTCGTGCGGGAGGAAGCGCGGCTCAGGCCGCCCGAGGGGGTCTTCGCCAGCCTTCGAGGAACGGCGTCGCGGGCACCTTCTCGGCGGCGGAGCGAAGCGCGATCGGGCGTGACAGGCGCGTCGGCAGGGATCCGACCCACGACGAGATCATCGCTGCGCCGCTCACATACCCGTCCATCAGCACATGCCGGATCGATTCGGGCGACTGATCTTGATCGCAGCCGCCCGACGCGGTGTCTGCGACGGCGGACACGCGCAGGCCGCCGGTTGCCTCGATGCCCGCAGCATCCTCTTCCTGACTTGGCGGCGCCGGACGATCTTGACGATGGTGATGCCCCAAGCCCGCCCAGTGCAGCACTGCGTGCAGCGCCTCTCGACCCTTGCTTGGCCCAGCCGGCAGATTGCCGAGCGTGGTGGCCTGCATCAGCATTGACAGCAGCAGCGCAATGAAGATGAGGCGACGAGGCATGTCGGCATTATGAAAGTGGCTATATGCACACTCTGCCGTTCGCGCCAACGTCGACAGAATGTCCTGCGGATTTCATCGGCGGCACAAGCGGTCGCTGCTGAAATCCGCGTGCTGGTGCGCGTTGCTTGAGCGTGGTGCGAGCGTGTGCCCCACAACGGACAGCGTCGTGTCGCATCGGGATGTCGTGAGGCGACGTGCATGCGTCGCGGCTCGATGCGCGCAGCCCGGCGCAGCGCGGTCCGCGTGGCCGCAGCGCCTCGAGACGAAGGCGGAACGTCAGTGCGGCTGAAACAGCGACTCGTAGAAGCCCGCCGTGCGCACCTTGATCGTCACGGCCTGGTCGGTGCGATTGCGCCAGTGCCATCCGTGCCGGCCGTCGAAGGGCGCCGTGAAGGCCCCTTGCGCGCTTGTCTGTCCGGCTTCCTTCCAATAGCGCGTGAAGTCCTCGCCGGCATCGGGACGCTCGCCGTGCATGTCCATGGTCACGGGGCCGCTCGCCTCCCAGCGAAAGATCAGGTGGTCACCGGCACGCATCTGCGCCTTGATCTCCGCTCCCTCGTGCGGTTTCAGGACGATCGTCATGTCGTCGGATCGCAGGGCCGCGGCCTTCGAGATGGACTGTTTGCTTTGAGGCTCGCCTGTAGCGGCGGTGTTCGCCGCGGTCGGCGTGGTTGCCGCCGAACCGTCACCGCGCATTTGCGTCAGGCCCAGCGCCGATCCGATGCCCGTCAAGTCGATGCCGCGCTCGGCCGGCAGCACGAACAGAACCAGGATCAGCAGCGCCGCCAGCATGGCTGCGCCTACGGCGATCGCCAGCGTGCGAGGAGGGGCTTCAAAGGGCGTCGAAGCGGTCGCGTGGTCGAGGTTGGTGGTCATGCTGGGCCGAGGAAAAAGCCGGAGAGCTGATAGCCGATCAGCACGAAGCCCGCGCCCATCAATGCCGCATTGGCAACGACGACGTGGCTCGGAAAGGCGGGCCTGCGGCGCCACCAGGTCATCGCGATCAGGATCAGACTGAGCGCGATGAACTGACCGATCTCCACGCCCACGTTGAAGCTGACGAGGTTCGTCAGCAAGCCATCGCGGGAGATCGACATCTCCTGGATCTTCGTGGCGAGACCGAATCCGTGAAAGAAGCCGAAGACGAGCACCGCGCCCTTCTGGTTCGGCACAAAGCCGACGATCTTTCGCAACGCGCCCAGGTTGTCGAGGGCCTTGTAGACGACAGAGAAGCCGATCATGGCGTCGACCAGATACGCGCTCGCATGAATGTTCGCGAGCACACCCAGCAGCAAGGTCGTGCTGTGTCCCACGGCGAAGAGCGTCACATACTTCCCGACGTCCTTCAGACGATAGAGAAAGAAGATGACGCCGAAGAGAAAGAGCAGGTGGTCATAGCCCGTCACCATGTGTTTGGCGCCGAGGTAGACGTACGGGCCGATGTTGACGCCCGGACTCCCCTGGATGAACGCCCGGTCGTCCTCCGACACGCCGTGCGCGAACGCCTCGGGATCGGCCAGCATGGCGAGCACGATCAGGAAGAGGGGGAGCGGCCGCCACTTCTGGGCTACCGCCCTGGCCTTGAACCCGAGATCATTCACCATGTCGAGCGCAGCGCGCATCCGTGATCAGTCGACGCTGAAGGTCGCGCCGGCCTTCGCCTGGGTGCTCTTGTTGACGACCAGCACGCTCACCTTCGAACCGCTGACGAGCTTCAAACCCTTGGCCTCGAACTTGTTGCCGGCGGCGGCCTGCATCGGAACTTCGGTCTTCGCGCCCTTGTTGACAATCGTCAGCTTGGCGGTCATCTCGGTGCTCGTGACTTCGTCATCGTCGTCCTTGACGTACAGCGCAACGCCGTCGGGACGCACCACCAGTTCGAGCAAGGTCTCGCCCGAAATCTGGACGACACCACCGTGCTCCGGCTTCGAGCTGCCGTGGGCGTGGGCAGGCGCGTTGAACGCCAGCGCCAGGGCGCCCAGCACGAGCACGGGCGGCAACTTCTTCCATGATGAGAGACTCATCGCTCAGTTCCTTGAAGACGATTGCGCACTTTGAACGGGCGGCGCTGGTGAACCCTGCCGTTTCGCCGACCCCGCGTTCACTCCGGCGCGTGCGGCAGTACGAATGACAGGGTGGCCCGGTATTCGATCTTGTCGATCTTGGTGGGCTCGTCCGGCGGCCCGTCGAACGTGACCGCCACGACATTCAGGCCTTGATTGCGAATGTTGATCGTGACGCCGCCGTCTGTGCCGCTCTTCACCGGCTGACCATCGGGATCGTTGACGTAGTCGCTCTGCACCAGCGCGCCGCCGACCGGCTTGCCCTTGAACAGCACGCGCATCTTCAGCGGCTTGCCCATCTCTGCGGGCAGCGTCGCATCGACCGGGACGATCTGCAGCGTCTGATCGGGGAGTGCCGGAACGGCCGACTTGAGCTCACCGCGGATCACCACCGCGTACTTGATGGTCTTTTCGCTGGTGACAGCGGTTGGAACCTCGTCCTTGCCCTTCTTGTGCCACTCTCCATCAGGCGTCTTGCTCCAGATGCCGTTCTCGAGAACCGCAGCGACCACGGTGGGCTGGCCGTCGCTGTCGACGAGCAGCAAGGGGCCTGCGACGCGTAACTTCGTCGGCACTGCCTTCCACTCGGTGTCGTAGCCGGCGACGCTCTTCACGAGCGGCAGGCGCTTGACGGCATCCAGGTCATCGGCGCCCACGCCGTAAATCAGCGCGAGCTGGGTCGAGCGTTGCGCGAACCAGATGCCATGCGCCTGCACGGCCGACGTGGCCAACGCGCCTGCGACTGCGACGGCAAAGACTTTGAAGAGGTTCATCTGTGACTCCAGTGCGGTATCGGTTGAAGCTAACGGATGGCAGCAAAGGATACGGAAGACGCTCGGAGCAACGTGCCGTTTGAGTCGGTTGCACGCGCACGACGTGCCGAAAATCTCGGACAAACCGCAGCGCGTTCTCGGGCGTGCATTCGTCCAAAGTGGTGCGTTCGAGGCGGCTCCACGTGGCGAGCGCGTCAGTGTCGATGCGCGTGCTGCTCGTCCGGGACATGCGCGTGTGAATGCCGCGTGGCCTCGTGCCGGTGCAGATGGCTGTGTCGGCCCACCGGCAACGGGTCGTGCGAATGTGTGTGGTGGCCGTCGTCGTGGCCGTGGGCGTGCTCGTGCTCCGCCTCGTCGTGCTCGTGTTCGTGCGCGTGGCTCTCCGCGAGATGGAGCACGATGCCCGCGGCCATCAGCACCGCACCGGCAAGCATCCAGGCACTGCCGCTGCGGTCGCCGAGCATGAACGCGAACAGCGCGCCGACGAACGGCGCGAACGCGAACACCGAGCCGGTGCGTGCCGCGCCGAAGGCACGCTGCGCCAGCAGATAGAAGCGAAGACTCAGGCCGTAGCCGGTCGCGCCTACCGCCAGCAGCGCCAGCGCAGGCCAGAGCCCTGGCAGCGGCTCGCGGAGGGCAAGCGCCAGCAGCGTCGTGGCGATGGCGCCGAACGCGCCCTTGAACATCACGACCTGCCCGGGGTCGCGGTCGGCCACGGCGCGCGACAAGGTGTTGTCCACGCCCCAGGCCGCGGTGGCGACCATCACGGCCAGCAGCCCGAGCATCTGGCTTGCGCCACCCTCGGCACGATCCAGCACCAGTGCCATGCCACCCAGCGTCAAGAGCGCCATCGCGAGAGTGACCCGACGGTCCAGCGTCTCGTGGTACCAGAGTCGTGCGAGCCCCGCGGTAAACACGGCCTCGAGCGTGAGCATCAGCGAAGCGCTGGCGCCGCTGGTGCGCTGCAGCCCCCACGCCAATGCAACCGGGCCGATGACCGCGCCGAACAGCGCCATCAGGCCGAGGCGGGGCGCATCGCCGCGTTGAACGCGGGCCTCACGCTCGATCGGCCGGCGCAGCAGCGCGCCGATCAGCGCCGCACCGGCGTACAGCAGCGCGGCTGTCGTGAAGCTGCCGACGCCGACGCCGAAGCGCTGCACGAGCGGCGTGCTGACGCCGAACAGCAGGGCTGCGACCAGGGCAATGAGGCCGCCGCGCAAAGCGGGCCATCTGTGGGTTCGATTCAATCTTCCTCCAGCGCCCAGATGAGATGGGCGTCGACGAGCAGCCGATGGTGCCAGCGCAACGCCTCCACACGCGCCTGCTCGGCGGACGTGGAGGTGTCGAGCGCCTGGCGGCAGGCCAGCAGCAAGGTCTGCAAGTCTGCCTCACCCAAGGTGTACGCGCGCTGGGTTAGCGCTGCGGGCAGGCCCTCAGCTCTGTTGATCAGCGGGCGGAATCGCCGCCGGATCCATCCAGAGTGCCCCCCACAGGTGCTCGTCGGGGTCGGCGAGGTCGCGGGCGTACATGAAGCCCAGCTCCTGGACCGGGTTGACATCGGCTTGCCCACCGTGGGCCGCGGCGGCAACGTTCATGGCATCGACGGCATCGCGGCTGTCCAGTGCCAGCGAGAGCATCACCCCACTCGTCCCGGCCGGCGGGAGCGGCCGCTCGGTGAACGTGCGCCACTTGCCGTGCGTGAGCAGCATCGCGTGGATCGCCTCACTCCACACCATGCAGGCGGCGGTATCGTCGCTGAATTGCAGGTTTTGGTCGAATCCCAGGGCCTTGTAGAAGGCGATCGAGGCCTTGAGGTCGGTGACCGGCAGGCTGACGAAGATCATCTTTTTCATGGGGTTTACAGGTTGGTTGTCCGAGGGCCTGAAGTCTCTGTGCATGGGGAGGCTTCACCCGTACGACGACCAGCCACTGCCTGAATCGACAACCGAAGCCCGTCCTGTCGGCTGGACGCTGGCAACCTGCCGCGGATGTCATCGGAGATCTTCTCGGCGAGCATGTAGACGGTCGCGCTGATGTTGGCTGTGACCGTTCTCGGCATGATCGAAGCGTCGACGACGCGCAGAGCGGTGGCGCCGTGAACTCGCCCGGCGGCATCGACGACCGAGCCCGCGCCTGTGCCCATTCGGCAAGTTCCCGAGGGGTGGTAGCTGGTGCCGACGTTCTGGGCGACCCACGCCTGCAGTGCACCCGTCGAATTCACTGCCGCGCCTGGAGCGAGTTCCGCCCGGCACCTTCTGCCCAACGGAGCCTGCGCGACGATCTCGCGGGTCAACCGGACCCCGTCGACCAGGTCTCGAAGGTCTGCTGGATCAGCCAGGTGATTGAAGACGATGGATGGCGCGTCGTGCGGGTTCGCACTTCGAAGCTGCACGCGCCCGCGACTGGCGGGTCTCGACAGGTCGATCCAGATCGTCTGCACGTGCCTTGCGCTGATCTCCGCAAGCGCTCGAGCCCAGGAGGGCGGGACGCTGGAGAAGATCAAGGCCAAGGGCGAGATCACCATCGGCCATCGTGACGCCTCGATCCCGTTCTCGTACGTGACAGGAAGCGGCCAGCCGGTCGGCTTCGCGATCGACATCTGCATGGACATCGTCAGCGCCATCAAGACGCGGCTCCATCTGCCGTCGCTGAAGGTCAACTACCAGACCGTGACGTCGCAGAACCGCATTCCGCTCGTGCAGAACGGCAGCGTGGACCTGGAGTGCGGCTCGACGACGAACTCGATGGCACGCCAGCAGCAGGTGGCGTTCAGCCCCAACTACATCATGGTGAACGTCGGCGTCGCGGTGAAGAAGGCGTCCGGCATCCAGTCCCTCGCCGACTTGAGTGGAAAGACCATCGTCACGACGACCGGCACCACGTCGATCCCGCTGCTGCGCGCGCACAAGCGCGCGGAGAACCTGCAGGTCAACGAGATCTACGGCAAGGACCACGCGGACTCGTTCCTCAGCCTGGAGTCGGACCGGGCAGTGGCCTTCGTGATGGACGACGTCCTGCTCGCGGGTCAGATCGCCAGTTCCAAGACCCCCAACGACTACAGGATCCTGCCGGACGTGCTGCGCCAGGAGCCCTACGGGATCATGCTGCGCAAGGACGACCCGCAGTTCAAGGGCCTGGTCGATGTGACGGTGCGCGACCTGATGAAGAGCGGCAAGATCAACGCGCTGTACGCGAAGTGGTTCAACGCGCCGATTCCACCGCGCGGCATCAACCTCAACTTCCCGATGACGGAGGCGACTGCGGAGCTGTACCGCAGCCCAACCGACAAGGGCATTTGAGGAGCGCGATATTCACATCGTCGTCGCATGCGGATGCAGCGGATGCTCGATTGTCTCGGCGATGAGCTGCAGCGCGCGCTCGCAATCGTCCAGGCCAATCGGCCCGCCGAGGCACACGCGCACCGCGTCGGGCGGGTCGCCGTCGGTGCTGAAGGCCGCGCTCGCGACCACGCCGACACCCTGCAGGCGCAGGTACGACGCGAATTCGACCGGGCTCCACGCCGAGGTCAGTGGCAGCCACAGGTGAAAGCCTTCGGGCTGCGCGGCGATACCGTAGTGGCCCAGGTGCTTCTGCGCGAGTTCGTGGCGCGCGATCGACTCGTCGCGCACGGCCGCCAGCACGGCCTCGGCGGTGCCGTCCTGCACCCAGCGCGTGACCAGTGCGTTGGTCACCGGTGAGGCCATCACGGTCGTCGCGCGCAACGCGCCGGCGAGGCGCTGCGACATGCGCTCGTTCGGCGCGCAGACATATGCGCTGCGCAACCCCGCACCCAGGCACTTCGAGAAGCCGGTGATGTAGTAGGTCAGCTCGGGCGCGAAGGTCGCCACCGGCGGCAGCTTGCGGCGCGGCAGCATCGCGTACGCGTCGTCCTCGATGATCGGCACGCTGAAGCGCAGCGCGACGTCGGCCAGCGCCTCGCGGCGTGCCACCGACATGGTTGCGGTCGTCGGGTTCAGCAAGGTCGGGTTGCAGTAGACGGCCTTCGGCTTCAGCGTCTTGCAGGCGTGTTCGAAGGCGCCGACGTCCGGGCCGTTCTCGTCGAGGCCGATCGCATGCAGCTGTACGCCGAGCTGCGCCGCGATCGCCTTCAGCCCCGGGTACGCGAGCGAGTCGGTGCAGATCAGCTCGCCGGGCCGCGCGAGCTGCGAGATCAGCGCCGTCAGCACGCTGTGGATGCCCGGGCAGACCAGCACGCGCGCCGCGCCGATGCCTGACAAGCGCCGGCGCAGCCAGTGCACGGCCGCCTCGCGGTCTTCGGCCGTGCCGCCGAAGTCCTGGTAGCGCAGCAGGCCGTACAGGTCGGCGCCGGCGATGACCTCCGCCGCGCTGTCGCGCAGCTTCGCCACCAGCGCCGCGTCGCTGGGCTCGGGCGGCAGGTTCATCGTCATCTCGGCGCCGGTGCCGTTGCGCAACGGCAGCGTGCGGCCCTGGCCGCGCACGAAGCTGCCGGTGCCGGCCCGCGAATCGATCAGCCCGCGGCGGCGCGCCTCGGCATACGCACGCGCCACCGTCGTGTAGTTGAGCGCGAGTGCCTGCGCGAGCTCGCGCAAGGTCGGGAGGCGGTCGCGTGCCGCGAGGTGGCCATCGCGCAGGTCTTCGGCGATCAGGTCGGGGATCAGCAGGTAGGCCGGGCGGTCGATCGATTCGATGCGGCGGCGCCAGCGTGCGGCGAGTTGGGGCATGACGGGCTCACGGTGGTTGATCGCATCAGGCGACACGCATTGATCGCATCGATCGTGCCAGCCCTTCATCGCGGGACGCGCCTGCCCGCGTTCGTTGATGGTGCGCGACGGGCCATTGATCGGGTGCTTTGATCGCATGCCGTGCGCCCAGGGGTGGTGCCACGAATCGCATGCCGCGCCGGCGCAGCGGCGCCGCTCGGCCGCGGCCGCGTCGACCTCGGCAGCGCCGCGCCTGATTGATCGGCCCTTGATCGCATCGGCAACGCTCGCCGAGGCACGTCGCATGCGAATGAACGGGTGCAACACCTCGCAACACCGCGTTCCCTCAACCCACGGAGCCACACCATGCCCAAGGTCACCCATCCCCCGCACAAGAAGGGCGATGCCCTCGTCGACTATGAAGAGAAGGTCTTCGAAGACGTGAAGGCCGAGCCCGGCGAGAAGGCGCTCGTCACGTTCCACACCGTCGCCTTCGAAGGCTCGATCGGCTTCGTCAACCTGCTGCAGGCGACGCGTCTGAAGCGCAAGGGCTTCGACACCTCGATCCTGCTGTACGGGCCGGGCGTCACGCTCGGCGTGCAGCGCGGCTTTCCGACGCTCGGCGACGAAGCCTTTCCCGGGCACCAGAACTTCAACAACCAGATCGGCAAGTTCATCGCCGAAGGCGGCAAGGTCTACGCGTGCCGCTTCGCGCTGCAGGCGCTGTACGGCCATGGCGAAGGTTCGCTGATCGAAGGCATCCGGCCGATCAACCCGCTCGACGTGCTCGACCTGATCCTGCTGCATCGCAAGGAGAACGCGTTCATCCTCGACACCTGGACGCTGTGAGATGAAACCCCCACGCTCACTTTGTTCGCTGCCCCCCGAGGGGGCGCCTCAGCACCTTCGGGCGGCCGGGCGGTGCTGAGATGACGCCGTCTGCCATCGTCCGTGCCGCCGCGGTGCAGATCGCGCCCGACTTCGAGCGGGCAGACGGCACGCTGGACCGCGTCTGCACGGCGATCGACGAGGCCGCCGATCGCGGTGCGCAGCTGGTGGTCTTCCCCGAGACCTTCGTGCCCTACTACCCGTACTTCTCGTTCGTGCTGCCGCCGTGCAAGCAGGGGCCCGAGCACCTGCGGCTGTACGAGCAGGCGGTGGTCGTGCCGGGGCCGGTCACGCAGGCGGTGGCCGAGCGGGCGCGCACGCGCGGCATCGTGGTGCTGCTCGGGGTCAACGAGCGCGACCACGGCAGCCTCTACAACACGCAGCTGCTGTTCGATGCCGATGGGCGGCTCGCGCTGAAGCGTCGCAAGATCACCCCCACGTACCACGAGCGCATGGTCTGGGGGCAGGGCGATGCGGCCGGGCTCAAGGTGGCCGACACGGCCGTCGGCCGCATCGGCGCGCTGGCCTGCTGGGAGCACTACAACCCGCTGGCACGCTATGCGCTGATGGCGCAGCACGAGGAGATCCACTGCGCGCAGTTCCCCGGCTCGCTGGTCGGCCCGATCTTCGCCGACCAGATGGGCGTGACGATCCGCCATCACGCGCTGGAGTCCGGCTGCTTCGTCGTCAACGCGACCGGCTGGCTGAGCGACGCGCAGGTGCAGGCCGTGACCCCCGACGCGGGCCTGCAGCAGGCGCTGCGCGGCGGCTGCCACACCGCGATCGTCTCCCCCGAGGGCAAGTACCTGGCCGAGCCGCTGACCGAAGGCGAAGGCATGGTCGTCGCCGATCTCGACATGGCACTGATCACCAAGCGCAAGCGAATGATGGATTCGGTCGGCCACTACGCGCGGCCCGAGCTGCTCAGCCTGGCGATCAACGAACGGCCGGCGCAGACCTTCTTCGAGATGCCCGCTGCAACCACTGCGATGTCACCCAACCCGGAGCCTTCCGCATGACCGCCACACTCTCGCCGAGCAGCCGCGAGCTGATGACCGAGCTCCAGACCTTCGGGCTGCGCCTGGTCGACCCGAGCGCCGGCGCCGCCAGCCGGCGCGGCGGTGCCGGGCCCTCCGACCACAAGGCGGTCACGATCGACGGCCACACGATCATGGTGCCGGTGCACACCTCGAGCGCCTGGGCTTCGCCCTTCGTCGCCGAGGCGCCCGGCGCCGACGGCCGCAGCGCGCTGAAGCGCGGCGCGATCCCGATCGCGCGCATCGAGTTCCCGAAGCAGCCGCGCTTCTATGCGCTGCAGACACTGGACGGCGTGCCGTACTCGCACATCGCGACCTTGCACGGCGCCGATGTGCTCGCCACCACGGTGCTGCAGACCTGCATCCGCTACGAGAGCCGCAAGAAGGCCTGCAAGTTCTGCGCGATCGGCCAGTCGCTGGCGGCCGGGCGCACCGTCGCACACAAGACACCGCAGCAGCTCGCCGAGGTCGCGCGCATGGCGGTGCTGCTCGACGGCGTGAAGCACATGGTGATGACGACCGGCACCCCGCCCGGCGACGATCGCGGCGCCGCGGTGCTGGCCGACAGTGCCTTCGCGATCAAGGCCGCGGTGGACCTGCCGCTGCAGGGCCAGTGCGAGCCGCCCGGCGACGACCGCTGGTTCGAGCGCATGCACGCCGCCGGCATCGACACGCTCGGGATGCACCTAGAGGTCGTCAACCCGGCGCTGCGTGAACGCATCATGCCGGGCAAGGCCACGGTGCCGATCGCGCGCTATCTGTCGGCCTTCGAGGCTGCAGTGAGGGTGTTCGGGCGCGGCCAGGTCAGCACCTACCTGCTCGCTGGCCTTGGCGATACCCGCGAAGAGATCCTCGCGATGTGCGAGCGGCTCGTCGCGCTCGGCGTGTATCCGTTCGTCGTGCCGTTCGTGCCGATCGCCGGCACGCCGCTCGAGGACCATCCGGCGCCCGAGGCCGGGTGGATGAAGTCCGTGCTCGAACCGCTCGGCGCGATGGTCGCGCTGGCCGGGCTTCGCTCCGTCGACATCAAGGCCGGCTGCGGCAAGTGCGGCGCGTGCTCGTCGCTGTCGCAGTACGAGAGCTGACCATGAACTGCCTGCTCGACACCCTGGGCGCTGCGCAACATGAGGAGCTCGACGAGCCGTCCCGCTTCGTGCCTTGCGAGTTCCGCGTGAAGTGGGCCGCGACGAACTGGGAGCGCGAGCAGGCGCTGGCGCTGCGCCGCGCGGTGTTCTGCGCCGAGCAAGGCATCTTCCTCGACGACGACCGCGATGCGATCGACGAACACGCGCAGCTCCTCGTCGCGCTGTCGTGCGTGGGCGGCGCGCCCGATGCGGTGGTCGGCACGGTGCGCGTCCATGAGGAGTCGACCGGCCGCTGGTGGGGCTCGCGGCTCGCGGTGCATGCAGCGTTCCGCCACCATGGCCGCATCGGTGCGACCTTGATCCGCCTGGCCGTGAGCAGCGCGCATGCGCGCGGCTGCCGCGAGTTCCTCGCGCATGTGCAGAGCCAGAACGCGGCGATGTTCGCGCGCCTGCATTGGCAGTCGCTGCAGCGCGAGACCTTGCACGGCCGGCCGCACGACCTGATGCGCGCCGATCTGGCGCGCTACGCGCCGTGCGACGCGCCGTACGCCGGGTTCGTCACGCGCTCCACAGGGGTGGCGGCGTGAACGCACAGGCCCTGTGCAATGCGCTGCGCGCCAGTCGCGGCTTCGCGCACAAGCGCGACATCGCTTCGGTGATGCGGCAACTCGGGCCGACGCTGCCGGCCGACATCGCGGTCGGCGACGACTGCGCCGCGATTCCCGACCGCGATGGCCACCACCTGCTGTTCGCGATCGAAGGCTTCGTCGACGAGTTCGTCGAGCGCATGCCGTGGTTCGCCGGCTACTGCGGCGTGATGGTCAATGTCAGCGACATCTATGCGATGGGCGGGCGGCCGCTGGCAGTCGTCGATGCGCTGTGGAGTGCCGGCGCGCAAGCCGCCGCGCCGCTGCTCGAAGGCCTGGCAGAAGCGTCGCGGCGCTATGGCGTGCCGATCGTCGGCGGCCACAGCAACTACCAAAGCGTGCGCGGCCAGCTCGCGGTGGCGATCGTCGGGCGCGCGCGCAAGCTCCTCACCAGCTTCGACGCGCGGCCGGGCGATGCGCTGCTGATGGCAATCGACCTGCGGGGCGCGTGGCAGGAGCCGTATCCGTACTGGAACTGCTCGACCGAAGCGCCGCCGGAACGTTTGCGGAACGACCTCGAAGTGCTGCCCTCGCTCGCCGAGGACGGCCTGTGCGACGCGGCCAAAGACATCAGCATGGCCGGCGCGCTCGGCACCGCGCTGATGCTGCTCGAGTGCTCGAAGGCCGGTGCGCGCGTCGACGTCGATGCGATCCCCCGGCCCGATGCGCTCGATCCCGGCGACGAGGTCGCGCTGCTGCGCTGGCTGACTTCGTTCCCGAGCTACGGCTTCGTGCTCAGCGTGCGGCCGCAGCATGTCGATGCGGTGCTGGCGCGCTTTCGTGCGCGCGAGATCGGCTGCGCGGTGATCGGCGAGGTGCTCGCGCAGCCGCAGGTGACCTTGCAGCACCGCGGTGGCGAGGCGCTGCTGTGGGACATCGCGGCCGAGCCCTTCATCACCGCCGGCGAGGGCGGCGGCCGATGAACATCGCGCTGTTGACCCATTCGACCAACCCGCGCGGCGGTGTCGTGCACGTGCTCGAGCTCGGCCGCACGCTGATGGCGCTCGGGCACACGGTGACGCTGATCGCGCCGGCCGCGCCGGGGCAGGGGTTCTTCCGCGAGACGCCGTGCCGGGTCGAACTGGCGCCCGCACCGCCCGCGGGAGCCGACCTGGCCGAGACCGTGCGGCGGCGCATCGACGCGCTGCGCGTGCATCTCGCGGCGCTGCTGCAGCGCGAGCGCTTCGACATCCTGCATGCGCACGACGGCATCGGCGCCAATGCACTCGCCGACCTCGTGCAGCAAGGTGCGATCGACGGCTACCTGCGCACCGTGCACCACGTCGACCGCTATGGCGATGCGCGTGTGCAGGCCTGGGAAGAGCGCTCGATCCGCGCGGCCGCGCGCGTGCTGTGCGTCAGTGCGCTGTGGTGCCGGCGTCTGCACGACGAGTACGCCGTCGAGGCGGTGCAAGTGCCGAACGGCGTCGACCTGAGCCGCTACATGCCCCGCCCCGACCCACGCGATCTGCAGCTCGCACGACGCCACGGCATCGGCCGCGGTCGACCCGTGGTGCTGACGGTCGGCGGCATCGAGGCGCGCAAGAACACGCGTCGGCTGCTGCAGGCGTTGCTGCATCTGCGACACCGGTTGCCGCGCGCACAGCTCGTGGTGGCCGGCGGCGCGAGCCTGCTCGACCACAGCGGCGAGGCGACGGCCTTTCGCGCCGAGGCGGCCGCGGCAGGCTTGGTCATCGGCCGCGGCGAGGCGATCGTGCTGACCGGCCCGCTGCCCGATGCCGACGTGCCGGCGCTCTACCGCATCGCCGACGTGCTGGCGATGCCGTCGCTGCTCGAGGGTTTCGGCCTCGCCGCGCTCGAAGCGCTGGCCTGCGGCACGCCGGCGGTCGTGTCGCGCATCGCGCCGTTCACCGAGCACTTCGCAGAAGGCGATGTGCAGTGGGCCGATCCGCTGGCCAGCACATCGATCGCCGATGCACTGCAGCGCGCGGTGGCGCAGGGCCGCTTGCGCGAGCCGCCGGCTGTCTGCCGCCGCTTTGCCTGGGCGCACAGCGCCGAGCGCCACGAGGCGCTCTACCGACTTTCGCAACTTGTCGAGGAACACTGATGCCCGCCATGCACTACCAACTGCGCTGGCCCGACGCCAGCGAGTCGACCTGCTATTCGCCGTCGCTGGTGATCCAGGACTACTTCGAGGTCGGCGCGAGCTACGCGTTGCCGGAATTCCTGCAGCGCGTGCGCGAGGCGACCCAGATCGCGTCGGACCGCGTCGCGGCGAAGTTCGGCTACGCCTGCTCGCGCGCGTCGGATCAGCTCGCGACGATCGAGACGCAGGCCGAGCGCTTTGCCGGCGACGCGGACGCGCGCGTCGAGATGCTGGCCTTCCAGGAGTGAACGACATCGTGCCCACCACACCTCACCACAGCGTCGCGATCGTCGGCGGCGGCCAGGCCGGCCTGTCCCTCTCGCACTACCTGACCGAGCGCAGCATCGATCACGTGGTGTTCGAGAAGCACCGCGCGATGCATGTCTGGCGCCATCAGCGCTGGGACAACTTCTGCCTCGTCACGCCGAACTGGCAGTGCCGCCTGCCGGGTCACGAGTACCGCGGCGGCGAGCCGCACGGCTTCATGAAGAAGGACGAGATCCTCGACTACCTCGACGACTTCAAGGCCGCGGCGAACGCGCCGCTGCGCGAGGGCGTGGCGGTGCGGCGCGTGGCGCCGCGCGGGCAGGGCGGTTTCGCGATCGAGACCTCCGACGGCGGGTTCACTGCCGACCAGGTCGTGGTCGCGTCCGGCGGCTACCACCTGCCGATCATCCCGCGCATGGCCGAGCGGTTGCCGCGCCATCTGCTGCAGCTGCATTCCGAGCAGTACCGCAATGCGGCCTCGCTGCCGAAGGGTGCGGTGCTGGTGGTCGGTGCCGGCCAATCGGGCGCGCAGATCGCCGAGGACCTGCACCTGGAGGGCCGTCAGGTGGTGCTGGCGATCGGCGCTGCGCCGCGCTGCGCGCGCTTCTACCGAGGCAAGGACGTGGTCGACTGGCTCGCCGACATGGGCTACTACGACATGTCGGTGCACGAGCACCCGTTGCGCGAGGGCGTGCGTGACAACACCAACCATTACGTCACCGGCCGCGATGGCGGACGCGACATCGACCTGCGCAAGTTCGCGCTCGAAGGCATGCAGCTCTACGGCGCACTCACCGACGTCGAGAGTGCCGGTACGCTGAAGTTCGAGCCGAACCTGACGGCCGTGCTCGACAGTGCCGACCGCACCTACAACGGCATCAACGCGAGCATCGACAAGTACATCGCCGAGCGCGGCCTCGATGCTCCGCCGGGGCAGCCTTATGTGCCGGTGTGGGCGCCGGCCGCCGAGCGCGGCGAGCTCGATCTGAGCGCCTCCGGCATCTCGTCGGTGATCTGGTGCATCGGCTTCTCGCCCGATTTCGCCTGGCTCGATGCCCCGGTGTTCAATGGCCGCGGCCACCCGCAGCATGTGCGCGGCGTGACGCGTCAGGAAGGCCTGTACTTCCTCGGCCTGCCTTGGCTCCACACCTGGGGATCGGGGCGCTTCTCCGGTGTGGCGCGCGATGCGCTGTACCTGGCCGAGCGCATCGAGGCGCATCGCGAAGCGACGGCCGCCGCCACGCCCGACCCGGCGCATGCGCAACCGGCGCTTCTGTCATAGCGAGCCGCATCGCTCAGCGCAACGCCGTGATCAGGACTCACGACCGGTTTGCGCGTCCATCAGCGACTGGACGCGCGCCGCAAGCGCCGCGCGGTTGTCGGTCTGGAGCTTGCGAAACACGTTGGTGAGGTGGAACCGGACGGTGGGATGCCCGACGTTCAGCTGACGTGCGATCTGCTTGTCCGGACACCCGCAGCTCACCAGCCAGGCGACTTCCGCCTCACGCTGGCTGAGCCGGGCCAGACGCTGCAACTGCGCCTCGGCGCGCTCGGACACGACGGGCGCCGGCATGCAGTGCTGCTGCCAATGCAGGCGTGCGAGCGCCGCGGTGATCGCCGGCTCGACGAGACGCAGCGCCTCGAGTTCGTTGCTCTCGAAATTGCCGCGCTCGCGTCGCCGCCAGATGCGGAAGTCGCCGACGCAGGCATCCTTGTCGTAGAAGTAGACGTTCACGCCCCAATGCATGCGATCGCGCTGCAGGAAGTCGTTGAAGAACTCGGTTCGGGCCAGGTCGTGCTGGCAAAGAATCTGCGTCGCGACCGTCGGGCGCCGGCGTTCCATCATCGGAAACGTCAGCGGATCGATGAAGCGGAAGTGCTGGTCCCAGGATTGCAGATTCGCCGTCGACATGTTCAGCGCCTTCATGCGCTCGAAACGATGCGACTCGCCGTTCCAGACCATCGACACATAGGTGTCGGCCCCCAACAGGTCGAGCATCGGCAGCGCCAGCTGATCGCGGAGCAGGTCCGAGTCGGTGGCGTCCGCCAGCAAGCGCATGACTTCGCCGAGCGCTCGCGTCTGGGATGTGGACAGGTACATGGGGTGGAAGGGAAGCAAGGAGCGTGCACGAAGCGCTTCGATGCTATCGACGGGCGTCATCGCGCGAATCGGTGACACCCCTATCCATCCTGATAGGTGTCAGGCGTGCCGCGGCTTCTTACCCTGACGTCAATCTCCGGGGCACGCCAATGGAACCAACCGATCTGAGTGTTGTTGAACTTCGAGAACTGCTGCAGAGCCGCGCGCTGACGAGCCTCGCGTTGGTGGAGCAGTTCATCGCTCGGACGGAGGTGTCAAGCGCCCTCAACGTCTACGCCTCGTTCGATGCGCCGGGCCTGAGGGCGCAAGCGCGGCAGGCAGACGCCCGCATTGCGGCCGGCGAGCGGCTTCCGCTGCTGGGGATTCCGATCGCGCTGAAGGACAACATCGACGCGGTCGGGTTCCCCTGCGGCGTCGGTACCGGGGCGCTGCGCGATGGCTGTCCCGCACAGGATTCCGAAGTGGTGCGTCGGCTGCGGGATGCCGGTGCGTTGATCGCGGGCAAGCTGAACATGCACGAACTGGCGTTCGGAATCACCACCAACAACCGCGTCACCGGCCCCGTGCGCAACCCCTGGGACGCCATGCGAATCCCGGGCGGCAGCAGCGGAGGCTCCGGCGCCGCCGTGGCGGCGCGCCTGGTGCCGGCAGCGATCGGCACGGACACGGGCGGCTCGGTGCGCGTGCCCGCCGCGTTGTGCGGTGTTGCCGGGCTGCGGCCCACGGTCGGTCGGGTGCCGGGCGACGGCATCGCGCCAATCTCCGCGACACGTGACACCGCCGGGCCACTGGCGCGGACGATCCGGGACTGTGCACTGATCGACCAGGTGCTGAGCTCGGCGCATTGGGCGCTGCAGACCGTGAGCCTGAGCGGACTGCGCCTCGGTGTCCCGCGCGAGCTCTTCTGGGACGATCTCGAGCCGGGCGTCCGCCGCGTCGCCGAATCGGCGCTCGAAGCGCTGCGCGCGGCCGGTGTCGAACTGGTGAACGTCGACCTGGCCGGCGCCAAGGAGGCCAGCGACGCGGCCGGGTTTCCGATTGCGCTGTACGAGTTCGTCCGCGACATGCGGCACTACCTGCACGAGACGGGTCGCACCGTCTCGTTCGAACAAGTGGTCGCCGGCATCGGAAACCCCGATGTCGCGGCGATCGCGGCGCCGCTGATCAGCGGCGGCGCGGTCAGCGACGCGGCCTATCAAGACGCCTTGGCGACGCGCCGTCGCCTTCAGGGCATCTACGCGTCCGCGTTCGGGCGGTCAGGCGTCGAGGCGCTGGTGTTTCCGACCACGCCGCTTACCGCCAGTCGCATCGGGGAGGACGAGACCGTGCGGCTCAACGGGCGCGACTGCCCGACCTTTCCGACCTTCATCCGCAACACCGATCCCGGCAGCAATGCGGGCATCCCCGGTGTGAGTCTTCCGGCGGGCGTGTCGGCAGGCTTGCCCGTCGGGCTCGCACTGGATGCGCCGGCCGAGAGCGACCAGCGCCTGCTCTCGATCGCGGTTGCGATCGAAGCGGTGCTGCCGCGCGCGCCCCGCGCGCCGATGCCGTTCTGACCCTCACTGCCGCCACACCCCACAAAACCGAGGAGAGCTCTCATGGACCGTCGCACCTTCATTCGCTCCACCGCCGCCACCGCTGCATTGGCGGCCGTGCCGCGCAGCTTCGCCGCCGCGCCACTCAAGATTGCGGTCATGATTCCGCAGAGCGGCCCGGCCGGACTCTTCGGCCCGTCGGCCAAGGCCTGTGCGGAGCTCGCGGTCGATGTGATCAACGCGCGCGGTGGCATCCTCGGCCGCAAGCTGGAGCCGATGTTCGGCGACGCCGGCCTGGCGCCTGCCGAAGCGTCGCAGGCGGCCCTCAAGCTCTGGAAGGGCTCGGGCGCACAGGCCGTCATCGGGATGCACGACAGTGCCGTTCGGGGTGCGCTCGTGGGCCTGTTCAAGGCGCAAGTGCCGTACTTCTACACGCCGGTGTACGAAGGCAACGAGTGCGCCAAGGGCACCTACGTCAATGGCGAGACGCCGCAGCAGCAACTCGCGCCGGTGATCCCGTGGATCGCCGCGGAACGCAAGCCGAAGAAGTGGTTCATGATCGGCAACGACTACATCTGGGGTCGCAACACCAACGCCGCTGCCAAGGCGTACATCGAGAAGACCGGCGCCCAGGTGGTCGGTGACGAATACCTGCCGTTCACGGCCGACAACTTCGACTCGAGCCTGGCACGGATCCGCGACACCGGGGCCGACGCCGTGCTGGTGTCGCTGGTCGGCGGCGCGTCGGTCACCTTCAACAAGGCCTTTGCGAGCTTCGGCCTCGCGGACAAGGTGCTTCGTCTCGGGACGCTGCTCGAGGAGAACACGCTCGCAGGGATCGGCGCGGCCAATGCCCGCAATCTGTATTCGAGCGCCGGCTACTTCGCGAACATCCCGACCCCGGCGGCGAAGGCTTTCGCCGACGCCTACTTCAAACGCTTCGGGCCGCAGGCGCCGGCGCTGAACGGTCTGGCGGAGTCGACCTACGAAGGTTTCCTGATGCTGGAAGCCGTGGCGAAGCGCGCCGGTTCGCTCGACGTAGCGAAGACGGACGCTGCCTCCGAAGGGGCGAGCTACGACGGCCCGCGTGGCGTCGTGACGATGCACGCGCGCCACGTCGAGCAGGACATCTACGTCGCCGACGTCGGCAGCGATGGCTTCCATGTGATCAAGACGTTTGCGCGGGTCGGCTCCGGACAGACCTGCAAGTTGTGAGTCGGCGATGGACGCGAGCGCTTTCCTTCACGGCCTGAACATCGCCTACGCACTGGCGACGCTGGCCCTGACGACCTTGGGGCTGGCGGTGGTGTTCGGGCTGCTCGGCGTGATGAACATGGCGCACGGGGAGTTCGTGATGCTCGGCGCCTATTCGGTCGTCACCGTTCAGCAGTTCGGCTGGCCTCTCATCGCCGCGTTCCCGCTGGCCATGCTGGTCTGTGGCGCGCTCGGCTACGTTGTCGAAAGGTGGCTGATCCGGCCGCTCTACCAGCGGCCCTTCGACACCTTGCTGGCGACGTGGGCGCTCGCGATGCTGATGCGCAAACTCGTCGAGGCCGTCTACGGCAAGGGCTACCGCAACGTGGAGAGCCAGCTCGGCACGCCGGTGCCGCTGCTCGGCATTCAGTACCCCGCCTACCGACTCGCGTTGATCGCGCTGGCGGTGCTCGTGATGATCGCGCTGTTCTTCTGGTATCGACGCAGCGCCGCGGGCTTGCGCGTGCGGGCGATGACGAGCAACCCGGTCCTGGCCCAGAGTCTGGGCATCGACACCCGGCGCCTGGCGTCGCAGGCCTTCGTGGTCGGCGTGATGCTCGCCGGTGCGGCCGGCGTGCTGCTGGCGCCGCTGGTACGCATCGAGCCCGGCATCGGGGTCGACTACCTTCTCGATGCCTTTTTTGTCCTCGTCGTCGGCGGCCTCGGCACCTTGGGCGGCTTCGCGGGAGGCGTTGGCGTGATCGGCGGATCACAGGCCCTGGTCAGCAGCATCGCCGGCCAGACCAGTGGCTATGCCGTCGTGCTCGTTCTGTCGATTCTCTTCTTGTGGCTCAAACCCGATGGACTCTTTGCTCGCCGCTGAGGCACCTCCGGCGAGGCTGGCGCAGCGCATGCGGCACCGCGGCGCTTCGCCCGCGGCTGCGCCGTTGCTGCTGGCGGCGGCACTGGTGGCGATGCCCTTCCTGTGCGACGACTTCGTCGCCTATCAGATCGCGCTCTTTCTGGTCTATGGCATCGCAACGCAAGGCGTCGCACTGTGCTGGGGGCGGCTCGGGTTTCTTCCGCTGGGTCACGCACTGTTCTTCGGACTGGGGGCCTATCTCGTTGGCGGGATCCTGAAGGCTGCCCGGGTCGACAGCCTGTGGTTTGCCGCACTGCCGCTGGCGCTGTTTCTGCCCGCCACGCTCGCGTACGTCGTCGCGCGACTCGTGTTCGCGCGCAGCCATCGCGCCGGGCCGTACTTCTCGCTGATCACGCTGGCGATGACCATGCTCGGCTTTCTCGCCGCGCAGCAATGGAGCTCGCTGACCGGCGGGTTCAACGGAATGGCCGACATTCCCGATCTTCCCGGGCTGGAGCGATACAGCACGCTGTACTGGCTGATCGCCGCCTGCGCGACCGCCAGCACGGCATTCATCGGGCTGGTGCTCGCCAAGCCGCTGGGTGTGGTGTGGAGCGCCCTGGCGCAGAACGAGGATCGGCTCCAGCTGTTCGGCTACGCCACCGATCGGATCAAGGCCACCGCCTTCGCCTTCTCCGCGCTGCTCGCTGCCGGCGCGGGCGGGCTGTTCGCGCTTCACCAGGGCATCGTGACGCCGCTCGCGATGGGCTTCGTCCTGTCGACGGAGTTCGTCATCTGGGCCGCCGTGGGTGGCAAGGCGAGCCCGCTCGGTGCCTTGCTGGGTGCGGTACTGGTGGGCTATGCCTCGTCGGAGCTGCGCGATCAGTTCGCGTCCTGGGAGGTGGCCGTCGGGATTCTCTTCATCCTCGTCGTGAGGTTCATGCCCGGCGGTCTCGCCGGAATCGCCGCCAGCCTCTGGCGGCACGGTGAATCCGCTGCCCACACCGCGGTGCCTGCCATCCTCGACGAGGTGGTTGCAGACGGCACGACGCCCAGCCTCGCGCTCGAAGCCGTGGCGACGGGGCAAGGCGGCGTCAGGATTCTCGATGGTCTGAGCTTGCGACTCGACGGGCCCGGCATTCGCAGCGTGATCGGCCCGAACGGCGCGGGAAAGACATCGGCGTTCAACGTCATGACCGGCCGGCTGCCCGTGCTGGCGGGGCGCATCCTGTTCGATGGCCACGACATTTCCGGCCACAACGCATGGCGCGTGGCGCGACGCGGCATCGGCCGCAAGCTGCAGATACCCTCCGTGTTCCCGGGGCTGTCGGTACAACAGAACCTGAGCGTCGCGCTGTGGGCCCGCCGCGTCACGGGGGCGAGCTGGCTGGGGAGTCGGCCGCACGGTTGGCGCAGCGCACTTCAGCAGGAGCTGCTCGACCGCTTTCCGGCGCTGCGGGAGCAGTTGCACACGCAGGCGGGCAGCTTGTCGCAGGGGCATCGACAGGCCCTTGAACTCGTGATGACCTTGTCGCCCGAGCCCAGCCTGCTGTTGCTCGACGAACCCTGCGCCGGGCTCTCGCCCGCAGAGACGAAGCACATGATCGACGTCATCCGCTTTGCGGTCCATCGCACCGCTGCGGCCGCACTGCTGATCGAACACGACATCAGCGCGGTGGCCGCGCTGGGTGGCGAGGTCTTCGTGCTGCACCAGGGCCGATTGCTGTCGCAGGGAAGTCTCGCTGCGGTGCAAGCCGACCCGGCGGTGCGGGCAGTCTATGCAGGGGGGCACAAGTGAGCGCCGAGTTCGTCTTCGACGACGTGGTCTGCGGCTACGCCGACACGATGGTCGTGCGCGGCGTCAGCGGGCGGGTCGGCCCGAAGCGGGTACTGGGCATTCTCGGCCGCAACGGCGTCGGCAAGACCACGCTCCTGCGAGCACTCTCCGGATTCCTGCCCGTTCAACAGGGGCGAATCTCCTGGCAGGGGCGCGATCTGAGCGACTGCCCGCCGCACCGTCGGGTGGCGAGGGGCCTGGCTTACGCGCCCCAGGAGAACGTGGTGTTTGGCGAGTTGAGTGTTGCGGAGAATCTGTGGCTGCACCTGCCGCACCGAGACCTCGCCCGCTACGCGGCGTGCTTCGCGCAGTTTCCGCGCTTGAAGGAGCGACTCGATCAGCGCGCCGGCTCGCTGAGCGGCGGGGAACGCAAGCTTCTGTCGTTCAGCCGAACGATCGGACTCGATGCGACGTTGAGCCTGCTCGACGAGCCCACCGAGGGCGTCCAGCCGGAAAACATCGACCGGATGGCGGTGCTGATTCGAGAGCGGCAAGCCACCGGATCAAGCTTCATCGTCGTGGAACAGAACCTCGCCTTCCTCGAGGCCATCGCCGACGACGTGCTCGTGCTGGATCAGGGCCGATGTGTGCGGCAAGGCGAATTCAAGGCACTCGGCCGCGAGACACTCGAAGGCCACCTGCTCGTCTAGGGTGCACCCCAAGGCATACACCCGTACCGACCTGTCGAGGCTGCAGGATCGCGTCAGTCATTCGTGCGCACTTGCACATCACGCAGTCACTGCAAGTCTCGATTCGGCTCAGGGTTTGCGCGAATGAGGCGCGCCGGTGGATCGGACACCGCATCGGACCAGATGCTGGGTGACCGGCGATCCCGTCACGACGGGCACACCCCGACCCCATAGAAATCAAGCAGTTAGGCAATGTCGAGCGCGCCGTTGTCGATGGCATGTCGGTTGCTCTATCCATGGGCCGGTCGCATCGCCTGATGCGATACAGGACCACGACAAGAGGAGACATCGATGAGCACGACAGGCGATCTCGATCCCATCGAGACGAGCGAATGGATTGATGCGTTGAGCTCGGTGCAGCAGCACCGAGGTGGCGACAGGACCAACTTCCTCCTCAACCGCCTGGTCGATCAGGGCCGCCGTGATGGCGTCTATGTTCCGCGCTCGCTGACGACCGCCTACTGCAACACCATTGCGCCCGAGCGTGAAGAGAAGTCGACCGGCGACCGCGCGATCGAGCACCGCCTGCGCTCGATCATCCGCTGGAACGCAATGGCAATCATCCTGCGCGCCAACAAGGAAAGCTCCGAACTCGGCGGGCACATCGCGAGCTTCCAGTCGGCCGCGACGCTGTACGACATCGGCTTCGGTCACTTCTGGCACGCGGCCAACGACAGGCATGGCGGCGACCTGCTCTTCATCCAGGGCCACAGTTCGCCGGGCATCTATGCGCGCGCCTTCCTCGAAGGACGGCTGACCGAGGAGCAACTGCTCGGTTACCGGCAGGAGACCGGCGGCAAGGGCATCTCCTCGTACCCGCACCCGTGGCTGATGCCCGAGTTCTGGCAGTTCCCGACCGTCTCGATGGGCCTGGGCCCGCTGATGGCGATTTACCAGGCGCGCTTCCTGAAGTATCTGCAGGGCCGTGGCCTGGCCGAGACCACGCAGCGCAAGGTCTGGGCCTTCATGGGCGACGGCGAGATGGACGAGCCCGAGTCGCTCGGTGCGATCTCGCTCGCCGGCCGCGAGGGCCTGGACAACCTGATCTTCGTCATCAACTGCAACCTGCAGCGCCTCGACGGCCCGGTGCGCGGCAACGGCAAGATCGTTCAGGAGCTCGAGTCCGTGTTCCGCGGCGCGGGCTGGAACGTCATCAAGGTGCTGTGGGGCAGCGGCTGGGACGCGCTGCTCGCCAAGGACAAGAGCGGCAAGCTGTTGCAGCGCATGGAGGAGTGCGTCGACGGCGAGTACCAGGACTTCAAGAGCAAGAGCGGCGCCTACGTGCGCGAGCACTTCTTCGGCAAGTACGACGAGACGCGCGCGCTCGTCGCCGACATGAGCGACGACGAGATCTGGGGGCTCACGCGTGGCGGCCACGACCCCGAGAAAGTGTTCGCGGCGTACGCGGCGGCCGTCAAGCACACCGGCCAGCCGACCCTGATCCTGCCCAAGACCGTCAAGGGCTACGGCATGGGCGAATCGGGCGAAGGCCAGATGATCGCGCACCAGGCGAAGAAGATGACGCTGGACGCGCTGCGGGGCTTTCGCGACCGCTTCCAGATTCCCGTGAGCGACGCCGAACTGGAAACCATCCCGTTCGTCAAGCTGCCCGAAGACGGCCCGGAGATGAAGTACCTTCGCGCTCGGCGCGAGGCTCTCGGCGGCTACCTGCCGCTGCGCCGGCGCAAGTCGGCGTCGCTCGCGATCCCGCCGCTCGCGACCTTCCAGCGCTTGCTCGACAGCTCGGGCGAGCGCGAGATCTCGACCACGATGGCGTTCGTGCAGATGCTGGGCACGCTGGTGCGCGACAAGCAGATCGGCAAGCACATCGTGCCGATCGTGCCCGATGAATCGCGCACCTTCGGGATGGAAGGCATGTTCCGCCAGCTCGGCATCTACTCGTCGGTCGGCCAGCTCTACAAGCCGCAGGACGCCGACCAGCTGATGTACTACCGCGAGTCCAAGGACGGCCAGGTGCTGCAGGAGGGCATCAACGAAGGCGGCGCGATGTCGAGCTGGATCGTCGCGGCGACGTCGTACAGCACGAACAACGTGCCGATGATCCCGTTCTACATCTACTACTCGATGTTCGGGCTGCAGCGGGTGGGTGACCTGGCCTGGTTGGCCGGCGACATCCGCGCGCGCGGCTTCCTGCTCGGCGGCACGGCCGGGCGCACCACGCTGAACGGCGAAGGCCTGCAGCACGAGGACGGCCACAGCCACATCCTGGCCGGCACCGTGCCGAACTGCGTCTCTTACGACCCGACCTTTGCGTATGAGGTGGTCACCATCATCCGCGAAGGCATGCGGCGGATGTACGAGGAGCAGGAAGACGTCTACTACTACGTCACCCTGATGAACGAGAACTACCCGCACCCCGGCATGGCGGAGGCAGGCGAGGGCGCGGAGAAGGGGATCCTCAAGGGTCTGTACATGCTGAAGGACGCCGGCAAGGCCGCCAAGAAGGGCCTGCGCGTCCAGCTGATGGGCAGCGGCACCATCCTGCGCGAAGTGATGGCCGGAGCTGAGCTGCTGAAGTCCGACTTCGGCGTCACCGCCGACATCTGGAGCGCCACCAGCTACAACGAACTTCGCCGCGACGGCATGGCGACCGAACGCTGGAACCTGCTGCACCCGACCGAGGCGCGTCGCAAGAGCTGGGTCGAGTCCTGCCTCGAAGGCCACGAGGGACCGGTGGTCGCGTCGACCGACTACATGCGCAACTACGCCGACCAGGTGCGCGAGTACGTGCAGGCGGCCGGCCGGCGCTACGTGGTGCTCGGCACCGACGGCTTCGGCCGCAGCGACTACCGCGCGAAGCTGCGGCGCTTCTTCGAGGTCGACCGCTACTACGTCGCGGTTGCCGCGCTCAAGGCGCTCGCCGACGACGGCCTCGTGAAGCCGGCGGTCGTCGCCGAGGCGATCACCAAGTACGGCCTGGAAACCGAGCGCGCCGCGCCGTGGACCGTCTGACCAGGAACCAGAACATGAGCCAAGTTATCGACATCAAGGTTCCCAACATCGGCGACTTCAGCGACGTGCCGGTGATCGAGGTGTTCGTGAAGGTGGGCGACACGGTCAAGGCCGAAGACCCGCTGCTCTCGCTCGAATCCGACAAGGCGACGATGGACGTGCCGGCACCGTCCGGCGGCGTCGTCAAGCGCATTGCCGTGAAGGTCGGCGACAAGGTCAGCGAAGGCAGCGTGATCATGCAGTTCGAAGGCGCCGGGGCCGCTGCCGCGCCCGCCGAGGCCGTCAAGCCGAGCGTCAGCGCGCCGCCGTCACCGGTCAGTGCGCCGGCCGGGCTGGCCGAGGTGCGTGTGCCCGACATCGGCGATTTCAGCGACGTGCCGGTGATCGAGGTCTTCGTGAAGGTCGGCGACACGGTGAAGGCCGAGGACCCGTTGATCTCGCTCGAATCCGACAAGGCGACGATGGACGTGCCGGCGCCGCTCGGCGGCGTGGTCCAGGAGATCCGCGTCAAGCTCGGCGACAAGGTCGGCGAGGGCAGTGTGATCATGGTGGTGGCCACCGGCAGCGCGACCGCGGCACCGGCCGCGACACCGACATCGACTGCTGCAGCGATGCCGACCACCGCCGCGGCACCGGTGGCTTCGGCAGGCGCCGCGGGCCAGGTCGACGAGGCGGCGTTCGTGCTGGCCTATGCGGGGCCGGCGGTGCGCAAGCTGGCGCGCGAGCTGGGTGTCGATCTCGGCAAAGTGAAGGGCAGTGGCGAGCACGGCCGCATCGTTCGCGCGGATGTCGAGTCCTTCGCGAAAGGCGGCGGCGCGGCGCCGGCGCCGGCCGCGAAGAGCGCCGCGGCAACCGCCGGCGGCTCCGGCGTGGGCGGCATCGATCTGCTGCCGTGGCCGAAGGTCGACTTCGCCAAGTTCGGGCCCGTCGAGCGCAAGGACCTGTCGCGCATCAAGAAGATTTCGGCCGCGAATCTGCATCGCAACTGGGTCGTGATCCCGCACGTCACCACGCACGACGAGGCCGACATCACCGACCTCGAGCAGTTCCGCGTGCAGATGAACAAGGAGCTGGAGAAGTCGGGCGTCAAGATCAGCATGCTGCCCTTCATGATGAAGGCGGCCGTCGCGACGCTGAAGAGGTTCCCCGAGTTCAACGCCAGCCTC
This sequence comes from Rhizobacter sp. P5_A1, assembly GCF_056400745.1. Lineage (NCBI taxonomy): Bacteria > Pseudomonadati > Pseudomonadota > Betaproteobacteria > Burkholderiales > Sphaerotilaceae > Rhizobacter > Rhizobacter sp. P5_A1. The sequence goes on from NZ_JBFUKR010000024.1 coordinate 77,299, forward strand.
GAAGGCGACAGCCTGGTGCTGAAGAACTACTGGCATATCGGTTTCGCGGCGGACACGCCAAACGGCCTGATGGTTCCGGTGATCCGCGACTGCGACAAGAAGACCATTCCCGAGATCACCAAGGAGATGGGCGAGCTCGCGAAACTCGCGCGCGACGGCAAGCTCAAGCCGGATCAGATGTCCGGCGGGACCTTCACGATCAGCTCGCTCGGTGGCATCGGCGGCATCTACTTCACGCCCATCATCAACGCGCCCGAGGTCGCGATCATGGGTGTGTGCAAGAGCTACTGGAAGCAGCACTCGGCCGATGGCAAGAACTGGTCGTCGCGCCTGACCCTGCCGCTGTCGCTCTCCTGGGACCACCGCGTGATCGACGGCGCCGCCGCGGCGCGCTTCAACGTCACGTTCGCCAACCTGCTCGCCGACATGCGGCGCGTGCTGTTCTGAGGATCCGGGTCATGGCCAATCTTGTGGAAGTGAAAGTGCCCGACATCGGCGACTTCAAGGATGTCGCTGTCATCGAGCTGATGGTCAAGCCGGGCGAGACGATCGCAGTCGACACCGGGCTGATGATGGTCGAGTCCGACAAAGCCTCGATGGAGATTCCGTCCTCGCATGCCGGCGTCGTGAAGGAGATCAGGGTCAAGGTCAACGACAAGGTCAGCGAAGGATCGGTGATCCTGGTGCTGGAGGCGGSGGGCGCGGCTGCGCCGGCGCCCGCTGCAACACCACCCGCGAAGGCCGCATCTGCCGCGCCCGCCGCCGCGCCAGCGGCAGCGATCCCGAACGCCGCGAAGTACACCGGCAAGGCCGACCTCGAGTGCGAGATGCTCGTCCTCGGTGCCGGACCGGGTGGGTATTCCGCCGCGTTCCGCAGCGCCGACATCGGCATGAAGACGGTTCTCGTCGAACGCTATCCGACGCTCGGTGGGGTGTGCCTGAATGTCGGCTGCATCCCGTCGAAGGCGCTGCTGCACACCGCCAGCGTGATGGACGAGGTGAAGCTGCTCGGCCACCACGGCATCAGGTACGCCGCACCCGAAGTCGACATCGACGCATTGCGCGGCTTCAAGGACGGCGTGGTCAAGAAGCTCACCGGCGGCCTGGCCGGCATGGCCAAGGCGCGCAAGGTCGAGGTCGTGACGGGCGTCGGCAGCTTTCTCGATCCGCACCACCTCCAGGTCGTCGGCGCCGATGGCGGCAAGAAGGTCGTGAAGTTCGCCAAGGCCATCATCGCCGCCGGCTCGCAGGCGATGAAGCTGCCCTTCATGCCCGACGACGAACGCGTCGTCGACTCGACCGGCGCGCTGCTGCTGAAGAGCATCCCGAAGCGCATGCTCGTGATCGGCGGCGGGATCATCGGGCTGGAGATGGCGACGGTCTACTCGACGCTGGGCACGCGCATCGACGTGGTCGAGATGCTCGACGGGCTGATGCAGGGCGCCGACCGCGACCTCGTGAAGGTCTGGGAGAAATTCAACGCCACGCGCTTCGACAAGGTGATGCTTAAGACCAAGACCGTCGGCGCGAAGGCGACGAAGGCGGGCATCGAGGTCAGCTTCGAAGGCGAGAAGGCCCCCGACAAGCCGCAGCTCTACGACCTGGTGCTGGTCGCGGTGGGGCGCAGCCCGAACGGCAGGAACATCGCGGCCGACAAAGCCGGCGTCGCCGTCACCGACCGCGGCTTCATCAACGTCGACAAGCAGATGCGCACCAACGTGCCGCACATCTTCGCGATCGGCGACATCGTCGGCCAGCCGATGCTGGCCCACAAGGCGGTGCACGAAGCGCATGTCGCGGCCGAGGCGGCGCATGGCGAGGCGGCGTTCTTCGATGCGCGCCAGATCCCGTCGGTGGCCTTCACCGACCCCGAAGTGGCGTGGGCCGGCAAGACCGAAGAGCAGTGCAAGGCCGAGGGCATCAAGATCGGCAAGGCCGTCTTCCCGTGGGCTGCTTCGGGGCGAGCCATTGCCAACGGCCGCGACGAGGGTTTCACGAAGCTGATCTTCGACGAGGCGACACACCGCGTGATCGGCGGCGGCATCGTCGGCACGCACGCGGGCGACCTCATCAGCGAAATCTGCCTCGCTGTCGAGATGGGCTGCGAGCCCGCCGACATCGGCAAGACGATCCACCCGCATCCGACGCTCGGCGAATCGATCGGCATGGCCGCGGAGGTCTTCGAAGGTCACTGCACCGACCTGCCCCCGCAGAAAAAGAAATAGCGAGGCGCTCGACATGGCATTGAACCTTGCATTCGAAACCGTCGGGAGCGGCCCCCCGATGCTGGTGCTGCACGGGCTGTTCGGATCGAGCAGCAACTGGCGCGGTATTGCACGGCACCTGGCCTCGACCCATACGGTTCATAGCGTGGACCTGCGCAACCACGGTGCATCGCCGTGGGCGGACTCGATGGACTATGCCGCGATGGCCGATGACGTGCTGCAGCTGATGGATCGCCTGGGCCTGGAGCGGCCCGCGGTGCTCGGCCACAGCATGGGAGGCAAGACTGCGATGGCGCTGGCATTGCGCCACCCGCAGCGCGTGGACCGGCTGATCGTCGTCGACATCGCGCCCGTGTCGTACGCGGACACGCTGACGCCGTTTGCCGAGGCAATGCGCGGCGCCAACGTGGTGGCCGCCGCCACGCGCGCAGAGGTGCAGGCCCGCCTGGGCCCGGCCGTGCCGGACCCGGCCGTGGTGCCGTTCCTGATGCAGAACCTGGTGGTGCGGAACGATCACTTCGACTGGCGTCTGAACCTGATGGGCATCAGTGCCTCGATGGCGCAGTTGTGCGGCTTCCCGAGCGAGCTGCTGGGCGCACGTTTCGCAGGGCGGGTCGCGGTGATCGCCGGCGAGCACTCTGACTACGTGACCGAATCCGATGGCGTCGAGTTCCGCCCGATGTTCCCGCGGATCGCTGTCGAGGTCATCGAGGACGCCGGCCACTGGGTCCACGCCGACCGGACCGAGGCCTTCCTCGCCTGCGTCCGGCGCGCGTTGCACGAGGGTTCGAAGCCGGTGCTCGCCGACCGGGTGCACTGAGACCGATCAAGACACAACTCCAGGAGACCGAGCATGACCGACAAGCTGCTGCGCGAAGCCGCGCTCGACTACCACCGCTACCCGACGCCGGGAAAGATCTCCGTCACCCCGACGAAGCCCATGGCCACGGCGCGCGACCTTTCGCTGGCCTATTCGCCCGGTGTCGCAGACGCCTGCATGGCGATCTTCGAAGACCCTGGCGAGGCCGGCAACCTGACGGCGCGCAGCAACCTGGTGGCGGTCATCACCAACGGCACGGCGGTGCTGGGTCTGGGCGACATCGGCCCGCTGGCGGCCAAGCCCGTGATGGAGGGCAAGGGTTGCCTGTTCAAGAAGTTTGCGGGCATCGACGTGTTCGACATCGAACTCGCCGAGAACGACCCCGATGCCCTGATCGAGACGATCGCGCGCATGGAGCCCACGTTCGGTGGCATCAACCTCGAGGATATCAAGGCGCCGGAGTGCTTCTACATCGAGACCCGCTTGCGCGAGCGCATGAAGATCCCGGTCTTCCACGACGATCAGCACGGTACCGCGATCGTCGCCGCCGCGGCGATCCTCAACGCGCTCAAGCACGTCGGAAAGAACCTGGGCGAGGTCAAGCTGGTGGCTTCGGGCGCGGGCGCCGCGGCGCTCGCCTGTCTCGACCTCGCGGTGAGCCTGGGTCTGAAGCGGGAGAACATCTACGTCACTGACGCGAAGGGTGTCGTGTATCTCGGTCGCACCGAAGGCATGGACCCCAACAAGTCACGCTATGCACGCGACACCAGCGCGCGAACGCTGGGCGACATCATCCCGGGGGCCGACGTCTTCCTGGGGTTGTCGGCAGGCGGCGTGCTGAAGCCTGACATGGTCAAGACCATGGCACGCGATCCCATCATCCTGGCGATGGCCAACCCGACGCCCGAAATATCGCCCGAAGAGGCGCTGGCGGTGCGGCCCGACGCAGTCATCGGCACCGGTCGCTCCGACTACCCGAACCAGGTCAACAACGTCCTGTGCTTCCCGTTCATCTTTCGCGGTGCCCTGGACACCGGCGCGACGACCATCAACGAGGCGATGAAGCTCGCCGCGGTGCGCGCCATCGCCGAGCTGGCGCATGCCGAGATTCCCGAAATGGTGGCGCAGGCCTATGGCGCGGTCGGCCTGCGCTTTGGGCGCGACTACCTGATTCCCAAGCCCTTCGATCCGCGCCTGATCGAAGTGGTGGCGCCGGCGGTGGCGCAGGCCGCCATGGACAGCGGCGTGGCGACCCGTCCGATCGCGGACATGCCGGCGTATCGCCAGCGCCTTTCGCAGTTCGTCTATCAGTCGAGCGGCAGCATGCAACCGCTGTTCGAGGCCGCCAAGCGCGCGCCCAGGCGCGTCGTCTATGCCGAAGGCGAGGACGAGCGGGTGCTGCGCGCGGCCCAGGTGGTGGTGGACGAAGGCCTGGCGCGGCCGCTGCTGCTCGGCCGGCCCGAGGTCATTGCGCAGCGCATTGCCGAGTACGGCCTGCGGCTTGCGCCGGGCAAGGACTGCGAGTTTATCAACCTGCTCGATCCGGCGGTCTATGGCGACGCCGCGGACGACTACTTCCAGCTCAAGCGCCGCGAAGGCGTCTCGCGGGCCGTGGCGCGCGTCGAGATGCGCAGCCGCTGCACGCTGCTCGCGGCGATGCTGGTGCGGCAGGGGCGCGCGGACGCGATGCTGTGCGGCACCTTCGGCAGCTACGGCGACCACCTGCGCCACGTGCGCGACGTGATCGGCCTGCGCGAGGGAACGCAGACGCTGGCCGCCATGCAGATGTTGATGCTGCCCGGGCGCCAGCTGTTCATCTGCGACACGCATGTCAATCGCGACCCGAGCGCCGAACAGGTCGCGGAAATCGCGCTGCTGGCGGCCGAGGAAGTGCGCCGCTTCGGCGTGACGCCGAGCGTGGCGCTGCTCTCGCATTCGAGCTTCGGTGGATCGGACGCGGCCTCTGCCGTGAAGATGCGCCAGGCGCTGGCCCTGATCAAGGCGCGCGACCCGATGCTCGCGGTGGACGGCGAGATGCGCGGCGACGCGGCCTTGTCGAAGACGATTCTGGACCGCGAGTTCCCCGACTCGAACCTCACGACCGAAGCCAACGTGCTCGTGATGCCGAACGTCGATGCCGCCAACATCTCGTACAACCTGCTGCGGATCGCCGCCGGCAACGGAATCACGGTGGGCGGCATCCTGCTGGGCGCGGCTCGCCCGGTGCACATCCTCACGCCGTCGGCCACCGTGCGCCGCATCGTCAACATGACGGCGCTGGCGGCGGTCGACGCCACATCGCATCGCGCGGCAGCGCATGTCGTCGATTGACTCGATCATGAACGAGTCCGTCGTCACCACGGCGCAGCGCGGCAGCGCCAAGACCGCGCGCATCCCGATCAAGGTCGAGGCGATCCCGGCGTTGCCCAAACCGGCGTGGATTCGCATCAAGCTGTCGACCGGCGAGAAAAGCAGCGAGAACTTTCGCGGGGTGAAGCGCGTGCTGCGTGAAGCCCAATTGCACACGGTCTGTGAAGAAGCCTCGTGTCCGAACATCGGCGAGTGCTTCGGCAAGGGGACGGCCACGTTCATGGTCCTGGGCGACCTTTGCACCCGCCGCTGCCCGTTCTGCGATGTCGCGCACGGCCGGCCGTCGGCGCCCGATCCGCTCGAGCCGGAGCACCTCGCCGACACGGTCGCTCGCCTCGGCCTGAAGTACGTGGTGATCACGAGCGTCGACCGTGACGATCTTCGCGACGGTGGTGCAGCGCATTTCGCGGCATGCATCCGTGCGATCCGACAGCGGTCGCCGGGCACGCGCATCGAGGTCTTGACGCCGGACTTTCGCGGCCGCGCCGAACTGGCGCTCGACATCTTGGCGGCAGACCCTCCGGACGTGATGAACCACAACCTCGAGACCGTGCCGCGGCTGTACCGCCAGGCACGGCCCGGTGCGGACTACGGCCATTCACTGAAGCTGCTGCAGTCGTTCCGGCAGCGTTGCCCCGATGTGCCGACCAAATCGGGGCTGATGCTGGGGCTGGGCGAAACCGACGCGGAAGTGATCGAGGTGATGCACGACCTGCGCCGACATGGCGTGGACATGCTGACCGTCGGCCAATATCTGCAACCCCGGCCCGGCAACCTCACGGTCCAGCGCTACGTGGAGCCGCAGCAGTTCGACGCGCTCGCGGTGCGCGCGAAAGCCATGGGGTTTGCCCACGCAGCCTGCGGACCGCTGGTGCGGTCGAGCTATCACGCCGACCAGCAGGCGCGCGCCGCTGGCGTCTGAGCCCGAACAACGAACGTCAAGGAGACCTCCGTGGACCACGATCCCATCAAGAAACCGTTCTACCGCTCGCTGTACTTCCAGGTCATCACGGCGATCGTCATCGGCGTGCTGCTGGGCCACTTCTATCCGCAGACGGGCGAGGCGATGAAGCCGCTCGGCGACGGCTTCATCAAGCTGATCAAGATGATCATCGCGCCGATCATCTTCTGCACGGTCGTCGTCGGCATCGCCGGCATGGAAGACATGAAGAAGGTCGGCAAGACCGGCGGCCTGGCGCTGCTGTACTTCGAGATCGTCAGCAGCGTCGCGCTGGTCGTCGGGCTGCTGATCATCAACCTG
>NZ_JBFUKR010000025.1:0-75273 GCF_056400745.1 Rhizobacter sp. P5_A1
GCCGATCGCGCGAGCGCCGGCGCCGCGGGCTGCTCGGCCGCCAGCAGCGCGACCGCGACCGAGGGCCGGCCCGAGCGCCGCAGCACCGCGCGCACCGCGATCAGGATCGGCACCGCGAGCACCCCGCCGGTCAGGCCCCAGGCCCAGCTGCCGGCGAGCACCGCGGTCAGCAGCGCCGGCCGCCCGAGCCGCAGGCGCCGGCCGACGACCAGCGGGCTGACGAAATGCGCCTCGACCGCGTGCAGCAGCAGGAACGCGCCGGGCGCGAGCAGCACGACCGCGCCGCGGTTCTCGCCGGCCGCGGCCAGCAGCAGCGTGATCGCGAGCGGGCCGAGGTACGGGATGAACAGCAGCCCGAACACGACGCCGACCCAGACCACGACGCCGGGCAGCCCGAGCGCGGCGAGCACCACGCCGGTCGCCGCGCCGAGGCCGAGGTTGATCAGCGCCATCGTCGCGAGGTAGGTCGCGACGCCGTCGCGCGCCTCGCGCAGCGCCGTGGTCACCCGCACGCGCGCGCGGCGCTGCGGCAGCGCGTGCAGCAGGCCCGCCAGCAGCGAGCGCTGCGCGAGCAGCAGGAAGAACACGAGCATCAGCAGCATCGCCGCCGCGAGCACCACCGGCAGCGCCTCGCGGCCGGCCCAGGCCACCGCGTCGGCCTCGCTCGAAGCGAGGTGCGCGAGCAGGCCGCGCAGCGCCGCGGCGGCCAGGCCGCCGCCGATCTCGGCAGGCCGCAGGTGCTCGGCCAGGCGCGCGATCGTCGCGCCGATGCCGCGCCACCACGCGAGCGCGGCCGGCGCGAAGACGTACCCGAGCGCACCGAGCCCGAGCGCCGGCACGAACAGCGCCAGCGCGGCCGCCAGCGGGCCGGGCACGCCGCGCCGCTGCAGCGCCTCGACCGACGGGCTCAGCCACAGGAACAGCACCAGTGCGCCGACCAGCGGCGCGATCAGCGCCGCACTGAGCTTGAGCAGCAGCAGCAGCGCGAGCGCCGCAGCGGCGCGCACGGCCCAACTCCGCGCGCCGCGCGGAATGTCGTGCGGGGCCAGCGCGGCGGGCTCGGGGCGCGTTGCGAGCACGTCGGGTCATCGGAGTGAACGAATCAGGCCTGCCGGCAAGCCGCATGCCGCTGCCGCGGCCCGCGCCGGCCATGCCCCAGAGCCAGCAGCGCCGGGCAGCTTTTGCCGCAAGCGTTGCCGACCCGTCGGCGCCAGGACCGCCGGCGTCCCGGGTCGTCAAGGCATCGGCTCGCGCCGCGGCCTGCGCGGGCTGCGTGCGGCGGTCTGGGGCCTGGCCTTCAAGCCGGGCACCGACGACATGCGCGAGGCGCCGAGCCTGGCGCTGATCGACCAGCTGTGCCGCGCCGGCGTCAGCGTGAACGTCTACGACCCGGCGGCGATGCGCAACGCGCGCGCCTGTCTCGGCACGAACCGCCGCATCGCGTGGGCCGCCAGCGCGACCGCTGCGCTGCGCAAGGCCGACGTGCTGCTGCTCGTGACCGAATGGCCGGAGTTCGTTGCGTTCGATCCCGGCCGCGTCGCTGCGGCGTTGACGCTGCGCGCGGTCTACGACGGCCGCAACGCGCTCGACGCGGCCGCGTGGCGCGCCGCCGGCCTGCGCCTCGTGCAGGTCGGGCGCCCCGATGGCGGCGCCGCCATCCCCGGCTGGCACCGCGCCGCGACACGCGGCACGCGTGTGCAACCCGACGACGCGCTCGCAGCGGCCTGCGGCTGATGGCGTCGGAGGCTGGAAGCAACGGAACCCGACCTCGCGTCAGGTCGGCGCCGTCGCGCCCGGGGACGCCGCCGACGGCGCGGCGCCGGGGAGCACCGGCAACGCGACGCTGAAGGTCGCGCCGCGGCCCGGGCCGTCGCTCTCGGCGCGCACGCTGCCGCCATGCAGGTGCACGAGTTCGCGCACGATCGTCAGGCCGACGCCGAGGCCGCCGTGGCGCCGCGTCGTCGACGCGTCCTGCTGCTGGAAGCGATCGAACACCCGCGGCAGGAACGCCGGCTCGACGCCCCGCCCCGTGTCCGAGACCGAGACCTCGAGGCGATCGCCCTTGTGCAGCAGGCCGATGCGCACCGTCGCGCCGCGCGAGGTGAACTTGACCGCGTTCGTCAGCAGGTTCCAGACGACCTGCTGCAGCCGCACCGGATCGCCGGGGATCTGCGGGATGGCCGCGTCGAGCATCGTCTGCAGCCGGATCCCCTTGGCCGTCGCCGACGGCAGGACCGCCTCGACCGCCGCGCGGATCACCGCGACCAGGTCGACCGGCTGCAGATCGAGCCGCAGCTGGCCGGTCTCGATGCGGTTGATGTCGAGCAGGTCCTCGATCAGCGCGGCTTGCATGCGGGCATTGCGCAGAATTGCGGCGAGGCCGAGGGCCAGGCCGTCGCGGTTCGTCGAGTCGCGCTGCAGCACCTGAGCCCAGCCGAGGATCGCGCCGAGCGGCGTGCGCAGCTCGTGCGAAACGGTCGCGAGGAACTCGGCCATCGAACGGCTCAGGCGTTCGGCATCGGTGCGCGCAGCCTTCGCGATGCGCAGCAGCTCTTCGCGCTCGCGCTCCTGTTCGCGCCGGCGCGTGATGTCCTGCGTCAGCTTCAGGTAGCCGAGCAGTTCGCCCTGCGGGCCGCGCAGCGCGGTCAGCACGACAGCGGCATCGAAGGCCTCGCCGTTCTTGCGCACGCGGCGCCCTTCTTCCTTGTATTCGCCGGTCTCGGCAGCGACGCGCATCTCGAGCTCGGGCCGCCCGGCGCGGCGATCGGCCTCGGAGAACAGCATCGCGAACGGCATGCCGATCGCCTCCTCGGCGGTGTAGCCCTTCATCAGCTGCGCGCCGGCGTGCCAGGTGGCGATCCGGCCCTGCGGATCGAGCGTGAAGATCGCGTAGTCGCGCACGCCCTGGACCAGCGCGCGCAGTTCCTGGTCGCGCAGCCCGGCCAACGCGTCGGGCCGGTCGTGGTCGCTGTCGGCGCCAGCAGGCGTCTCGGGCGGCGTCGCTTCGCTGAGCACCGCCACCACGCCGACGGCCTCGCCGCCGATCTTCAACGGTGCCGCGAACTGCTGCAGACAGACATCGCCGCCGTGCGGCCGCGTGGCCCAGGTCGCGAGCGCACAGGCCTCGCCGCGAAGCGCGCGCGCGTAGGGCAGCTCGGTCGGCTCGATCGGCGCGCCGTCGCGACCGAGTCGCAGGCGGAACTTCCGGCCGAGTCCGGCCGCATCGTGCTGTAAATCCTGCAACGAATCGACGCCGAGCAGGGCCAGCGCCGCGGCGTTGCAATGGTGCGGGCCATCGGCATCGCCGATCAGGATCCCCTCGGGAATCGCCTCGAGGGCCGCGCCGAGCAGCGCGTCGCCGCTCCCGGGCCGACCAGCGGCCCGAGCCAATGCGTCGATCGACAGACCCGGATCGCGCGCGAGCTTCATGGTGACGGGACAAGCCGGCGACGGGCTCGGCATCGGTTCATGGTCTGCGCCTCCTTCAACGCGGCCCGCCATGGGTCGGCCCGCGTTCGCGGTCTGGCAAGCGCCGTGCCTGTGCCGCTCTGCCGGCCCGGGCACGTGGACTGCCGAGTCGGTGTTCAGCATCCGAGCCCATCCGTATGACCGGCAAGCCCTCGCGGCGCGGCGACGGCCGGAACTCTCGTGCCTGCGCGGCACCCGCCGCGGGCCGGGGCAAAGGAAGGTTGACGGCGGCGGCGCACGCCGCGCCGCCGGCCGCATGCGCGCGGTCCGGGCGCTTACTGGCTCGCGGCCGAGGCCGGCGACGACGCCATCGGGCTGGCGCCCATCGATCCGGTGCTCGGCGAGGTCGACGTGCTCGGTGAGGTCGACGTGCTCGGCCCGGCATTGCCGGACTCGCCGCCTTCACCGCTGCGGCCCTTGCAGCCGCCCAGTGCCAAGACTGCGCTACACAGCAGGACGGCAACAGGCATCAAACGCTTCGTGGTCATGGAGACTCCTCGGGGTTGGGGCTCGGGAGCGAGCCGGGTGCAGCGCCCCGGCAAGCCGAATGCCCGCCGTTGCGCCAGGACTGCCGGGCACATCGATTGCCGCGGTCGCGATCGGCGTCGGTACGCCGGGAGCACGCAGTGGACGATCCGATCGAAAGCCGCTCGGCACTGTTCGTCGATCTCGACGGCACGCTGATCGAGCGCGCCGAGTTGCCCGACCCGGGTGCGCCGCTGCGGTTCCTGCCCGGTGCGCGCGAGGCGCTGGTGGCGATCCGCGACGGCGGCTTCGCGATCGTCGTCGTGACGAACCAGAGCGGGCTGGCGCTCGGCCAGTTCACGCGCTCGCAGTTCCTGGGGCGCGAGGCGACGCTGCAATGGCGCCTGCGCGACGAGGCCCAGCTCGTGCTGGCCGCCATCCTGGTCTGCCCGCACCGGCCCGGCCGCTACGGCGCACCGGCCTGCCTGTGCCGGATGCCGGCGCCGGGCCTGCTGATCCGCGCCGCGCGCACGCACCGCTTCGATCTCGCGGCCTCGTGGATCGTCGGCAGCGCGCTCGATCAGGTCGAGTCCGGTCGCCGCGCCGGCTGCCGCACGGCGCTGCTGACCGGCGTGCCGGCCGACGCCGAAGCGGTCGTGCCGCTGCGCTGGTCGTCGTTGCGCACGCCGCATCGGCGCTGCGAGGGCTGGGCCGACGTTGCCCGCGCCGTGCTGGAGCTGCCGCGCGCGATGGCCGCGCGTTGGCGGGGCGCCGAACTGGCCGGGCGCTGACGGCGTCATTTGTGGACCACCTCGGGCGGCGCCTCCGGGCGCGCGCCGTCGCCGGCCGGCACGGCCGCGCCGCGCTGCGCCGCGTTGCCGGCGCGTGCACCGAACACCATCTCGGTCAGCCAGGCGACCAGCAGCGCGGTGTACGCGCGCTGGTCGGCGACTTCGGTCAGCCCGTGGTCGGCGCCCTGCACACAGCGGTAGGTCAGCGAGCGCGCGTGCTTGCAGGCCTCGCGGTAGCTGGTCAGCACGGTGCGCGGGATGATGTCGTCGAACTGCGACTCGATCAGCAGCACGTCGCCCTGGAACTCCTGGCAGGCGCGCAGCGCGCGATTGCCTTCGGCCGGGATGAAGCTGCGCCGATAGCCTTTGAGGTCTTGCTGCCGGTGCAGCAGCAGCTTCGGGCTCTCCCAGTCGGTGTCGATGTACAGCGCCGGAGCCCGCAGCCCGAGCCACTTGACCGGCCGCATCGCGGTCAGCACCGAGGCCAGGTAGCCGCCGTAGCTGCTGCCGATCACCGCGATCGCATCGGGGTCGACATGGCGGCGCTCGACCAGCGTGTCGTACGCGGCGAGCACATCGCGCAGGTTCTGCTCGCGCGTCACGGTCTCGTACTGGAGCTTGGTCTGCGCGTGGCCGCGCAGGTCGAAGGTCAGGCACACGCAGCCGAGTGCCGCGACCTCGCGGGCCCGCGCGAGGTACTGCTTCTGGCTGCCGCCCCAGCCGTGCACGAACAGCACGCCGGGCACCAGCGTGCCCGGCGTGATGAAGGTGCCCCAGATGCTGCCGCGGTCGACGCCGATCTCGATCGGTTCGTCATGGGTTGGCATCGTGTTCCACCTTGGCATATTTCGTCAGTCGACCGAGCCGCGCGTCGTCGAGCCCGTCGAAGTGAACGCGTGCGCCGGCCGGCACCGGCGCTGCGTCGCCGTAGACCTCGTGCGTCGAGACGCGCACGACGCACAGGCGCGGATCGGCGCGAAACGCATGCAGCGCCATGATCTCCGCGCCGCTCGCGCCACCGATGCGCCACGACTGCTCGAGCACGCCCGAGCGCTGCTGTCCGGCATCGTCGATGCCGCACGCGACGTCGTAGTTGCAGCGCGACGCCATCAGCCCGGCGAAGCAGGCCAGCGCACGCTGGTGGTAGCACAGCGCCTGCTCGACCGTGAGCCGTTGCGCCGCTTCCAGCGCGAGGCCGAGGAGTACATCGTAGTCACCTCGCACGACCGTCAACTGCGATCCGCCATAGACCTCGGCGCCATGATTGTTGCGCACCTGGCGCTGTGTGCCGCAGTAGCTCGCGAGCCACGGCCCGACGCGCACCTGCCCGACGCTGTAGGTCTCGACGCGGTTCAGGTTGCGCTCGATCACGAGACCGTCGCGGCCCAGCACCTGCGGGTCCAGCGCCTCGATGCACGTGCGCAGTTCGGCCGTGTTGCGCACGACGTGCTGGCCGATGCCGCCGACGCCGCTGGCCTCCTTCACGCGCACCGCGCCGTCGGCGAGCAGCCGCTCGCCGGCGACGATCGCATCGGCGGCCGAGAACGCCGAGAAGCCGGGCAGCGCGACCGCGCGCACCGCATCCGCGAACGCGTGCGACCAGCCCGCCGGTGCCTGCGCCGCACGCTGCACAAGCGGATGCGTGATGACCTTGGTCGCGACGAACGGCCGCGGCACGACGCCGCCGAACAGGTGCTCGGGCCGCGTGATGCCGAGATCGCGCGCACGCGCGACGCTGTCCAGCGTGTCGCTGGGCACGACCAGCGCGGCCTCGCGGCCAAGGCGAGCGGCATCGAGATCGCCGAGGTACGCGACATCGAGCAGCTCGGCGATCGACTGCGCGAGCGCCATCTTGCCGCTCAGCTCGTGGCCGCTCGGCCGCTCCGGGCGGCAGTCGAAGAAGCCGACCGGCCGTGGCACCGCGCGCGCGGCCTTGCGCGCAACGGCCTCGGCCGGCGCACTGCGCCGTTGCAGGTTCGTCATCATCGGGCGCCTCCGCGAGAGTGACACGCGACGCGATTTTCAGCAGCGCCGGGTGACCCCGATGCAGGCTCGGGCGCCGGGCCGCCGTAGGAAATCATGAGCACCGGCAGCGCGGCCGCGCGTTTTCCTACAGATGCGGCGCGCCGGCTTCGCTACGGTGAAGGGTGTCATGACCGAGCCGATCCAAGCGCTTTCGATCCGGGTGCTGACCGTCAACACGCACAAGGGCTTCGCGTTCCTGAGCGGCCGCTTCGTGCTGCACGAGTTGCGCGAGGCGGTCCGCGCGGTCGGCGCCGACGTGGTCTTCCTGCAGGAGGTGCAGGGCACGCACAGCGGCCACTCCGAGCGGCTCGTCGCCTGGCCGCAGGTACCGCACTACGAGTTTCTCGCCGACGAGATCTGGGCCGACTTCGCGTACGGGCGCAACGCGGTGTATCCGCGCGGGCACCACGGCAACGCACTGCTGTCGAAGTTTCCGATCGTCGCGCACGAGAACCGCGACATCTCGATCGCCGGCCACGAGGCGCGCGGGCTGCTGCACTGCACGCTGCGCATCCCCGGGCGCGAATCGATGCTGCACGCGATCTGCGTGCACCTGGGCTTGCGCGAGTCGCATCGGCGCGCGCAGCTCGATCTGCTGTCGGAGATCATCGGCGAGCACGTGCCGGAGGGTTCGCCGCTGCTCGTCGCGGGCGACTTCAATGACTGGCGCCGCCGCGCGCATCGCATCCTCGAACGCTGCGTCGGGCTGCGCGAGGTCTTCGTGCACGCGCACGGGCGAGCCGCGAAGACGTTCCCGGCGCACTTCCCCGTGCTGCAGCTCGACCGCATCTACGTGCGCGACACACGCGCCGATGCGCCGCTCGCGCTGCCGCGCCGGCCGTGGTCGCGGCTCTCCGACCACGCGCCGCTGGCTGCGGAGATCGCGCTGTGAACGGCTCGCGCTGGACCGCCGGCAACCGCGTGCGCCTGCTCGAGAACGGTGAGGCGTACTTCCCCGCGGTGTTCGCGGCGATCCGCGCCGCCGAGCGCGAGATGATTCTCGAGACCTTCATCCTGTTCGACGACAAGGTCGGCCGCGAGCTGCACCGCGAGCTGATCGAAGCCGCGCAGCGCGGCGTGCAGGTCGACCTGATGGTCGACGGCTTCGGCTCGTCCGACCTGACGCCGGAATTCATCGGCGCGTTGACCGGCGCCGGGGTGCGCGTGCGCAGCTTCGACCCCAGCTCGCGCTGGCTCGGCCTGCGCGTCAACGTGCTGCGGCGCATGCATCGCAAGATCGTCGTCGTCGATCGGCAACGCGCGTTCGTCGGCGGCATCAACTTCGCGGCCGATCACCTCGCCGATTTCGGGCCGCTCGCGAAGCAGGACTATGCGGTCGAGCTGACCGGGCCGATCGCCGACGAGATCCGTGCGTTCGCGGTCGCGGCGTTTCAGGGTGACGCGCGGCCACCGGACGCGCCAGCGCGGCGCACGCGGCCGATCGCCGGCGCGGTCGAGGCGTTGTTCGTCACGCGTGACAACGTCGACCACCCGAACGATATCGAGCGCCACTACCGGGCCGCGATCCGCTCGGCGCGCAAGCGCGTGCTGATCGCCAACGCGTACTTCTTCCCCGGGTACCGCCTGCTGCGCGAGCTCGGCCGCGCGGCGCGCCGCGGCGTGCAGGTGCAGCTGATCCTGCAGGGCGAGCCCGACATGCCGATCGTGAAGGCCGGCGCAGCGCTGCTGTACGAGCACCTGCAGCGCGAGGGCGTGAAGATCCACGAGTACTGCCGCCGACCGCTGCACAGCAAGGTCGCGGTCGTCGACGACGACTGGGCCACCATCGGCTCGAGCAACCTCGACCCGCTCAGCCTGTCGCTGAACCTCGAGGCCAACGTGGTGCTGCGCGACGCCGCGTTCGCCGCGCAGCTGAGCGCGCGGCTCGAGCAGCTGATCGCGGCCGAATGCCGGCTCGTCGAGCTGCGCGCGACGAGCCGGTGGCGCGGCTGGGCCGAGCTGCGCTCGACGATCCTGTTTCACTTCCTGCGCCACTTTCTCGGCTGGGCCAGCCGGCTTCCGCCGCACGCGCCGAAGCTCGAGGCCGTGCATGCGACCGAGGCGACGGCGGCTGCCGGGTGCCGCGATGATCCTTGAGCGGCGCGCCGTCTGGCGATTCGCGAAGCGCGCGCTGACGCTGCTGTTCTTCATCGCGGTGGCCGTGCTGCTGGCGCGGCAGGCGCGCCAGATCGAGTGGTCGTCGGTGCTCGCATCGGTCCGTGCCTACCCCGCCCCGACGCTGGTGCTCGCGGCGGCCTTCGCGGCCGCGAGCCACGCGGTGTACTGCACGTACGACCTGATCGGGCGGCACCAGACCGGCCATGCGCTGCCGCGGCGCCAGGTCGCGGCGATCGGCTTCGTCTCGTACGCGTTCAACCTGAACCTCGGCGCGCTGGTCGGCGGCATCGCGTTCCGCTACCGGCTGTACTCGCGCCGCGGCCTGTCGACCGAGACGATCACGCAGGTGCTGGTGCTGTCGCTGCTGACCAACTGGCTCGGCTACCTCTGCGCCGGCGGGCTGACGTTCGCGCTGCGCCCGATCGCGCTGCCGCCCGAGTGGTCGCTCGACAGCGAAGGTCTGCGCTGGCTCGGTGCCGCGCTGCTCGCGCCGGTGCTCGCCTACCTCGTTCTGTGCTTCGGCTCGAGGCCGCGCGCGTGGTCGTGGCGCGGCGCGCGCGTGCGGCTGCCGAGCGGCCGCATCGCGCTGCTGCAGCTCGGCCTGTCGACGCTCAACTGGCTGCTGATCGGTGCCGCGGTCGCGACGCTGATGCCGCGCCCGCTCGCGTATCCGGAGGTGCTCGCGGTGCTGCTCGTCGCGGCGATCGCCGGCGTGATCACGCACGTGCCGGCCGGCCTGGGCGTGCTCGAGGCGGTGTTCGTCGCGCTGCTCTCGCACCGCGCCGCGGCAAGCGAACTGCTGGCCGCGCTGATCGTGTACCGCGCGCTCTACTACCTGACGCCGCTCGCGCTGGCCGCCCCGTTGTTCTTCGCGGTCGACCGGCGCGGCGCGGCCGGCGCGCCGGCGTGACGCAGCGTCCGATTCAAGCGCTGCCCGGTGGCGCCGGCGGATCGAGCCCCGAACCCGGGTCTTCCTCGCCGGCGACCGACTCGACGCCGACCGCGTCGTGCGCCGCCTTCGGATCGGCATGTGCGCCGCCCAGCGGCGACTCCGCCGGCGGAGGTGTGGCCGACGCGGCCGGTGCGGCCGCGGGCCGAAGCGGTCGGCGTGCCGGATCGGCGCGGCGCGGCGTGCGAGTGGATTGCCTCTTCATCGTCTTCGAGCCTCCTGCCTGCGTTGGTGCCCGGATAGGTGTTTTCGTTCTCCGACGGTCGGCGTTGTCCGACACGGCCGGCCGAACCGCGGCCAGCGGCGCGCGGTCAGACAGGATCGCGGGCGCGGAAGGGCCGTGCCCGACCTTGCCACGGAGGATTCATGGACAACACCACCCTGAAAATGGTTTCCGTGTGCGGATCGGCCTTGCTGCTCGGAGCTTGCGGCCACCGCGTCTACAGCGAGCGCGAAGTGATTCGCGAGCAACCGATCGTGCAGGCCGTCGCGGCGCCGGCGCCCATCGAGCACATCACGATCGTCCAGCCGCCGGCGGCACCCCAGGAGACGATGCCGTCGGCGCCTTCTGCGAACGGCTACACCTGGGTACCGGGACGCTACACCTGGCGCGGCGGCCGCTGGGACTGGGAGCCGGGCCAGTGGGTCAGCGGCTCGGTCCGCCCGATGCCGCCGTTGATGCAGGAATCGCCGCCGAGCGTCGTGCCGGCACCGGGCGCGCGCTGGATCCCCGGGTACTGGCGCTACGAGGGCAACGACTGGGTCTGGAGCCGGGGCCACTGGGAATGACAGCCAAGTGATTGCCAAGAAAGGAGATCGCCGATGTCTCGCTTTGCCACTGCACTGAAGATCGTCTGCGCCACTGCGCTTGCCGCCGCCTGCGTCGGCTGCACGAGCTACTACGGCCCGCCGGGCTACTACGACAGCAATGCGAAACTCGGCCCGCGCGGCGACGGCTCGACCGGCGCGGCCGTGCCGGGCCCGTCGCCCGACGCGCCGCGCCGCTGGCGTGATTACTGAGACTGAGGCCGCGCGAGCAGCCGATCGATCTGCGCGCTGACTTCGCGCAGCTCGGTCTCGAACAGCGCGATGCCCTGACCGACGGCTTCGCGCGCGCTGGTGCGGCAGGCGTTCTCGAGCGCAGCGCACAGGTCGCCGAGCGGCAAGGCGCCAACCGAGCGCGAAGCCGACTTGAGCTTGTGCGTGATCGAGCCGATCTGACGCATGTCACCGGCATCGTGCGCCGCGCGAATCTCGGCCGCGAGTTGCGTGGCCGAGTCGCGGTAGTCGGCCAGGAAGCGGAGTACGGTCGGCGGGTCGTCGCCGAAGATCTCGTTCAGTACCGCCAGGTCGACCGCCGGCGCCGGCCCGTTGCGCAGCGGCGCCGGCGGCAGCGCGGCGGGCGCCGACACCACCGCGTCGTGCGGCAGCCACTTCGCGAGCGCCGCCTTCAGCAGATGGAGTTGCAGCGGCTTGGTCAGGTACTCGTCCATGCCGGCGGCCTGTGCGCGCATCGCCTCGCCGCGCAGCGCGTTGGCGGTCAGCGCCAGGATCGGCATGCGCTCGCGCCAGGTCAGGCCGCGCTGCGCTTCTTCGCGCCGGATCGTCTCGGCCAGCGTATAGCCGTCCATGTCGGGCATGTGCAGGTCGGTCAGCAGCAGCGCGTAATCGCCGGAACGCCACAGGCGCAGCGCCTCGCTGCCGTTCTCGGCGATCTCGGCCGCATGGCCGAGCACCTCGATCTGGCGCAGGATGACCTTCTGGTTGACCTCGTCGTCCTCGGCAATCAGGATCAGGCGACCGAGCGCACGCGCCTGCGCGTGCGTGGGCGCAACCGGCGCCGGCGCGAACGCTTCGTCCGCGCTCTCGTGCAGCACCTCGGGCGAGGCGCGCCCCGCCGCGACCGCAACCGCGCGCAGCAGCGACGAGCGGCGCAGGCAGTTGCCATCGAGCGTCACGACATCGGTCGCGGTCATGCGCGCGCGGCGGCCCCAGCCGCGCGCGATCAGCAGATGGCGGACCTGCGGCGTGGCCGCGAACGCGGCATGCAGGGCCGCCGGCGACGGCGGATCGCGGCGCGTGTTCTGGATCACCACGGCGACGCCGGCGCGTGGCGCGGCACGCACCGCCGCATCGAGATCGGGCACGCGGTGCACGCGCGCGCCGGCGTGCTCGAGATAGGCGCGCAGGTCGTCGGCATTCGCGTCGGAGCCGACGACGATGCAATCGAGCCCGCCGACATCGGCGTAGCGCCGCGGCGCACTCGCCGCCACCGCCTCGAACGGCAGCGTCACGGTGAAGGTCGAACCCTGGCCGAGCGCGCTGTCGACGTGGATCTCACCCGCCATCAGGCTCACCAGCCGCTTGCTGATCGCCAGGCCCAGGCCGGTGCCGCCGAAGCGCCGCGTCGTCGACACCTCGGCCTGCGTGAACGACGAGAACAGCTGCGCCAGCGTCTCGGGCGTCATGCCGATGCCGTTGTCGGTAAAGCGCAGCACCAGGCGCGGCGGATTCTCGGGCGCGCCTTCGGCCAACCCGACGCGGATCGACACCCGGCCGTGCCGCTGCGCGTCGCCGGCACCGAACTTGATCGCGTTGCCCGCGAGGTTGAACAGCACCTGGCGCAGCCGTGTCGCATCGCCCCACACCTGATCCGGAACCTGCGGCGCGATGAACAGGCTCAGCTCGACGTCCTTGTCGATCGCCACCGGCAGCAAGGTATCGCAGACGCTCTCGATCAGGTCCGGCAGCGCGACCGGCGCGCGCTCGAGTTCGAGCCGGCCGGCCTCGATCTTCGAGAAGTCGAGGATGTCGTCGATGATGCCGAGCAGCGAGAACGCGGAGGCGCGGATCGTGCGCACCGCGTCGGCCTGGGACTCCGGCAGGTGGCTGTGCGCGAGCACCTCGACCATGCCGATGACGCCGTTCATCGGCGTGCGGATCTCGTGGCTCATCGTCGCGAGGAACGCGCTCTTGGCGCGGTTCGCGCGCTCGGCCTCGTCGGTCGCGAGCGCGAGTTCGCGGTTCGAGTTCTCGAGCTGCGCGGTGCGTCGCTGCACGCGTTGCTCGAGGTCCTGGTTCAGGCTCATGACCTCCTGCTGCGCGATGCGCCGCTCCTCGACCTCGCGCGCCTTCTCGAGGTTCGACGCCTCGAGCGCCTGGGTACGGCGCTCGATCTCGCTGAGCATGTTGTTGAAGGCGTCGACCAGCGTGCCGACCTCGTCGGTGCTGATGCGCTCGGCGCGACGCGAGTAGTCGCCCTGCGCGACGACGTCGCGCGCGATCTCGCCGATCGCCAGGATCGGCCGCGTGACGATCTTCTGCAGCCACGCCGAGACGAGCAGCGCGACCAGCATCGCAACGACCGCGACGACCAGCGCGATCCCCGCGTAGTTCAGCATGCGGTCGTACAGCTCGTAGCGGGCACGCAGGTGCACGGTGCCGACGACGCGGCCGCGGTCGACGATCTGCTTGAACACCAGCAGCTCGCCGTTGTCGACCCGCACGCTGTCGTGCGCCGGAACGGTCGGGAACGACCGCAGCTCGCGGCCCGCCGCGTAGCTGGCGAACACCTCGCCGCGCGCCGAATAGACCGCCGCGGCCTCGATCTTCGGCTGCAGGCGCAGCAGCGCGAGGTTCTCGCGCGCGACGCGCGCATCGTCGAACTCGAGCGCCGGGATCGTCGTGCGCCCGAGCAGCTCGGCCTGCGTGTTCAGATCGTCGACCCAGCCGCGGTGATAGGCGCGCAGGTCGTACGCGATCATCGCGCCGAGCGCGACGACGACCGCCACCAGCGTCGTCAGCAGCATGACGACGAGCAGCTTGCGGCGCAGCGAGCCGCTGAACATCAGGGCCCCCTCCCGATCACCGCGCGGGCCACGCCGAGCAGCCGGGCGCTGATCCGCAGCTGGCTCTGTTCGGCGACCTGCGGTGCGATGTCGAAGCGCACCTTGTCGTCGACGACGACGAAGTTGATCATGCTGCCCAGCGCCGGCCCACGGCTCGATTCGGTCACCAGCAGCACCGGCTGGCCCTTCGCGGCGGCGAGCGTCTCGGCGAGCCGGCTCTCGTGCGAGCCGGCGATGTAGACAAGGTGCGCGCTCGCCACCGGATCGCCGCGCTCGAGCTTGCGCACCAGCAGCGGCCGGCCGTCGGCCGACACGCCGGCCGCGGTGCGCGCGACCTCGTCGACGACGGCGTCGCTGCCGACGACACCGATGACGATCGGGCTGTCGGGCCGCGCGAACAACGGCGCCGGCCATTCGACATAGCTTGCGAACTTGCAGACGAACGCCGCCTTGACCCGGTACTCGAGCGCCTCGGCGCCGGACTGCGCCCGGCACGCCCCCGCGAGCCCCGCGCCGAGCAGCAGCATCAGCCAGCCGGCCCGCACCCCGCGCCAGGGCCAGGCAGACCGCCAACGGCTCGGGCCGACGTGAAGCTGCATCTGGCTCAAAAGCGCATCAGCAGTTCGACGAACACGGCGCGCGCAAACGCGGTGCGGGTCGTTTCGTCGGTGAATTCGCCGTGCGCCGGACCGACCAGGTTCTGGCCGGTGACCGAGACCTCGATGTCGGGCCGCGGCCGCCAACCCACGCGCATGTCGACCGTGAAGTAGCTCGGCACGAACGGGCTCGGCAGCGCCGACACATAGCGCGCGGTGACGTCGAGCTCGGTCTGGCGCGGCAGGTCGAACGACGAGCGCAGCAGCCACTGCCGCGACGGATTCGCGCCAACCGCGGTGTTGACCGAATTGATGCTGGCCGTGCTGCCGGGCTTGAGGTGCAGATCCTGCAGCAGGCGCGTGAAACCGCCGCGCAGCCGCCACCACGGCGCCGCCTGGTAGCTGCCCCAGGTCTCGAGGCCGCGCACCGTGCCCTGCATGCCGTTGGCGAAGACAACGGCGGTGCGGCTCGGCGCCAGTTCCTGCGTGTGCAGGCGATCGTAATCGGCATGAAACGTGGTGATGGAAAACGACGCATCGGGCGTCGGCTGACCACGATAGCCGAGTTCATAGACCTTGGCGACTTCGGACTCGAAGTTCGGCCCGCCCAGCAGCAGGAACCGCGGCTGTGCCGGGACGAAGATGTCGCGATCGAGCCGCGACGGCGCGCGCACGGTGCGCGATGCCGCCGCCCACAGCAGGTGCTTGTCCGCCGGCTTCCAGGCGAGCCGCAGGTTCGGCAGGAACTCGGCGCCGGTGTAGTCGTTGTGCTCGACGCGCGCGCCCAGCGTCAGGTGCAGCGCCGGTGCGAGCGTGATCTCGTCCTGCGCGAACAGGCTGGCCCACGTGAGGTTGACGCGCGCCGGCAGGAACGCGAGGTACGGGCTGCCGTTGACGACATGGTCGCGCGCATAGCGGTACTGCACGCCCCAGACCAGCGCATGCGCGGCGTTCGGCCGCCATGCGTGCTGCAGCTGCAGGTCGACGATGTCGAGCTTCTCGGCGAAGGTCGGCGGAACGGTGCGTTCGACGCGGTCGTAGCTCAAGTGGCCGCTGAGGCTTGCATCGTCGCCAAGCCGCCGCTCCCAGCGTGCGATGAGGTTCGCGCCCGAGACCGAGATCGTGTCGAGCGCGAGATCGACCCCGGTGACCGCCAGCGTGCCGGGCAAGGGCTGCTCGCGCTTGCCGGTGTAGGCATCGCCCTGCAGCGTGAACCTGTCGACCGCCCGGGCCCAGTCGGCGCGAAAGCCGAGCTGCGTGGTGTGCGAGGCATCGTCGACATAGGCGCCGTTCGCCGTCTCGGTGTGCAGGCGCTGGGTCTGCTTCGCGTAGACGCGGTAGTGGCCGCCCTCGCCGAGGCTCGCGCCGTGGCGCAGCGCGAGCTGCGCCTCCTGGTTGCCCACGCCCGCCGACAGCAGGCCGCCCTGCGTCTGATCCGAAGATCGCGTGATCACGTTGACGACACCGTTGACCGCGTTGACGCCCCACAGTGTGCCGCCCGGCCCGCTGATGACCTCGATGCGCTCGATGTCCTCGAGCATCAGGTCCTGCACATCCCAGAACACGCCGGAAAAAAGCGGGCTGTAGACCGAGCGCCCATCGATCAGCACGAGCAGCTTGTTCGCCGACGCGCTGTTGAAGCCGCGCGCGCTGATCGCCCAGCCGTTCGCGCCGCCGCGCGCGATCTGCAGGTTCGGCGCAAGCCGCAGCGCCTCGGGCAGGCTGGTCGCGCCGGAGCGCCGGATCTCGTCGGCGGTGATCACGAAGGCCGACACCGGCGCATCGGACAGGCGCTCGGCGCGCTTCGACGCCGAGGTGATCTGGACGTTGCTGAGTTCCTCGAGGCTGAGGTCGGTGAGCCGGCCGGCGGTGACCGTCGGCCCGGGCGCGCCGATCGCCGTGCCGAGCAGGGCGATCGTCGCGGCCGCGCCGCAACAGGACCCTCGGTGGTTCGAGCCCATCGAATCTCCCCTCGGTGTTGTCGCGCCGGCGCGGGCAGTACTTCCCCGAATGCGTCGCGAGTGGGCACTGTAGGAGATTCAATGCCAGGGCGCTGCTGTAAGAACTGACAGGGTGGCCCCCTAGTTGCGGGGATGCGTGCCGACTTCACGCTCTGGCTGGCGCGAGGCGTACAGATCCCAGACCGCGATGAACAAGGCCGCGATCGCGGGCCCGATCACGAAGCCGTTGAGGCCGAAGATCGCGATGCCGCCGAGTGTCGAGACGAGCACGAGATAGTCCGGCATCTGCGTGTCCTGGCCGACCAGGATCGGGCGCAGGATGTTGTCGACCAGGCCGATCACGAAGACGCCGAACGCGATCAGCGTCACGCCTTTCCACACGCTGCCGGTGAGCAGGAACCACGCCGCGACCGGGATCCACACGAAGGCCGCGCCGACCGCCGGGAGCAGCGAGAACAAGGCCATCAGCACGCCGGCGAGCAGCGCGACCTCGACGCCGAGCGCCCAGAAGATCAGCCCGCCCAGTGCGCCCTGTGCCGCGGCGACCAGCACGTTGCCCTTGACTGTCGCGCGCACGACCGTCGCGAACTTGCCGGCCAGGTGCGTCTTGTGCTCGCGGCTGAGCGGTATCGCGCGCTCGATGCGCGCGACCATCGCGCCGCCGTCGCGCAGGAAGAAGAACAGCAGGTAGAGCATCACGCCGGCGCTGACGAAGAAGTCGAAGGTGTTCATGCCGATGCCCAGAACCTGCGCGGCGATGAAGCGACTGCCCTGCGCCGCCGCGGCCGCGAGCTTCTGCTGCATCGACGCCAGATCGCCGACGCCGAGCCGCTCGAGCAGGCCCGTTGCCGACGCCGGCAGCGCGCTCAGCAGCCGCTGCACGAAGGCGCCGACATCGATCCGGTGCGATTGCATGTCGTGATAGACCAGCGCGGTCTCCTGCACCAGCGCGGCGGCGACGAGCGCCATCGGCAGGATCACGATGATCAGGCACAGCACCAGCGTCGTCGCCGCCGCGAGGCTGCGCCGGCCCGACAGCAGCCGCACCAGGCGCCGGTACGGCCGCACGAACAGCAGCGCGAGCACCGCGGCCCAGAACACGGCGCCGAAGAAGGGCCAGAGGATCCACGCGAACGCGGCCGAGACGGCGATCAGCAACAGCAGCAGCGTCTTGCGTTGCGTGGGCGTGGGGTTCATCGTCGGTGGGTGAGGCGGCGCGCGCGTGCGCGAAGGCCGTAGTGTCGCCCCGACAGCCGCGCTGTCGGTGCGGGCGCCTCTGCCCCGCGTGGCAGCGGGACGCCGAACGCTACGGCGCGCTCGCCGACGAGGCCTGCGATGCGATCGCCTTCGCGGCGTCGGGCAGCGACGGGTCCGACGCGGGCGCGGATGCGAATGCGGCCGCCGCCGGCACCGGACCGACCGACGTCTTCGGGGTCGGCACCGACTGCTTCCTGTCGCAGCCGACAACCAGCGCCGTGGCGCAGACGAGCAATGCAATCGTCGATGGGGTCCGCATGTGGCCTCCGGCGCGCGGCCGTCGCGCGAGCGCTCATTGTTGGCGCAATCGGCCGAACGCGCAGCCGGCCTGCGCCGCCGCTTGATGCAGGCGATGTCTGACATCGGCTCCGATGGGAGCGCCCGCGTTTCAGGAGGTGAGCCAGCGCATCGGCACGGTCACCAGCGACGGGAAGAGCACGAGCAGGAACATCACCGCGAACTCCGCCACCATGAACGGCAGCATGCCGCGCGTGACGTCGTCCATCTTCATCTTGCCGACCCCCGCCACGACGTTCAGCACGACGCCCACCGGCGGCGTGATCAGGCCGATGGCGTTGTTGATCATGAAGAGCACGCCGAAGTAGACGGGATCGATGCCGGCCGCCTTGACGACCGGCATCAGGACCGGCGTCAGGATCAGGATCGTCGGCGTCATGTCCAGCGCCGTGCCGACGCCCATCACCAGCAGCATGATCAGGACCAGCAGCAGGGTCGGGCTGTCCATGAACGGCCGCAGCAGGTCGATCGCCTTGGCGGGGATGTCGGCCACCGTGATGAGCCACGCCGACACCATCGTGGCCGCGATCAGGAACATCACGACCGCGCTGGTGCGCGCCGCCACGACGAAAACCTCGTAGAGCTTCGACGGCTTCAGCTCGCGATAGACGACGGTCGCGACGAACAGCGCGTACGCGGCGGCCACCACGCCAGCCTCGGTGGCGGTGAACACGCCCATCTTGAGGCCCACGAGAACGATCAGCGGCAGCATCAGCGCCCACAGCGATCGGCGCAGCGCCGTCAGCACCTCGGCGAGCGACGCACGCGGCGGGGTCGTGGTCTGCTCCCGCCGCGCCACCCACGCCCAGGTGAGCCACAGCGACACCGCCAGCAGCAGCCCGGGGACGATCCCGGCCATGAACAGCTTCGAGATCGACACGTTGGCGGCGACACCGAACACGATGAACCCGATCGAGGGCGGCAGCACGGGCGCGATGATGCCGGCCGCCGCGATCAGGCCCCCGGCACGCGCCTGGTTGTGCCCGGCCGCCACCATCATCGGCAGCAGCAGCGCGGTGAGCGCGGCGGTGTCGGCCACGGCGGAGCCCGACAGCGCGGCGAGCAGGCAGGCGGCGATGATCGTGACATAGCCCAGGCCGCCCTTGATGTGGCCGACCAGCGTGATCGCGAAGCGCACGATGCGCGTCGAGAGGCCGCCGACGTTCATGATTTCGCCGGCGAGCATGAAGAACGGCACGGCGAGCAGCGGGTAGCTGTCGGCGCCGTTGACGACGTTCTGCGCGAGGATCTGCGCGTCGAACATGTCCAGGTGCCACATCAGCGCGACGCCCGAGGCGAGCAGCGCGAACGAGATCGGAATGCCGATCGCCATCGCCAGCAACAGTGAGCCGAGAAAGATGCCAATGGTCATGGTGCGGCTCGGTCAGGCGGCCTGACGGCCGGAGGTCGTGGCGGGGCGGTCGGCAACGTCGGCCAGGCGCGTCATGTCTTCGGACTCCTGGATCATCACGAGCTCGTCGTCGCTGAGCTCGCCGCGGATCGCGCGCAGCAGGTCGATGAGCAGCAGCGGTGCCGCCGACACCGCGAAGAACAGGCCGCCGGCATAGACGATGGCCACCGGCAGGCCGCTCGCCGGCGCCGTCACGCTCGCGTTGATCAGCACCTGCTGCCACGTGCCCTGGAGCAGCAGCCAGCAGATCCACAGCATCAGCAGGTGACCGATGACGAGGCAGACGCGCTTGCCGCCTGCGGGCAGGCGGCCGACGAGCGCGTCGGTGCCGAGGTGTGCATGCCGATGCACCGCGATGACCGCGCCGATGAAGGTGAGCCAGACGAACATCCAGCGCGACATCTCCTCGGAGACCGTGATGCCCGAATTGAAGACGTAGCGCAGCACCACGTTGCCGAACACCAGCAGCACCATCGCGGCCAGCAGCAATGCGATCAGCGCATCGAGCGCCTTGCAATATCGATCGACGAAGCGGTTCATCATGACGTTCAGTTCTCGGGCTCGGAATCGTTGGGCGTGGGGCCGGCCGGCTTCGGCAGCGTGCCGGGCGGCACGCTCATCGGCGTGATGTGCACGCCGGGTGCCACGGTCACCGACAACGCGGCGCCGGAGGGTGCGGCGACCTGCGATGGATTCTCGACAGGTGGCGCGGCGGCCGGCGCCGCGAGCGCCGAGACGGGCGCATCGCGCCGCGCTCCTTCGGCGGATGACGGCAACGACGCCGCCCTGGGCGCGCCCCGACGCGCCGGCGGCCCGGCGTCGGAGAACCACCACGTGACCGAGAGCGCCAGCGCCGCGGCCGCCCCGACGACGCACCAGTGGCGCGGCGTCCAGCGCTTCTGACGGGAGTGGATGATCATGGCGGCCTCGCTCACTCGATCGCCACGTGCGACACCTTGCGCCCCGGCGAGTAGATGTCGTTGATGTTCCAGTGGCCGGCGGTGGGCACCGGCTCGTTGAGCATCGCGACATCGATCACCGCCGGCCGGCCCGCGGCGATCGCGCGCTCGAGCGCCGGCTTGAATTCCGCTGCCGAGCGGATCGTGATGCCATCGACCCCGTAGGCCTTCGCCAGCGCCGCATAGTCGACGTGGTACGGCTCGCCGTTGCGCCGGAACACCGTGCCGAAGGTCGTCCCGTAGTGCGCCTTCTCGAGCCCCGCGATCGTGCCGTACGCGTTGTTGTTCATCACCAGCCAGACGACGGCAACGCCCTGCTCCACCGCGGTCGCGAGCATCGCCGGGTTCTGGCCGAAGCCGCCATCGCCGACCAGCGCCACGACCACCTTGTCCGGGCAGGCGAGCTTGGCGCCGATGGCCGCCGGGGCGCCGAACCCCATCGTCGCGAAGCCGCCCGGCGTCAGGATGCTGCCCGGCGTGTAGATCGGGAACTGCTGGCCGACGCCGTTCTTGTTCCAGCCCACGTCGGTCGTGATGATCGCGTCGCGCGGCAGCACCTCGCGCAACTCGGCGAGGATGCGCTCCGGGCGCATCGGAAAGGCGTCGTTGCGGATGTGGCCTTCGTTGGACTGGCGGAACGCGCTGCGGTAGGCCGCGATCTCGTCGACCAGCGCCGCGTTGTGGCGACCGTTCGGGTACAGGCGCTTCGCGACGCGGTTCAGCACGACCAGCGCCTGCTTCAGGTCGGTCACGACACCGATCTCGACCGGGAAGTTGCGCCCGATCTCGCTCGGGTCGATGTCGATGTGGATCAGCTTCGTGGGCGGGAAGCTGAACGTGAACTCAGGCTCCCACGAGCTGCAGTCGGCCTCGGCGAAGCGCGTGCCGACGCCCATCACCCAGTCGGCGCCCCGGGTCTTGCCGTTGACGAAGGCCGTGCCCCAGAAGCCCGTCATGCCGAGCGTCAGCGGGTGGTCGTCGGGCAGCACGCCCTTGCCCATCAGGCTGTGCGAGAGGGGGATCGCGAGCTGCGTGACGAACTCGGCGAGCTCCTGCGCGGCATCGGCGAGGATCACGCCGCCGCCCGCGTGGATCACCGGCGCCTTCGCGTCGACGAGCGTGCGCACGATGCGCTCGGCGACGACTTCGTCGAGCGACGGTTTGTGCAGCGCCCTCGTGTGGCGCTCGAGGCGCTCGAACAGCGCGACGTCGACCTCCATCGAGAAGATGTCCATCGGCACCGACACGAGCACCGGGCCCGGACGACCGCTCTCGGCCAGCTGGAAGGCCTTGTCGAGGATCTCGGGGAAGAGGTCGGCGCGGTCGACGCGCCAGGCGCGCTTGACGAACGGCTTGTAGATCTCGAACTGCGCCGCATCCGCATGCAGGTTCACTTCCTGATGCGGATGCTTGCCGGCATAGTGGCTCGGGATGTCGCCGGCGATCACGACCATCGGGATCGAGTCGAGCGCCGCGTTCGCCACGCCGGTGGACGCGTTCGTCAGGCCCGGCCCGAGGTGCGACAGCACGACGCTGGTGGTGTGCCTGGCGCGCGCATAGCCGTCCGCCATGTGCGCGGCGACCTGCTCGTGGCGCGTGTTGACGAAGTTGAGTCGGCTGCCTTCCATCGCCGCCAGCACAGCGATGTTGGTGTGGCCGCACAGGCCGAAGACATGCTCCACGCCGCGCCGCTCCAGGTAGCGCACGAGCTGCTTCGAAATGAGTTCCCGGGTCATGGCAATTCCTGAACTGAATGGGTTGATCGTCAAGTGCTCGATGGAGGCATGCGCTCCACGTTGCGCCGCTTCGGGCCGGTGTAGCGGTAGGGAATGCTCTGCGGCATCGGCCCCTTGATGCGCCCGCCCTGCTGGCTCTGCTCCCAGGCGTGCGCGAGGATGCCGACCGAGCGCGACAGGATGAACAGGCCGCGCCCGAGCGGCGCCGGAAAGCCGAGCTCGCAATAGATCGCCGCGGTCGCGCCGTCGATGTTCATCGGGATCGGAACGCCCTTGCGCCGCTGCAGCGCGGCTTCGATCTGCACCGCGATGCGGGCGTGGCGGCCGGCGACCGTGCCGTCCGCCTGCGCGTGGCGCACCAGCTCGAGCAGGCGCACCGCGCGCGGATCGACGCCATGCCAGCGATGCCCGAAGCCGGGGATCACCTTGCCGTGCTGCTCGATGTGGCGGTCCAGCGCCTGCTCGACCTTGGCTTCTTCGGGCATGTCGCGGTCATCGGCCGCGATGCGCTGCAGCAGTTCCATGCACTGCTGCCCGGCGCCGCCGTGGATGTCGTCGAGTGTGTTGATCGCCGACGCCATCGCGCCGTTGATCGGCAGTCCGCAGGTCACGGCCATGCGCGAGATCGCGATCGACGGCGCCTGCGGCCCGTGATCGACGGCTGCCACCAGCGCCGCCTCGAGCAGCCGCGCCTGCGGCGCGGCCGGAATCTCGCCGCGCAGCATCAGCCAGATCATCTCCGGGAAGCGCAGTTCGCCGATGAGCTGCTCGATCGGATAGCCGCGCACGGCGATCCGGCCGGGCTCGATGTCGATGATCTCGGTGGACCACCAGGCCTGCGCCTCTTCGAGCACCTGCTGCGGATTCTTGGCGCTCACGCTCATATCGCCCCTGCCTCGCGCAATGCGGCCAGTTCGGCCGGCGTGTAGCCCAGCTCGCCGAGGATCTCGGCGGTGTGCGCCCCGAGCACCGGCGGCGGCGTGGCCGCGGCCGGATCGCCCCCCGACATCTTGAAGCCCGCCCGCGCCACCGTGATCGGCCGGCCGGCCACGCCGTCGACCTCGTCGAAGGTCTGCAGCAGGCCGCGCGCCGTCACTTGCTCGAAGCCGAGCGCCTCGGGCACCGAGACGACCCGGCCGGCCGGTATGCCGAGCTCGTTGAACACGGCCTCCCACTCGACCGCGCTGCGCGCGGCGAGCGCCGCCTCGAGCGCGTCGGTCAGGGCCGCGCGGTTCTCCTTGCGGCTCTCGCGCTGCGCGAAGCGTGGATCGGCGGCGAGCCGTTCGCAACCGACCGCCTTCACCAGGGCCTCGAACTGCTCCTGCTTGTTCGCCGCGATGTTGAGCAGCCCGTCGCGCGTGCGGAACGTGCCCGACGGCGCGGCCGTGAAGTTGTCGTTGCCGTGCGGCTGGGGCTCGACGCCGGCAATCAGGTAGTTCGAGATCACCCAGCCCATCGTCACGAGCGCCGAATCGAGCATCGACACGTCGATGAAGGCGCCCTCCCCGGTCGCCTGGCGCCGCAGCAGGGCGCTGGTGATCGCGAACGCCGCGGTGATGCCGCTGATGGTGTCGGCGACCGGGTAGCCCACGCGCAGCGGCGCGCACCGGGCGTCGCCGGTGATGCTCATCATGCCCGACAGGCCCTGGATGATCTGATCGTAGGCGGGCGTGTCGCGCAGCGGCCCGTGCTGCCCGAAGCCGGTGATCGCGCAATAGACCAGCGCCGGACTGGATTCGCGCAGGCTCTCGCAGGAGAGGTCGAGCCGGCTCATCACGCCGGGCCTGAAGTTCTCGATCAGCACGTCGGCCGACTCGACGAGACGACGCAGGACCGCCTTGCCCTGCGCGGTCTTCAGGTTCAGCGTGATCGACTTCTTGCCGCCGTTCTGGGCCAGGAACGAGGCGCCCATGTGCCGTGCGTTGAGGTCGGCGTCCGCACCGAGCTGACGTGCCAGATCGCCCGACTCGGGCACCTCGACCTTGATGACCTCGGCGCCCAGCAGCGCCAGCTGATAGGCGCAGAACGGTCCCGCGAGGACGTTCGTCAGGTCGAGGACACGAATGCCGGCCAGTGCCTTGCTCATCTTTCAGCGCCGGACGAAGGGGTTGGGCACGTCGAGGTCGGACGAGATCCACACGCACTTGGTGTGCAGGTATTCCTTGATCGTCTCGGTGCCCGACTCGCGGCCGATGCCGGATTCCTTGTAGCCGCCGAACGGCGACGTGAAGCTCGTGGCGCGGTAGTTGTTGACCCACACGGTGCCGGCCTTCAGCCTGTCGGTGAGCAGCATCGCGCGGCGCAGGTCTTTCGTCCACACGGCGGCAGCGAGGCCGAACTTCACGTCGTTGCCGATGCGCACGGCATCGGCCTCGTCCTTGAACGGAATCACCGCGAGCACCGGGCCGAACACCTCTTCCTGGGCGATGCGCATGTCGTTGCGCACGTTCGTGAAGATGGTCGGCTCGACGAACTGCCCCGCGCCGAGGTCCGGGCGGCTCTTGCCGCCGAGTACGCAGGTGGCGCCTTCGCCTTTCGCGATCTCGATGTACGCCAGCACCTTCTCGAACTGCGGACGGGTCGCGATCGGGCCGACCTGCGTGTCCGGGTGCGAGGGATCGCCGAGCTTCGCGGTGCGCACGAAGGCCACCAGCTTTTCGACGAACCGATCGTGGATCGACTCCTGCAGCAGCAGCCGCGAGCCCGCCTGGCAGCTCTGCCCCGACGCCGCGAAGATGCCCGAGACGACGCCCTTGACGGCCTGGTCGAGGTCGGCGTCGTCGAAGACGATGTTGGGCGACTTGCCGCCGAGCTCGAGCGTCACGGTCTTCAGGTGGCGCGCCGCGAGCTCGTAGATCTTCCTGCCGGCCGCCGTGCCGCCGGTGAAGCCGATGTGCGCGACATCGGCATGCGTGACGAGCGCCTCGCCGACCTCGGGCCCGTAGCCGGTGACCACGTTGACGACGCCGTCGGGAAACCCGGCCTCCTTGAACAGCGCCGCGAACTCGAGCATCGATGCCGAGGTGAATTCGGAGGGCTTGACCACCGCGGTGCATCCCGCCGCCAGCGCCGGCCCGAGCTTCCAGCTCGTCAGCGTGAGCGGCGAGTTCCAGGGCGTGATGATGGCCACGACGCCTTTCGCCTCGTACTTCGTGTAGGCAAAGACGCCCTTCTTGTCGGTCGGGATGACCTCGCTCTGGACCTTGTCGGCGAGGCCCGCGTAGTAGCGGAAGTAGTCCGCCATGTAGCGCACCTGCGCGACCACCTCGGTCGCGAGCTTGCCGTTGTCGCGCTGCTCGATCTGCGCGAGGCGCTGCGCGTTGGCGACGATCAGGTCGCCCAGCTTCCACAGCAAGCGGCCGCGCTCGGACGCCGTCAGCGCCGGCCAGGCGCCCGACTCGAAGGCGGCTTTCGCGGCCTGCACCGCGGCGCCGGCATCGGCCGCATTGCCGCGCGCCACCCGGGCCCAGGTCTCGCCGCTGAACGGGTCGTCCGTCGGCAGGTATTCACCCGATGCGGGGGAAACGCTGCGGCCACCGATGTAGTGGTCGTAATGGGGGAGCTCGCGATTCGAGGGCATGTCTTTCGTCCGGTCATTTCGCCCGGTCGTTTCCGTCGGGTCAGTCGTTCCATCTAGCATAACGCAATTCTATTTTTCGAAACAATTCGGGTACGTCCGGATGGCGGATGACCCTGTCGCCGGCCGCGTCGTGCCGATGCCCGCTGCTAGACTCGATCTCACGAACGAACTGGCGGGGAGCATGAAATGGGTGATGACGGCGGAGTAGCCGCAGTCGACCGGGCGCTGACCATCCTCGACGCGCTCACCGACGAGAAGACCTCGCTGGCCGAGCTGTCCAAGCGCACCGGCCTGTACAAGAGCACGGTGCTGCGCCTGACCAAGTCGCTCGAACGCTTCGGCTACGTGCTGCGCTCCGAGGACGGCGGCTATCGGCTCGGCGCGAAGGTCCTGTACCTCGGCTCGCTGTACCAGAAGCACTTCAACACCACCGAGATCGTCCCGCCGGTGCTGCGCAGACTCGCCGAGGAGCTGCACGAAGGCGTCTCGTTCTACATCGCCGACGGCGATCATCGCGTGGTCCTGCACCGCGTCGACGCGTCGCGCTCGGTGCGCGACTCGGTGCACGAAGGCGATCGCTTCCCGATGACCAGCGGCGCCGCCGGCCACGTGCTGCGCGCCTTTTCGGGGGCGCGAGGCGAGCGCTTCGACCGCATCCGCGAAACGATGTATTCGGCCTCGTACGGCGAGCGCGACGCCGAGATCGCCGCCGTGGCCTGCCCGGTGTTCGGCCACAGCGACCGGCTGGTCGGCGCCCTGAGTGTCTCGGGCCCGCGCTATCGCATCGAGGCGCTCGGCGAGGCGAAGATCGTTCCGGCGCTCTACAAGCACGCGCAGTCGTTGACGCGCACGCTCGGCGGCGACATCAACGCCCCGGCCTTCGCCGGCTGGATCATTCCGGCACGCGCCAAGGACCGCGCCGCCGCCAGGCCGGCGGCCGGCAAGGCGGCCACGCGCCGCAAGAGCACGGCGAGCCGGGCCGTCGGCGCCGCCGACTGAGTCGCCGAAGTCGCACATCGCGGCGGCCTCGCGCCTTGGCCGCGGTCAGAGCCCGTTGACGCGCTCGAGCTCGGCGCGGAACACCTTCACCAGCGCGGGGTCGTATTCGGCCGAGAACTTGTCGTGGATCGGCTTCACGAGCTGGCGCATGCGTGCCGTCTCGGCCGGCGCCAGTTCGTTGACCTGCATGCCCTTGGCCTTGAGCTCGGCCAGCGCCTTGCCGGCGATCTCGCGGCTGACGATGCGCTGATAGTCGCGCGCCTCGGTCGCCGCGTCCTGCAGGATCTTCTGCTCGGTCGGCGACAGCTTGTCCCAGAACTTCTTGCCGACCAGGATGATGTTCGCGGCATACACGTGGTTCGTCGCGCTGACGTACTTCTGCACCTCGTAGAACTTGTTCGAGAGGATCACCGAGAACGGGTTCTCCTGACCGTCGACGGCCCGGGTCTCGAGCGCCGGGTAGAGCTCGGCGAACGGCATCGGAACCGGATTCGCCTTGAAGGTCTTGAAGGTCTCGAGGAAGACCGGGTTCGGAATCACGCGCAGCTTCAGGCCTTCGAGGTCTTCGGCCCTGGTGATCGGTCGCTTGCTGTTCGTGATGTTGCGAAAGCCCAGATCGAAGAATGCGAGCCCGACCAGGCCCTTCTCCGGCAGCTTGGCAAGCAGCGCCTTGCCGACGGGCCCGTCGACCAGCCCGTCGGCCTGCTTGAAATTGCTCACGATGAACGGAAAGTCGAGCAGGCCGAATTCCTTGACGATGCCGGCGAGCGACGTCGGCGCCGGGGCCGTCATCTCCTGCACGCCGCCCTGCAGCGCGGACTGCTGCTGCAACTCGTTGCCGAGCTGCGAAGCCGGGTACTCCTTGACCACCAGCTTGCCGCCGCTCTTGACCGCGACGAGCTCGGCGAACTTGCGCGCGCCCATGCTCATCGGGTGGTCGGCGTTGTTCAGGTGGCCGAAGCGGATCGTGCGCTCCTGGATGTCCTGGGCGTTCGCCTGGAAGGCGGCGCCGGCGAGCACGCCGAGCAGTGAGAGGGCGAGAGCGGAGAGGCGGATGTTCACGGGGGCTCCTTGGTGATGGATCGTTGCGTGCAGCAGAACGACGTTTCGAATTCTGGATGACCGGCCTTCCGAAGTCACTAGGGAACATCCGGAGGGCGGCTCCGCACGGGGAAGGTTCCGCCGAGGCGGCCGGTGATGCGCGCCGCCGCATCGATGACGAAGGACGGTTGCGTGCGCGGATCGAGGCGACCGCTCGGCATGGTCAGCGTGACGGCACCGACGAGGCTCGCGTCGGCGCCGAAGACGGGCGACGAAATGCCCGCCAGCTCCGGGACCCGATCGCCGCGCAGCACGGCCACGCAGCCCGCGCGGATGCGATCGTAGGTCTCGCCCGCGGCGCCTTCGAAGGCGAGGATGACGCGGCCGCCCGCGCCGCGGCCGATCGGCATCAGGTCGCCTGCCTTGGCAGAGTCGCGCACCGGCTGCGGCGAATCCACGCGGTACAGGCACAGCCGGTGAGTGCCCTGCCGGACATGGAACGACGCGCTTTCCGCGGTGTGCGCGACGAGCTCGCGCAGCACGGGCATGACGACGGCGTCGAGCGAGAACGACGCCGCATAGACGGCGCTCAGGCGGGCCACTTCGGGGCCGAGCCGATAGCGCCCATCGCGCTGGCGCTGGACCAGGTCGAAATGCTGGAGCGACGTCAGCAGACGCAGCACGGTGCTCTTGTACAGGCGCGAGCGCTCGGCCAGCTCGATCAGGGTGAGCTGCCCGCGCTCGCGCTGAAACAGCGCGAGCAGGCAGAGCGCCTTGTCGACGGCCGCCGAGCCGCCCGCGGAGGCGTGCTCGTCGGCCAGGGAAGGAACGGCTGATCGCTTGGGCATTCGCGAGGTCTCGCTGGAAACAGACTGCTGTTCTGTCGAACAGAATCGTGATGCCGGCGCAGCCGGTCAGCGAGCGGGTTTTCCCTCGGCGCCTCCCGATTGACTTCGAATCGATGCGCCTCAATACTCGCCTCGCGGTGCAAAACAAAACGTCGTTCTATTCCACAGAACCGGCACATCGACCGCGAGTCCCCCCGCAAGATCAACCGCAAGGAGCAACGAGGATGACAACACAACTTCTGCGCACGGCCATCGCTTCGGCCGCCGTGCTGCTGGCTGCCGCCGGCGCTGCGCACGCCGAGCCCAGCGTGGCGGAGCCCACCAACGGCAACGCGCCGCCCGGCGCCAAGGACAACTTCGACCCGACCTACAACGTCTGCCGCGGCACGGATTCGCGTTGCTACCACCCGTGGGTCGACAGCCGCCAGAACAAGGTGCTGATCTACTCGCGCACGGCGGGGCCCCGCCACGCCAATCTCGGCCCGGCGCTCGCCGCGGGCAAGAACCCGCCGCTGTCGGCGTCGAATGTCGCGCAGAGCGCGCTGATCCAGTGGATGGCGGAGCAAGGCGTGCAGGCCGACTGGACCGAAGACGTCACGCAGATCAGCAACCTGAACCAGTACAAGGCGGTGATCTTCGTGAGCACCAGCCGCGACGCGCTGCACAAGCACGGCACGGCGGTGGCGCCCACCTCGGCCGTCAACACCACCACCGGTGCGCACCTGGACGCCGCGAAGACCGCGCTGCGCCAGTACATGCGCGCCGGCGGCGGCTTCGTCGGCATCCACAACGCCTTCGGCACCGAGTACAACTGGTCGTACTACGAAGGCCTGCTCGGCAACGCCAACTACTACGACCACGGTCAGTTCCAGGACGGCGTCGTGCACATCGTCGGCAAGGGCGATTCGTCCACCGCCGGCGTGCCCGACAGCTTCGCGTTCAAGGACGAGTGGTACAACCTCGTGCCCTACCCGACGAACGTGAAGTTCCTGGCCACCGTCGACGAGACCACGCTCGCGACCCGGCGCACCACGCACCCCGGCCACGGCGATTTCCACCCGGTGGCCTGGTGCCAGTACTACGACGGCGGCCGGGCCTGGCTGACGACGCTGGGCCACGACCGCGACGCCTTCACCGACGGCTCGTCGTTCCCGGGCCAGGCGCAGTTCAAGAAGCTGATCGTGGGCGGCATCCTGTCCGCGATGGGCAACAAGCCGTTCTGCCAGTGATCCGGCGCGTGGCCGGGCGCCTCGTCAGGACGGCGCTGGCGCTCGCGGCGGCAGCGGCATGCCTCGCGCAGGCCATGGAAGACGACGCGCCACCGCGCGAAGTGCTGCCGGAGCAACGCGCGGCGCTCGCGTTCGTCTCGCCGGTCGGCCTGTCGGTGGTGCGCGGCCGGCTGCTGTTCTCGGCCTTCCACGTGCTGCGCGGGCAGGAGCTGTGGACGAGCGACGGCACGCCGGCCGGCACGCACATCGTCAAGGACATCCGCCCCGGCTTCCGGGGCTCGTTTCCGAGCGGCCATGCGATGCTCGGCGAGCGCGTCTGCTTCGCCGCCGACGACGGCGTGTCGGGCCTCGAGCCGTGGTGCAGCGACGGCAGCGCACAAGGCACCGTGCGCATCGCCGACATTCGCCCCGGGGAGGGCGGATCGACGCCGCATGGCATGACGCCCTGGGGCGACGCGCTGTACTTCGTGGCCGACGACGGCCGCAGCGGCTTTCAGCTCTGGAAGACGAAAGGCGACGCCGGCTCGACGGTTCGCGTCAGCGACATCGAGCCGGGCGGCGCAGGCGCCGTGCCGCGCCAGTTGACGCCGGTGGGCCGGCGCCTCTTCTTCACCGCCACCGAGCGCGCATCGGGCCACGAGCTGTGGGTGACCGACGGCACGCGCGGCGGCACGCGCCGTGTCAGGGACATCCGCCCCGGGCCGGCGGACGCGAAGGTCGAGCACCTGGTCGCGCTGGGCGACACGCTGTACTTCACGGCCGACGACGGCGTGCATGGCGTCGAGCTGTGGAAGAGCGACGGCACCGAGGCCGGGACCGTGATGGTCGCGGACCTGCGCGCCGGCGACGCGGGCTCGTTGCCGAGCCACCTGATGGTCGCCGGCGGCACGCTCTACTTCGCCGCCAACGACGGCAAGAGCGGCATCGAGCTCTGGCGCAGCGATGGCACGGCGTCCGGAACCACGCTGGTGAAGGACATCCGGCCCGGCCCGCAGAACTCGCTGCCGAGCTTCATGACGGAGCTCGGTGGCCTCGTGTACTTCGCCGCGACGGACGGCGAGCACGGCGTCGAGCTGTGGAGGACCGACGGCAGCGCCGCCGGCACGACGCTGGTCAAGGACATCGCGCCCGGCGCCGCGGGGTCGGCGCCGGCGCGCTTCACGCGCATCGGCGAGCGGCTGTGGTTCTCGGCGACCGACGGGATCCACGGCGTCGAAGCCTGGTCCACCGACGGCACGGCCGCGGGCACGTCGATGGTGGCCGACCTGGCGCCCGGCGCGCGCGACGGCGTGCCGCTGCGCTTCACGCGCTGGGGCGATGCGGTCGCGTTCGTGGCCGACGACGGCCACGGCAACGAGCGGCTCTGGCGGCGCGCGGCCGATGGCAGCGTGTCGCTGATCGGCGCAGCGCTCGAAGCGCGCTTGCGCTGAGATCCGGCGCGCAAAAGAAAACGCCGCGCGGTGCGCGGCGTTTCGGGGTCCGGCGAAAGATCAGTAGACGACGATCTTGCCGGTCGGCCGCGGGCTGAAGCAGTCGTTGTAGAAGTACTCGCCCGGCTGCGTGAACGTGTACTGCGCGGACTGCCCCGGCGCGAGGCGGAAGTTGAACAGGCCCTCGAAGAACTGCGTCGCGCAGTGCGTGTTGGCGTTGTTCGGCGGGTTCGTGAAGGTCACGGTCGTGTTCACCGGCACGCGCATGTGCGTCGGCGTCATGCCGTTGACGCCGGTGGACTCGGTCGTCCCGGGTGCGTTCGCCGCGGTCTGCGCGCGGGCCAGGAACACGGTGTTCGGCGTCGGCAGCGCCGTGCCTTCGACCGGGTTGCCGGACACCGGCCGCCGCACCTCGGGCGGCGTCGGCGTCGCCGCGGGCGCCACGGTGCCGCCGATCTTGAAGGCCCAGAGGTAGTCGCCGCGCGGCGCCGAATTGCCGTACGGAATGCCGGTGCCGCCGGCATAGACCGCGACATACTGCTCGCCGTCGATCTCGTAGGTCACCGGGCTCGCGCTGATCGCCGCACCGGTCTGGAAGCGCCACAGCTCGGCGCCGTTGTGTGCATCCATCGCGAGCAGGTTGCCGTCCGGCTGGCCGATGAACAGCAGATCGCTCTCGGTCGTCAGGATGCCGTTGCCGTGCGCGAGCGAGTACGGCATCTGCTTCTTCCAGCGCACGGTGTTCGTGCTCGGGTCGACGGCCACGACGGCGCCGGTCTGGTACTCGCCCGGCGCACGCAGGCCGTTGCTCGACTCGGTCAGCGAGTGCGCCGCGGCGACGTAGCCCATGCCGGTGTACATCAGGCCGGTGTGCTGGCTGAAGGACTGGTGGTTCCAGTCCGCGCCGCCGCCGTGCCCCGGGATCGTCAGCAGCGGGATGTCCCAGTGCGCGTCGTACAGGCAGCCGCGCAGGTAGTTGGGCACCGCGCGGTTCGGATCGCCCGGGACGGCCGTGCCGAGCGGCTGGTCGACGACGCAGTTCTCGGTCCAGCCGCCCTGGCGCGGGAATGGCTGCGTCGGCGAACTGGCCTGGCGGGCATCCTGGCCGACCGGCCGCTCGTCGATGCCGAGCGGCGCGCTGCCGTCCTTGCGGTCGAGGATGAAGTACATGCCCGACTTGCTGCCGTACACGAGCACCTTGCGATCGCGGCCGTCGATCTTCACGTTCGCGAGCACCGGCGACATGACGTTGTCCATGTCCCAGATGTCGTGGTGGATCGACTGGAAGTGCCACCTGTATTCGCCGGTCTTCAGGTCGAGTGCGACCACCGAGTTGGCGAACAGGTTGTCGCCGGGCCGGGTCGAGCCGTTCTGCGACGAGCCGCCGCGCACGTTGCCGAAGGTCCAGTACACCATGTTCAGTTCCGGATCGACGGCCGGGTGGATCCATGGCGTGGCCCCGTTGCGAGCCGACTCGGGTGCGCCGCCCCAGGTGTCGTAGCCCATCTCGCCGGGCCTGGGCACGCCCCAGAAGGAACTGACGAGGGTGCCGTTCGTCGCATCGACCGACAGGCCGGCGCCGCGATTGCCGTCGTTGGTGCCGATGTAGAGCCGCTTGCCGTGGTAGACCAGCGCGACCTTCTCGACGTTGCCCGAATAGTCGGGGTCGGTGCTGCTGGTCGGGTACTGCTTGATCCAGGCGACGGCGCCGGTGTCCTTGTTCAGCGCGATCAGCCGGTTGCCGCTGCCGACGGTATAGACCAGGCCGAGTTCCTTCGCCACCGCCACGCCGCGGCGCGTGATGCCGCCGTAGGGCGTCGTGTACTTCCACTTCGTCGCACCGGTCTTGCCGTCGACCGCGACCAGGTTGCCGAGGGCCGACTCGATGTAGATCACGCCGTCGACGACGACGGTCGTGCTCTGGTTCGTGCCGCTGTTCAGACCGCCTTCGATGCGGTTCACCCACGCCGCGCCGAGCTTGTTCACGAGACCCTTGTTGATCTGGCGCAGCGACGAGTAGTTCTGGTTGCCGAGGTTGCCGCCCACCTTCGGAAAATCCTTGTCGCCGGCGGTGCAGCAGTCGGCGAGATCCGCCGCCTTCGCGTCGGCGTTCGCCGCGAGGACGGCTTGCGGCGACAGCGCGCCGGTGGACAGCAGCATCGCTGCGAGGAGCCTGAGTTTCATTGCGGTTGTCTCCACCTGATGATTTGATTGAGAGTGCCTGGCAAGGCCGTGAGCCACCGAGTGGCCTCTTCGAAACACGACGTTCTATGGTGCAGAACGTCGTTTCAAAATGCTAGGAGTTGACACCGGGGATGTCAATAGACGCGCGCCGAATACCTTCCGATGACTGTCCGTTATAGAACTTCGTTCCATTCAACAGAATCTCCGCCATCGCCCGGATTCGACGCGCCGCGGGCCACGGCCCCTCCCCTCACAATCGTCCTTCATGAACTCACGTCCGGCACCACGCGCCACGCTGTCGGTGATGCTGCTTGGCTTGGCGTTGGCGCTCGATGTGCTCGGTGCGGCTTCCGGCCTCGGCGCCGCGGCCCAATGGCGGCAGATCGGCGCCGGCGTCGCGTTCGCGCTCGCCGCGGCCGCGACCTTCGGACTCGCGCTGGTACTCACCAAGCACGAGGCGGGCGATGTGGACGGGCGCGTGCGCACCCTCACGACGATGGTCTTCGTGGCGGTGATCGCCTTGGCCGCGTCGGGCGTGCAAGGCGGGCTCCACCTTCCGAATGCGCCCGCCGGGTGGATCGGCCTGAGCCTGCTGACGTTCCTCTACGGGACCGGGTTCACGATCATGTTCACGGTCTTGCCGCGGTTGGGCGTGGTGGGCAACTCCGCGATCATGAACGTCGAACCGATCTTCGCGCTGGGGCTCGCCTGGGCGATCCTGGGCCAGTCGATCGGCGCCGTGCAGGTGCTCGGCGGCCTGATCGTCGTCGCCACCGTGATCTGGCTCGGATTGCGCAGGATCGGCTGAGCGCGAGACCCGGCGTCCCGATCAGCGGCGCGGCTGCGTCACTGCGCCTCGACACCCGCCCTCTTCACGAGCTGCGCGTATTTCGCGCGCTCGCTGCGGAAGAACGGCATGGCCTTCTCGGCCGCGCCGACGTGGATCACGTTGCCTTGCCTGGCCATCGCCTCCTTGACCTCCGGATCGTTGAAGGCGGTGACGATCGCGGCATGCACGCGCTCGACCTCGGCCGCCGGCAGTCCCTTCGGCGCGATGACCGCGAACCACGCCTCCACCACATAGTCGGGCAGCCCCTGCTCGGCGAAGGTCGGGATCTCCGGCGCGGCGGGCGCACGCTGCGCCGTCGCGATCCCGATCGCCCGCAGCGCGCCGGACTTCAGGTGCGCCTGCACGCTCGGCAGTGCGGCGGTCGCGAAGTCGACCTGGCCGCC
This sequence comes from Rhizobacter sp. P5_A1, assembly GCF_056400745.1. Lineage (NCBI taxonomy): Bacteria > Pseudomonadati > Pseudomonadota > Betaproteobacteria > Burkholderiales > Sphaerotilaceae > Rhizobacter > Rhizobacter sp. P5_A1. Next base: position 34,426 of record NZ_JBFUKR010000025.1, read on the forward strand.
GATCAGATCGGACAGCATCGGGCCGACGCCCTTGTACGGGATGTGGCGCGCGCCGACCTTCGCCTCGTCGAGGAACATCGCGCTGGCCAGGTGCAGGATCGTGCCGTTGCCGCCGGACGCGTAGGTCATGTCGCCGTTGCGGCTCTTCAGCAGCGCGATGAACTCCTTCGCGTCGTGCGCCGGCACCTTCGCATTGACGACCAGCACGACCGGCGTGTAGCCCACCACCGCGACCGGCGTGAAGTCACCGGGCATGTCGAACGCCAGACGCTTCATCACGCTCGGGAAGATCACGACGTTGTTCGAGACGATGCCGAGCGTCAGCCCGTCGGGCGCGGAGCGCGCCAGTGCCTGCAGGCCGACGATGCCGCCGGCGCCCGGCTGGTTGTCGACGATGATCGGGTGGCCGAGTGCCTTCGCGAGCGCTGGCTGCGCGGCGCGCGTGATCGCATCGACGCCCGAACCGGTGGCATTGGGCAGGATGAAGCGCACCGGCTTGTCCGCCTGCGCCAAGGCCGGCGCGGCAAGACCTGCCGCGAGGCCGGCGATCAGGGTTCGGCGGGTGATGCGAACGTGGGTCATCGTTTGTCTCCTGGAATTCTTGTCGTGGCGCTCGAGCGCGACAGGGTCAGGCCACGATGGCCTCCTCGCGCAGCGCGGCGATCTCGTCGTCACGGTAGCCGAGCCCGGCCAGCAGCTCGCCGGTGTGAGCGCCGAAGCGCGGCGGCTGCAGGCGCACCGGCAGCCGCGCGCCGTCGAGCGTGATCGGGAACAGCGTCGTCTTGACGGTCCGGCCGGCCTGGTCGCCGTCGGGCAACTCGATGTCGGCCAGGCCCCCGGTGGCGAGCAGGTGCGGATCGTCGTAGAGGTCCTCGGGCCGGCGAATCGGCGCGTACGGCAGCCCGGCGCGCTCGAACAGCTCGCTCAGTTCGACGGCGCTGCGATCGGCGAGCCGCTCGCGCAGCGTCGCGAGCAGTTGCGGGCGCACGCGCACGCGGTCGTTGTTGGTCTTCAGCGTGGGATCCGATTTCAGGTCGGCCAGGCCGAGAACATCGCAGAAGGTCAGCCACTGCGCGTCGCTGACGGCGCAGAGGAAGATCTGCTCGCCGCCCTTCACGGTGAACACGTCGTAGACGGCCCAGGGGTTGTCGCGCGCCGGCATCGGCGCCGGATGCTTGCCGGTCACCGCGAACTGCAGCATGTGCTGGCCCATCAGGAACACGTTGTTCTCGTACAGCGCCGACTGCACCTCCATGCCCTTGCCGGTGATGCCGCGCTGGATCAGCGCACCGAGCGTGCCGATCGCGCCGAACAGGCCCCCCATGATGTCGTTGACGCTGGTACCGGCGCGCAGCGGGTCGCCGGGCCGGCCCGTCATGTAGGCCAGGCCGCCCATCATCTGCACGACCTCGTCGAGCGCGGTGCGGTTCTCGTACGGACCGGGCAGGAAGCCCTTGTGGCTGACGTAGATCAGCCGCTCGTTCAGGGCCGCGAGGCTCGCGTAGTCGAGCGCGAACTTCTTCAGCACGCCGGCCTTGAAGTTCTCGACCACGACGTCGGCCGACGACGCGAGCCGCCGTGCGACCGCCGCGCCCGCCGGCTTCTTCAGGTCGATGCCGATGCTCTTCTTGTTGCGGTTGAACATCGGGAAGAAGCCGGCGCCGGCGCCCAGCAGCCGCCGCGTGCCCTCGCCCTCGATGGGTTCGACCTTGATGACCTCGGCGCCCATGTCGGCAAGCACCATCGCGCAGGTCGGACCCATCACCATGTGCGTGAACTCGACGACGCGCAGGCCCTTGAGCGGTTGCGGCGACGTGGTGTTCATGCCGCCGCCCTCATCGTCTTCGGCAACCCCGCGCGGGCGATCGAGCCGTGCAGGGTTTCGCCGGCGAGCCATTGCGCGACGCGGTCGCGCAGTGCGATCAACGCGTCGAGATCGAGCCCCGTCGGCACGCCCATGCTCGCGAACAGGTAGGCGACATCCTCGGTCGCGACGTTGCCGCTCGCGCCCGGCGCATGCGGGCAGCCGCCGATGCCGCCGGTGCAGGCATCGAAGCGTCGCACGCCGGTCTGCCAGGCGGCGAACACGTTGGCCAGGCCGAGGCCGCGCGTGTCGTGGAAGTGGCCGCAGGCGAGCCGGTCGCCGGCGATCGCGAAGCAACGCTCGAAGACGCGCGCCACCTGCAACGGGTCGGCGTAGCCGACGGTGTCGGCGAGGCCGACGCGGTCGGCGCCTGCGTCGAGCACGGCCTGCACCAGCCGCAGCACCTCGGCCTCGTCGACGCGGCCCTGGATCGTGCAGCCGAACGCGGTGCTCAGGCCGACCTCGAGCACGCAGCGCGAGCCGCTCGCGTCCCGCAGCGCGCGGATGCGGCCGATCTCCGCGACCACCTCGTCGGGCGTCTTGCGTAGGTTCGCCAGGCTGTGCGCGTGGCTCGCCGAGAGAGGCAGCAGCATCAAGTCGGCACCCGAGTCGAGCGCGGCCTGCGCGCCCTTCAGGTTCGGCACCAGCACCGAGGCGACAAGCCCCGGCAGCGCGCGTGCCGCGTCCACCAGTGCGGCGGTGTCGGCCAGTTGCGGAAGCAGCCGCGCCGGCACGAACGAGCCGACCTCGATCTCGCGCAGGCCGGCCGCATGCGCGCCGCGCAGCCATTCGAGCTTCTGGGCCGTCGGCAGCGTGCGGGCGATGCTCTGCAGGCCGTCGCGCAGCCCGACCTCGCGCACGACGATGGGGGTGGGTGTGTTCATGGACCGACACTGTAGGCAAGCCCGCGCGCTTTCACGAATGAGCGATTTTCAGGTTTCGCGTTCCAATCCGGAACGCGACATCCCCACGACATGACCCACCGCCCGATCGATCCCGTCTCGCTGCAGCTCTTCGTCGCCGTCTGCGAGGAAGGCAGCATCGCGCGCGCGGCCGAGCGCGAGGCGCTCGTGGCCTCGGCGCTGAGCAAGCGCATGACGGCGCTCGAGGCCGAGTTCGGCGTGCCGCTGCTGCTGCGGCGGCGCCGCGGTGTCGAGTTGACGCCGGCCGGCCAGGCCCTTCTGTCGCGCGCCCGCGAGGTGCTCGGGGCGCTCGACGGCCTGCGCGCCGAACTCGGTGCGTTCGGCCAGGGCGTTCAGGGCAGCGCGCGCGTGTTCGCGAGCCCGTCGGCGCTCGCGGAGCGGCTGCCCGACGACATCGCCGCGTTCCTCGGCGAGCATCCCGGCATCCGCATCGGCCTGGACGAGCGCCTGAGCCCGGACATCGTGCGCGGCGTTCGCGAGGGCAGTGCGGACCTCGGGGTGCTGTGGGACCTGATCGACCTCTCCGGTCTGCAGGTGCTGCCGTATCACAGCGATCGCTTGTGCGTCGCACTCAGGCCCGACCATCCACTCGCGCGGCGGCCATCGCTGTGCTACGCCGATACCCTGGACCAGCCGTCGATCAACGTGATCCCGGGTGGCCAGATGGACCAGTTGCTGAGGCGGCAGGCCGCGCTGCTCGGCCGTCTGCCGTCGCACCGCATGCAGGTGTCGACGATCGAGGCGGCCACCCGCCTGATCGCGGCCGGCCTCGGGCTCGCGATCCTGCCGATCGAAGCGGTGATGCCGTACGGCGGCACGGGCCGGCTTGCGCTCGTGCCGCTCTCCGAAGCCTGGGCCGTCCGTCGTTTCGTGATCGTCACGCGGCCGGCGCCGCTGCTTTCGGCCACGGCGCGCGAACTGGCCGAGAGCCTGCATCGGATGGCGGGCTGACGCGGCGGCGCGGATGCCTCAGGCGGCGGCGTGCTCGCGCGCGAGGTGCCGGCGCACGCGGCGCATGTTGACGAGCACCAGCACGCCGATCACCGGCACCGCGATCATCGTCACGAGCGCTTCGCTGATGCCGGCGGCGTGGGCCAGCGGCTTCAGCAGGTAGGCGCCGAGGCCGACGCCGTAATAGGTCATCGCGATCACCGAGAGCCCCTCGACCGTCTCCTGCAGCCGCAGCTGGAAGCCGGCGCGCCGGTCCATCGACGCCAGCAGCGCCTGGTTCTGGCGCTCGCGCTCGACCTCGGCGCGCGTCTGCAGCAGCTGCGCCGCGCGAGCGATGCGCTCGGAGAGCTGCGCCTGGCGCGAAGCGGCCGCGGCACAGCTGTCCATCGCCGGGCGAAAGCGCCGGTCGAGAAACTCCGACAAGGGCTGCAACCCGGGCACGATCAGCTCGCGCAGCTCGACGAGCCGCCGGTCGACGATGCCGCGATAGGCCTGCGTCGCCGAAAACCGCGAGCCGTGATTCGCCATCGCGTGCTCGACACGCGCCGCGAGGTCGGTGAGTTCGGCGAGCAGGCGATCGTCGCCGTCGCTCGCGGCACGGAAGCGGTCCATCAACGACGCGAGCTGCGCTTCTTCGCTGGCCAGTTCGCTCATGCGCTTCGACGCCACCGGCAGGCTCAGCAGCGCCATCATCCGATAGGTGTCGAGCTCGATCAGGCGCTGCGCGATGCGGCCGGCACGGCGCCGGTTCAGCGCGTGATCGAAGACGAGGAAGCGCGTCACGCCCTGCACCGAACGCAGGTCGGTGACGACGGTCGCGGCGCCATCGGCGACCCGGTTGCCGACCAGCAGCTCGCTGCCGAACACCGGCGCCACGCGACGCACGTGGGGCGGCTCGCCGGCGCAAGGCAGCAGTGCGATCTGCGTGGCCGCGATCATCGGCCCGGGCAGTGCCGCGAGCCAGCCGGGCGGCAGCGCATCGAGCCAGGCAGGGTCGAAGCTGGCGCCGAGCTGGCCCGGCCCCTCGTCCGAGATGAAGGTGAAGCTGTAGAACTCGGTGTGGCGCTCCCAGCGCACACTCATCGCGCCGCAGCGCAGGCTCAGGTGGGTGGTCTGCCCGCCGAGGCGTTCGCCGCCGGGCTGCAACGCTGCCAGGTGGGCAAGGCACGCGGCGTCTTCGCCGGGGCCGCTGCGCAGCGTCGCGATCGACAGCACCGCACCCGGCGTCGCGACGGACTCGAACGGGCGTGCATGCAGTTCGTCGGCCAGGCGCTGGCGTTGCGCGAATTCGGTAGGCAGGTTCATCGGCTCCACGCACGGCGGGGTATGCCCGGCGCTCTTCGTCGTGGGCTTGCGGCAAATGATATGGGGTTTATGAGGCGCCGAGCGAACCCAGCCGGTAGCCGCAGGCGGCGTTGCCGCCGAACACGGCGCGACGCTGCGCCGCGTCGAGCGCCGAGCTCAGTTCGGCCGACAGCGTGCACCATGGCTCGTTGCGGCCGGCGAGCGCAGCGCAGCGAACACGCTTCAGCGTTCCGCGGACTCGAGCAGGGCATCGACCTGCGCCGCTGACGGCATGGCGTCGATCGCGCCGCGGCCGGTCACCGAGAGCGCCGCGGCGGCGTTGGCGCGGCGCATCGCGGTGACCAGCGTCGCGCCCCGCGCCAGCGCCGCCGCAAGCGCCCCGGTGAAGGTATCGCCAGCACCGATCGTGTCGACCACCTGCGGCATGCGCCAGCCCGGGATCGATTGAACCGGCTGGCCCGGCTGCCAGAGGCGGCAGCCGCTCGATCCGAGCGTGACCAGCACGGCCCCTGCGCCCAAGCGCAGCAGCGCTCGGGCGGCGTCGTCGAGCGACGCCTCGTCGGCCAGTCCCGCGACGCGGCACAGTTCGGTCTCGTTCGGCGTGATCACGTCGACCAGCGCGAGCAGCTCGGCCGGCAGCGTCTGCGCCGGCGCCGGATTCAGCAACGTGGTGGCGCCGGCCGCGCGCGCGATGCGAAATGCCGCCAGCGTCGCGGCCATCGGCACCTCGTTGGACGCCATGACGACCCGGCTCGCGCCGAGCGTGGCACGCGCCATCTCGACATGCGCCTCGCTCAGGCCCGCGCCGGCACCCGGCGCCACGGCGATGCTGTTGTCGCCATCGTCGAAGACGAGGATCTGGGCCACGCCGCTCGGCGCGTCGTCGGTCTGCTCGACGTGGCGATGGTCCACGCCTTCGCGTGCCCACAGCGCCAGTGCCATGCGCCCGAAATCGTCGCGGCCGACGCGCGCGAGGACTGCCGTCTGCACCCCCTGGCGCGCGCATGCGACGGCGGCGTTCGACCCCTTGCCACCCGGGCTGATCGCGAACGAGTGCGCCAGCAGCGTCTCGCCGCGTGCGATCGGCCGCGCGACGCGCGACACGAGGTCGGCGTTCCAGCTCGCAATGCAGACGACATCGACCATGCCCCGCTCAGTCGCGGTTGCGGTCCAGCGCGAACGCGCGGACCTGCACCACGAGGCGCTCGAACTCGGCATCGCTCAGTGCGACCAGCGGCGGCCGCACGCGGCGCCAGCCGGGTTCGCCGTCGAGGATCGCCATGATGCCCTTGAAGGCGGCGGTCATGCCGTAGCCGCCGAGCACGTCGATGAACGCCTGCACGCGCTGCGCATCGCGCGCTGCGTCCGGGCCGGTCGGCTGCGACACCAGGCGCCCCACCAGGTGGGGCATCACGTTCGCGACCCCGCTGACGGCGCCCAGGCTGCCGCGCGTGGCCATCACCTGCAGGTCGGGTTCGTTGCCGACCCAGACCTGGATCGGCGGCATGAACGCCTTCGCGTAGGCGAGCGAGCCCTCACGCTGGCCACTGCTGTCCTTGAGCCCGATGATGGTCTCGCGGTACAGCGCCTTCAGCGTCTCGATGACATGGTGGCTGACGCCGACGCCGGCGACCTGCGGGATGTGATACAGCACGACGCGCAGGCGCGGGTCGTCGACCTGGTCGATGACCCAGCGATAGGCGTCGACCACGCCCTGATCCGGCACGCCCTTCAGGAAGAACGGCGGCAGCAGCAGGCAACCGAACGCGCCGACGCTGACCGCGTGGCGCGTCAGCTCGGCGGCGTCGGGCAGCGCCGCGCAGCTGGTCGAGACCAGGATGCGGTTCGCCGGCACGCCGCCGGCGATCAGGCCGTCGATCGCGGCGCGGCGCTCGGCGACCGTGAACGACGGGCCCTCGCCGGTGGTGCCGAACGGGGTCACGCCGGTGCAGCCGGCGTCGAGCAAGCGGCGCGCATGGCGCGCGAAGGCGGGGATGTCGATCGCCAGCGCATCGGTCAACGGCGTCAGCAGCGCGGGCCAGATGCCGCGGTAGTCGGGGGAGGTGGTGGTCACGGTGGGCTTTCGGTGGTCGGTTCGGTGAATCGGTTCGGTGAATCAGCTGGGCGCGCCCCAGGCCTCGTCGAGGCGCTGGTGCGGCGCGAGGCCGACGACGTCGCAGAACGTCGCGTAGCTCATGCCAGGCTGTTGCAGGCCGTTCGGCGTGCCGTGCGTGCGCAACGCCGCGAGCGCCTGTTCGACGGCGCGCGCCGCGGCGAACAGCGCGGTCACGGCATGGAACACGACGGCGAAGCCCATCGCCTGCAGCTCGGCAGCGCTGAAGCGCGCGGCTTCGGTGCCGTCCACGATCGAGACGACCTTGGGCCCGGCGACGCGGCGCGCCACGGCCTCGACCTCCGCCATGCGCTTGATGCCGTCGACGAACACCAGGTCGACGCCGGCGTCCTGGTAGCGCAGCGCCCGCCCCACCGCTTCGTCGATGCCGGAGGCCGGCAGCGCATCGGTGCGGCCGATGATCAGCAGCGGGTCGGCGCCGCGCGCCTGAACCGCACAGCGCAGGCGGCGTTCGTTCTCGCGCGCGTCGATCAGGCGGATGCCGGCCATCTGGCCGCAGCGCTTGGGGGCGACCTGGTCCTCGAGGTGGATCGCGGCCACGCCGGCCTGCACGTACTCGCGCAGCGTGCGCTCGATGTTCGACGGGCCGCCGTATCCGGTGTCGGCATCGGCGATCACGGGGATCGTCACGGCGCGCGTCATGTCGCGTGCGTGCGTCGTCATCTCGGTCTGCGTCAGCAGGCCGATGTCGGGTTGGCCGAGGCGTGACGCGGTCGCACCGAAGCCGGTCATGTAGATCGCCTCGAAGCCGGCACGCTGCACCAGTCGCGCGCTGAGCGCGTCGTAGGCGCCGGGCGCCTGCACGATCGCGCCGGCGGCCAGCAGCTGCTTCAGTTGTTCGGCCGGGTGCGTCATCGGACTCAGCCCATCATCAGACCGCCGTCGATGTTGATCGACTGGCCGGTCATGTAATCGGATTGCGGCGACGCGAGGAACCCGGCGAGGTCGGCGACATCCTCGGGCGACTGCGGCCGGCCCATCGGCACGCTCGCGATGCGCTGCTGCCAGATCTGGCCTGGCGGCAGGCCCTGCAGCGCCGACCAGTCGCGGTCCATGCGCTGCCACATGTCGGTCTCGACCAGGCCCGGGCAGATCGCGTTCACGGTGATCTGCGGCGCCAACGCGATCGCCGCCGATTGCGTCAGGCTGATCACGCCGGCCTTGCTCGCGCGGTAGTGCGGGATCACCGCGGCGATCGGGCCGGCGCCGGGGCGCCCGGCGATCGAGGCCATCATGATGATCTTGCCGCGTGGCCGGCCGTCGGCCAGCGGCGCCTGTGTGAGCATGTGGCGCGCGGCGGCCTGCAGCGTCAGGAAGCTGCCCTTGACGTTGACGCCGAGCATGCGATCCCAGTCGGCGCCGTCGAGTTCGAGCAGCGGCTTGAGCTGCATGATGCCGGCGTTGCAGACCATCACGTCGAGGCGGCCGAAGGCGTCGACCGTCTTCGCGACCAGCGCGGCGCAGTCATCGGCGCGCGTGATGTCGGCCGGCACGCCGAGCGTGGCGAGCTCGTCGGCCACGGCCCCGCAGGCCGCGGCATCGATGTCGGAGACCACCACGCGGGCACCCTCGCGAGCGAAGGAACGCGCCAGCGCGCGGCCGATACCCTGGCCGGAGCCGGTGATCGCGACGACCAAGCCCTGCGCCATCGTCATGCCGGCTTCTTGCGCGCCAGCGGCGCGTCGGCCACGTAGGTGCGGTTCCAGACCGGCGAGATCACCATCTCGTTGATGCAGACATGCGCCGGCTGCTCCGCGATGAAGCGGATCGTCCGGCCGAGGTCGGCCTCCTGCAGCATGCGCGCCTTGTCGGCCTCGGTCGGCTGCACCGGGCGCTTCTTGAGGATCGGCGTCGCGACCTCCCCCGGGCACAGCGCCGTGGCGCGCAAGCCGTTGACGCATTCCTCGATGTTGAACGAGTGCGTCAGCGCCATCATCCCGGCCTTGCTCGAGGTGTAGGCCGGCCCGGTGAGGTACTCGAAGTGCCAGCCGGCGAACGACGCGACGTTGATCACCGTGCCCTCGCGCCGCGCGCGCATGCCCTTGGCCGCGGCCAGCGTGCAGTACGCCGCGCCGTTCAGGTTCACGGCGACGACCTGCGCGAAGGTCTCGGCATCGGTCTCGCCCCAGTAGCGCTTCGGGAAGTTGATGCCGGCGCTGTTGACGAGGATGTCGATGCGCCCGTGCGCGGCCTCGATCGCGGCGGCGACGCGCGTCACCGCCGCCGCGTCGGCGACATCGAGCGGCATCGCGGTGATCGCCCCCGCCGGCGCGCCGAGCCGAAGCGCGGCGGCCAGCGCATCATCGAGCTTGGCCGCCTCGCGGCCCGAGACCACGACGCGCGCGCCGGCCTTCGCCAGCTCGATCGCGCCCGCCAGCCCGATGCCGCTGCCGCCACCGGTCACCCACGCCACCTTGCCGGTCAGGGTCGTCATCGACACGCTCCGATCGGTGGCCGCATCAGTTGCCACGGATGCGCTTGAGTTCGGCCGTCACCATCTCGATCGGCTCGGCACCGATTTCCTTGGCGTGGCGTTCGTAGATGGGCTTGGTCTTGTCGCGGATGCGCTGCATCTCGGCCGGCGAGATCTCGTTCACCACCATGCCCTTGGCGCGCAGGTTCTCGACGCTGCGCGCTTCCTGCGCGCGGTTCGCCTTGCGCTGGTCGGCGCGGCCCTGCACCGCGCAGTCGCGCAGCGCGGTCTGTTCCTGCGGCGAGAGCGTGTCCCAGATCTTCTTCGAGAACAGCACCAGCGTCGGGCTGTACGCGTGCCGGGTCAGCGTCAGGTACTTCTGCACCTCGTAGAACTTCATGTTCTCGATGTTCGTGAACGGGTTCTCCTGGCCGTCGACCGTCTTCGTCTCGAGCGCCGAGTAGACCTCGGTGAACGCCATCGGCACCGCGTTGCTGCCGAGCGTCTTGAAGGTGTCGAGGTAGATGTTGTTCTGCATCACGCGCATCTTCACGCCGTCGAAGTCCTCGGCCTTCGTGATCGGGCGCTTCGAGTTCGTGGTCTGGCGAAAGCCGTTCTCCCACCACGCGAGGTTGACGAGTCCGACCGCCGGCAGCTTGGCTGCGAACCACTCGCCCACCTTGCCGTCGAACACCTGGTCCGCCTCGGCCGAGGTGTTGAACAGGAACGGCAGGTCGAACACGCCGAGCGCCGGCACGATCGAGACGACCGGCGCCGTCGAGGTGATCACCATGTCGAGCGAGCCGGTGCGAACGCTTTGCGTGCTGGTCAGGTCGCTGCCGAGCGCGCCGTCCCAGAACGGCTGGATCTTCAGCTTGCCGCCGGATTTCTCCAGCGTGCAGGCGCCCATCTTCGACAGGCCGTTGCCCATCGGATGCTCCTTGCTGACGCCGTTGGAGACGCGGAAGTTGCGCTCCTGGAACTGCGCGTGGGCGTTGCCGATTGCGAGGCAGGCGAGCGCGGCGAGGCTGGTCTTGAAAAATGTCATGTCATGTCTCCTTCTGTCGTTCTGAAATTCAGCTGAACCATTTGAGCGGGACCATCACCAGCGCCGGGAACAGCACCAGCAGGAACAGCACGATCAGTTCGGCCCACAGGAAGGGCCACAAGCCCTTCATCAGGTCTTTCATCGAAATCTTCGAGACGCCGCAGATCACGTTGAGCACGATGCCCACAGGCGGCGTGATCAGACCGATCGCGTTGTTCATGATGAACAGCACGCCGAAATAGACCGGATCGATGCCGGCCTCCTTGATCACCGGCATCAGCACCGGCGTCAGGATCATCAGCGTCGGCGCGAAGTCGAGCGCGGTGCCGACGATCACGACCAGCGCCATGATCACGAACATCAGCACCGTCTTGTTGAACATGAAGGGCTTGAGCAGTGCCGCGACCTGCTGCGGCACGTCCGACGTGGTGATCAGCCAGGCCGAGACCAGCGCCGCAGCGATCAGGAACACCACCACGGCGGTGCTCTTCGCCGCCGCCACCAGCAGGCCGTAAACGGCCCGCAGAGGCAGCTCGCGATAGACGAACACGCCGAGCACGAAGGCATAGACGCAGGCCGCGACACCGGCCTCGGTCGGCGTGAAGACGCCGAACTTCAGGCCGCCGATGATGCCGGCCGGCATCAGCAGCGCCCAGATGCCATCGACGCCGGCGCGCAGGCGCTGGTTCATGCCCTGACGTGGCAGCACCGTGACCTGGTCCTTGCGCGCCACCCATTGCCAGGTGATCAACAGCGACAGGCCCATCAGCAGCCCCGGAAAGATGCCGGCGAGGAACAACTTGCCGATCGAGACGTTGGCAATCACGCCGAACACGATCATGCCGATCGACGGTGGGATCACCGGTGCGATCACCCCGCCGGCCGCGATCAGCCCGGAGGCGCGCGGCACGTCGTAGCCGGCGCGGCGCATCATCGGGATCAGCAACGCGCCGATCGCCGCGGTGTCGGCGGCCGCGCTGCCCGAGATCGCCGCCATCACGACCGACGCGAAGATCGCCACGTGGCCGAGACCGCCACGCACGTGGCCGACCCACGAGAGCGCGAAGTTGACGATGCGTTTGGAGATGCCACCGGCGTTCATCAGTTCGCCGGCGAGCATGAAGAACGGGATCGCGAGCAGCGGGAAGCTGTCGGCCCCTTCGAGCAGCTTCTGCGACAGGATCGTCGTGTCGATTTGCCCCTGCGAGACCATCAGCGCCGCGCCGCAGATCAGCAGCGCAAACGCGATCGGCAGGCCCAACGCCATCGCGCCGAGCAACGAGAACGTGAAGACGGCAATCGTCATGGCTTGTTCCCCGGGGCGGCATGCACCACTTCTTCGCTCTCGCTGATCTCGATCAGCTCGGCGTCGGTGATCGCGCCGCTGGCGATGCGCCACAGCTTGTGCAGCGCGAGCAGCCCGATGCAGACGCTGGTCAGGTAGCCGACGCCGAAGACCCAGATCATCGGCAGGCCGGTGACCGGCGCCGCCGTCGTCGCGTTGACCTCGTGCTGGCGCCACGTGCCCCAGAACAGCATCGCGCAGCACAGCAGGATCAGGCCCTGGCAGATCGTCAGGCAGATCAGCTTGCCGCGTCGCGACATCTGGCTGACGACGTTGTCCATGCCGAGGTGCGAGCCATCGCGCATCGCGACGATCGCGCCGATGAAGGTCAGCCAGACAAAGCAGAAGCGCGACATCTCCTCCGAGACCGAGATGCCGGAGTTGAAGGCGTAGCGCAGCACGACATTGCCGAACACCATCACGACCATCGCGACGAGCAGCAGCGCGAGCACGGCCTCGATGGCTTTGAACAGCCAGTCGACCGCGGCCACGGCCGGGCGGCTCATATCACCTTCCCCGGGTTCAGCAGGCCATGCGGATCGAGCGCCTTCTTCAGCATGCGCATCAGCGCGATCTCGGCCTCGCTGCGCGCGTGGCCCAGGTAGGGCTTCTTCGCGGTGCCGATGCCGTGCTCGGCCGAGACGCTGCCCTTGAACTCGCGCACCAGGCCATAGATGGTTTCGTCCATCTGCTTCTTCGGCTGGTTCTCGACCGACAGGCCTTCGACCCACGCGACCAGGTGCAGATTGCCGTCGCCGATGTGGCCGTAGTAGACGCTCTCGCAGCCGGGGATGTTCTGCAGCAGCGCCGCCTTGCAGCGCGTCGCAAAGGCGTCCATGTCGCGCACCGCGAGTGCCACGTCGAACGAGACGTGCGGGCCGAGCGTCGGGAAGAACTCGGCGCAGGCATCGCGCAGCGCCCAGAACGATTGCGTATCGGCCACGGACTGTGCCACCGCCGCGTCGGCGATCGCGCCCTCTTCCAGCAAGCGCTCCAGCCACGCAGCGAAGCGCGGGCCGTCGATCGCCTCGTCGGTGCCCTGCGCTTCGACCAGCACATAGAAGCCGTGGTCGCCGCCGACCGGCGCGCGCACGCCGACGCGCTCGGTGACGACCTGCCAGTAGTCGGGCCACATCACTTCGAACGCCGACAGCAGCGGCCCCAGCCCGCGCCGCGCCGCGCCGAGCAGGCGCACCACCGAGGCGTAGTCGGGCAGCGCGCACAGCGCCGACATCGTGCAACCCGGCTGCGGGTGCAGGCGCAGCACGATGCGGGTGATGACGCCGAGCGTGCCTTCGCTGCCGATGAACAACTGCTTGAGGTCGTACCCCGCGTTGTTCTTCATCATCTTGTTCAGGCTCGTGACGATGGTGCCGTCGGGCAGCACCCACTCGAGCCCGAGCACCAGCTCGCGCGCCATGCCGTAGCGGATCACGCGGTTGCCGCCGGCATTCGTCGAGAGGTTGCCGCCGATCGCGCACGACCCACGGGCACCGAGGTCGAGCGCGAAGTACAGCCCGGCGTCGGCAGCGGCCCGTTGCACGGCCTCGAGCGGCGTGCCGGCCCGGACCGTCATCGTCGCGCTGTCGGGGTCGATCTCCTCGACGCCGACCATGCGCTCCATCGACAGCGCGACCCAGCCCGGTTCGGGCCGCGCGCCACCGCACAGACCCGTCAGCCCGCCTTGCGGCACGACCGGGACGCCGGCCTCGCGGCAGGCACGCAGCGTGGCCGAGACGCCGGCCGCGTCGAGCGGCCGCACCACGGCAATCGGCGTGTTCGGCGCCTGCGTGCTCCAGTCGTTGCAGTTGCGCTCAGGAATGTCGGCGCCGAACAGCACGGCGGCGGGGCCCAGTGCGTAGCGGAGCTGAGTCAGTGCCGGGGGCACTGCCGCGGCAGGCGTGGTGTTCATGGAGCGCATGGAGCGCATTCTCTTGTATGTAAGGTACTAAGGCACACTAGTACAATCCCTGATCCGGACGCCCGCACGGCGCGCGCCAATCTGCGAGACTCGGTGCGCAGGCACGCGCCCTGCTTCCTTCACGATGTGGTCATCCGAGAGAGTCGCCCGTTGAGCGAACCCAGCTTCAAGATCGACACCCCAAAATCGCTCGCCACGCTGGTGGCGCAGCGCCTGCGCGAGGCCATCATCGATGGTCAGTTCGCGCTCGGCGCGATGATTCCGGAGGAGACGCTCGCCAGCTCGTTCGGCGTCAGCCGCACACCGGTGCGCGAGGCGCTGAACCAGTTGCAGCTGCTCGGCCTCGTGACGATCCGCCCGCAGCGCGGCAGCTACGTCTTCGAGGCCAGCGAAGCCGACATCGCGGCGCTGTGCGAGTTCCGCTGCGTGATGGAGCCACGCGCCGCCGAACTCGCCTTCCACCATGCGCGCGACGCCACGCTCGCCGACCTGAAGACCGCCGTCGGCGAGATGGCCGCGGCACGCAAGAACAAGGACGGCGTGCGTTACAGCCGTGCCGACACGCGCCTGCACGAGGCCTTCGTCGCGCACTGCGGCAACGCCTACCTGCAGGCCGCATACGCCACCGCGGGCGCCAAGATCGCGGCACTGCGCACACACCTGTCGGCACCGGCCGACGTGCTGCAGTCGCGTGGCAACGAGCAGCACCGCCGGCTGATGGACTTCTTCGGCGCCGGTGACTTCAAGGCTTTCGAGGCGCTGATGCGCGAACACGTGATGGGCACGCGCGACCGCTATGTCGCCAGCTTGAAGGCGCGCCGACAGAACGAAGGTCAGGCGCGCCCGGCGGCACTTTGAGGACGGGCCGGAAGCCGAGGCCGACGGCACGCTCGCGCGCCGGGAGCTCGTTCGGTGGAGTGCAAGCGGCTCCGTTTGCAACGCCGTTTGGCAAAATGGGGGCTTCCAAACGACGGAACCATCGATGCCGTGCGTCGCTGCGATCCGCTCCGCTCGCAACCTTACCGCGCCAGAGACGCAACATCACATGGTCCAACCGTTGAAGCAACAAATCGCCGCCGAACTCCGTGCCCGCGACGCCGTGCTCGTCGCCCACTACTACGTTGACGGCGACCTGCAGGATCTGGCGCTCGAGACCGGCGGCTGCGTTGCCGATTCGCTCGAGATGGCACGCTTCGGGCGTGACCATGCGGCGAAGACGCTGATCGTCGCCGGCGTGCGCTTCATGGGCGAGACCGCCAAGATTCTGTCGCCGACCAAGCGTGTGCTGATGCCCGATCTCGAAGCGACCTGCTCGCTCGACCTGGGCTGCCCGCCGGATGAATTCGCGGCGTTCTGCGACGCGCATCCCGACCGCACGGTCGTCGTCTACGCGAACACCAGTGCCGCCGTGAAGGCGCGCGCCGACTGGATGGTCACGAGTTCGTGCGCGGTTGCGATCGTGCGCCACCTGCAAGGCCTCGGGCAGAAGATCCTGTGGGCACCCGACCGGCACCTGGGCCGCTACATCCAGCAGGAGACCGGCGCCGACATGCTGCTCTGGAACGGCGCCTGCATCGTGCACGACGAGTTCAAGGGGCTCGAGCTGGAGCTGATGCGCCGCGACCATCCGCAGGCCCGGGTGCTGGTGCACCCGGAGTCGCCGGCCAGCGTCGTCGCGCAAGCCGATGTGGTCGGCTCGACCTCGCAGCTGCTGAAGGCCGTGGTCGACGGCAGCGCGTCGACCTACATCGTCGCGACCGACAACGGCATCCTGCACCGCATGCGCCAGCTTGCGCCGGGCAAGACGCTGATCGAGGCACCCACCGCCGGCCAGAGCGCGACGTGCAAGAGCTGCGCCCATTGCCCATGGATGGCGATGAACGAACTGCAAGGCGTGCTCGACTGCCTGCTGCACGGCCGCGGCGAGATCAGCGTGCCCGAACCCGTGCGCGGCCAGGCCCTCGGCTGCATCGAGCGCATGCTCGACTTCGTCGCCGCTCAGCCGGCCGCGGTTGCCGCGCCTGCGGCGCAGCAGGGCTTCGTGCCGAACATCGGCGCCGCCTGATCGCGATGACGATGTTCGACACCAACGAGACGCTGGCCCAGGCACGCGAGCGCAATGTCCGCGATGCGCTCGCCGAAGACCTCGGCCGCGGCGACTGGACCGGCCGATTGATCCCCGAGGGCACCCGTGTGCACGCGCGCGTCAAGGTGCGCGAGAACGCCGTGCTCTGCGGCCGCGACTGGTTCGACGGCTGCGTGCTCGCGCTCGACCCCGCAGCGAAGATCGCCTGGCATGGCGCCGAGGGCGCCGACATGCGGGCCGACAGCCCGGTCTGCGAGATCGAAGCCGACGCACGCGCGCTGCTCTCGGCCGAGCGGCCGGCGCTGAACTTCCTGCAGCTGCTGTCGGCCACCGCGACGACCACGCGCGCCCATGTGCGCGCGATAGCAGGCGCGTCACCGAACCCGCGCGGCTGCGTCGTGCTCGACACGCGCAAGACCCTGCCGGGCCTGCGCCAGGCACAGAAGTACGCGGTTCGTGTCGGCGGCGGCCAGAACCAGCGGCTCGCGCTGTGGCACGGCATCCTGATCAAGGAGAACCACATCGCCGCGGCCGGCGGCGTGGCGGCGGCGCTGGCCAATGCGTTCGCGCTGCAATCGGGCGTGGAGATCCAGATCGAGGTCGAGAGCCTCGATCAATTGCGCGAGGCTCTCGCGGCGGGCGCGACCCGCGTGCTGCTCGACAACTTCAGCGAGCCGGCGATGCGCGAGGCCGTCGCCGTCACCGCGGGCCGCGCGCTGCTCGAGGTCTCGGGCGGCGTCACGCTCGCGCAGTTGCGCGGCATCGCCGCGACCGGCGTCGATCGCATCTCGATCGGCAAGCTGACGAAGGACGTGCAGGCGGTGGACTACTCGATGCGGGTGGTCGGACACGCGGCGTGATCGGCTGACTTTCCGTCTCCCTGGTACAGACCGTGCTTCACGGCGAGCAGCGTCGCGGCTCGCCCTTTCCGGGCCCGCGAACGTCGACATGGAGAAGCACTCGAATGCTGTACGTGGAGAGAATTCAAGCGCCTGATATCGAGAAGTCAAGGACACCATCGAAGCTCTCTGGCGAGGTCTTCGGCACGCTCATCAACCTCTCGGGCCGCAGGCGCTTCACGTCGCAGCGCGTCGTGTTGTTCGCGGTGCTGGCGTCGCAGGGGCGCGACGCCGCACTTCAGGTGGCCGACGATGCGCTGACGGCCTTTGGAGACGCGCACGGCGCGCTGATCGAGGGGAACGATCAAGTGCCCGGCGTCTTCTGCGACGAGTTGCACGAGGCGTACTTCGGCGCGGGGCAAGGCGACAAGATCATTCGCGATTTCATCGGGCTCGCCCGGCGCACGCTCGACGCCGTCGAGTCGTCTTCTCCCGGTGCGCAATCGTTGCTCGAGCGGCTCGTGGAGAGCGCCACGCCGCTGCTGGCCGTGCTCAACGCGATCACCCAGGTCTATGACGACCTGGCCAGGCGCCAGGCCGCACTCGCCAGGAAGCAGCTGACAGCGGTCATGAGCGACATCGAATCGATCGCCAAGCACGCGCACATCGTGGCGTTCAACGCCCAGGTCGTCGCGGCCCGCGCCGGGCCTTCGGGCCGGGAGTTCTCGGTCGTGGCGAGCGAGTTGTCGCGGATCACCGGCAAGATCGATGAACTCGTGCGCGAGGCGCTGCGTGCCTCGGTCGCCTGAAGAAAGGAAGCCTCAATGCAGCGCCGTACCGCCGTGGGATTGATCGGAAGCTTCTCGCTTCTGACCGTCAGCAACAACTTCGCCCAGGTCACCGATCTGAACGACGCCATCAACAAGGCCGGCCGCCAGCGCATGCTGTCACAGCGAATGGCCAAGGCCTACCTCGCGGTGGGACAGCGCGTCGTCGCGCAGCGCGGCCAGGACATCCTCGGCGCGTCCATGGCCGTGTTCGATCGCCAACTCGTCGAACTCAAGGCCTTTGCGCCCACGGCGGACATCAAGGCCACCTACAGTCAGCTCGACGCCGCCTGGAGCGTCTACAAGTCGGAGCTGGTGGGCCAGGCCCCGACGCGCGAGAACGCACCTGCACTGATCGATCTGGACGGCAAGGTGCTGGCCCTCGCGAACAAGGGGACGCTGCAGCTCGAGCAGCTGTCCGGCAAGCCCGTGGGCAGGCTCGTCAACATCGCGGGGCGGCAACGCATGCTGTCGCAGCGGGTCGCGAAGTTCTATCTGGCGCAGGCCTGGGGCGCGTCGGTGCCCAATGCACAAGCGGAACTGGACAAGGCCCGCGCCGAGTTCGTGGCCGCCCTGGATGTGCTGGCCAACGCACCCGAGGCCACTCGGCAGATCGGCCAGGAGATCGACCTGGCGCGCAATCAATGGGTGTTCTACGAAGCCGCACTCGCACAGCGCGGTGCCGCCACGGCGGCGTCCGAACGGAGCACGAACGTCTTTCTGTCGAGCGAGAACATCCTGTCGGTGATGGACAAGGTCACCGGCATGTACGCCCGCCTGACGGCCTGACGGACGGGCCGCTGCGGCACGGGCGGTCTGACCGGCTCGGCCGCGGGCCTATGGCCGCGGCTCGCTGTGCGCCGGCCGCGTCAGCACGGTCGGGAAGCTCACCGGCAGCGCAGCCGGAAAGTCCCGGCTGTAGTGCAGGCCGCGGCTCTCGTGGCGCATCAGCGCCGAGCGCACCACCAGTTCGGCGCAGTCGACCAGGTTGCGCAGCTCCAGCAGATCGCGGTTGACGCGGAAGTTCGCGTAGTACTCGCGGGTCTCGCCCCGGAGCAGCGCGATGCGGTGCAGCGCGCGCTCGAGCCGGCGCGTCGTGCGCACGATGCCGACGTAGTTCCACATCAGCAGCCGCAGCTCGTCCCAGTTGTGCGAGATCACGACCTGCTCGTCGGCATCCTCGACCTGGCTTTCGTCCCAGTCCGGCACCACGGGCGCGGCGCCTTCGGGCTCGCGCACGATGTGCGCGGCGCAGCTGCGGCCCAGCACGACGCACTCGAGCAGCGAGTTGCTGGCGAGCCGGTTCGCACCGTGCAGCCCGGTGTAGCCGGCTTCGCCGACGGCGTAGAGCCCCGGCAGGTCGCAGCGGCCGTCGAGATCGGTGACGATGCCGCCGCAGGTGTAGTGCGCGGCCGGCACCACGGGAATCGGCTGGCGCGCGATGTCGATGCCGAGCTGCAGGCAGCGCGCGTGGATGGTCGGGAAGTGCGCCTGCAGGAACGCCTCGCCGAGGTGCGTCGCATCGAGCAGCACGCAGTCGAGCCCGTGCTTCTTCATCTCGAAGTCGATCGCGCGCGCGACGATGTCGCGCGGCGCGAGTTCCGCGCGTTCGTCGTGCGCCGGCATGAAGCGCGTGCCGTCCGGCAGGCGCAGGTAAGCACCCTCGCCGCGCAGCGCCTCGCTGATCAGGAAGCTGCGCGCCTGCGGATGATCCTGCGGGTAATAGAGGCAGGTCGGGTGGAACTGGATGAACTCCATGTTCGCGACGCGACAGCCGGCACGCCAGGCCATCGCGATGCCGTCGCCGGTGGCCGTGTCGGGGTTGGTGGTGTAGCGGTAGACCTTGCCGATGCCGCCGGTGGCCAGCACGACCGCGCTCGCGGCCAGCGTCTCGACGCGGCCGCTGGCGATGTCGAGCGCGTAGACGCCGTGACAGCGTGGCGCGGGGTCGAGCTTGACGTGGCGCGAGGTGATCAGGTCCACCGCAAAGACCTGTTCGCGCAGCGTGATGTTCGGATGCGCGGCGGCACGCGCCAGCAGCGCATCATGGATCGCCTTGCCGGTCGCGTCGGCCGCGTGGGCGATGCGGCGCACGCCGTGACCGCCTTCGCGGGTGAGGTGCAGGCCGAGCGGACCGGCGGCGTCGTCGGTGAACGGCACGCCTTGCTGCACCAGCCACTCGACGGCCGCGGCGCTGTGCTGCGAGACGAAGCGCGCGGCATGCGCGTCGACCAGGCCGGCACCAGCCTCCTGCGTGTCGTGCACATGGGCGTCGACGCTGTCGTCCGCGCCGAGCACGCCGACGATGCCGCCCTGTGCCCAGGCGGTCGCGGCCTCGGTCAGGTCGCGCTTGGCCAGCACGACCACGCGCCGATGCTCGGCCAGGTGCAGGGCCGTGCACAGGCCGGCCAGGCCGGCACCGACGATGACGATCGGGAGCGCGCTGTCGGCCATGGTCTACGCCGGCACGTCGAGTTCGAGGTTGTCGATCAGCCGGGTCGTGCCGAGCCTGGCGGCCGCGACCGCAACCAGTGCGTCGCCTGGCAGCGGTTCGCCGAGATCGACGCGCCGCCGGATCGCGACGTAATCCGGTTTCCAACCGCGCGCTTCGAGCGCGCGCAGCGCGGCGCCCTCGAGCGCCGACCAATCGCGACGCCCGCGCCGCACGTCGTCGGCGATGGCCTTCAGCAGGCGCGACAAGGTCACCGCTTCGGAGCGCTGTTCTGCATCGAGGTAGCCGTTGCGCGAGGACAGCGCCAGACCGTCCTCGGCGCGCGTCGTCTCGCCGGCGACGATCTCGATCGGCAGGGCCAATTGCCGCACCATCCGGCGGATCACCATCAGCTGCTGGTAGTCCTTCTTGCCGAACACCGCGAAGCGGGGCTGCACGCAGTTGAAGAGCTTCAGCACGACCGTGCACACGCCGGTGAAGAAGCCCGGGCGGAAGTGGCCCTCGAGAATGTCGGCCAGCGCCGGCGGCGGCTGTACCGTGTAGGCCTGCGGCTCGGGATAGAGCTCGGCCTCGTTGGGCGCGAACACGAAGTTGCAGCCCGCGCCGCGCAGCAGCTCGCAGTCACGCTCCAAGGTTCGCGGGTAGGTGTCGAAGTCCTCGTGCGGCGCGAACTGCAGCCGGTTCACGAAGATGCTCGCGACGACCGGGCCGCCGGCGGCCTTGGCGCGCTCGATCAGCGACAGATGACCGGCATGCAGGTTGCCCATCGTGGGCACGAAGGCGGCGCCGGTGCTGCCCGCGAGGGCCTGGCGCAGCTCGGCGATGGTGTGGATGACGCGCATGCGGGATTGGCTAGAAGGTGTGGATGGACTCGACCGGAAAGCTGCCGTTCTTGACCGCAGCGACGTAGCGACGGATTGCCGACTCGACGCCGGAATCCGCGGCGTCGTGGTCGCGCATGAAGTTGCGCACGAAACGCGGCAGCTTGCCGTGCGTGATGCCAAGCATGTCGTTCAGCACCAGCACCTGGCCGCTGCAGGCCGCGCCGGCGCCGATTCCGATCACGGGGATGCGCAGCGCGGCCGTCAGTTCGCCGGCGAGCGCGCTCGGCATCAGCTCGAGCACCAGCATCGCGGCCCCGGCCTCGGCGAGGTCGCGCGCGTGGCGCCGCAAGGTTTGCGCGTCCTGCTCGTCGCGCCCCTGCACGCGGTAGCCGCCGAGTGCATGCACCGATTGCGGCGTGAGCCCCAGGTGCGCGCACACCGGGACGCCGCGCTCCACCAGGAAGCGCACCGTCTCGGTGGTCCAGCCACCGCCCTCGAGCTTGACCATGTGCGCGCCGCTTTGCATCAGCCGCGCCGCGCTGCGCAGCGCTTGTTCAGCGGATGCGTGATAGCTGCCGAACGGCAGGTCGGAGACGATCCACGCATGGGTGTTGCCTCGCGCGACGCACTGCGTGTGATACGCCATCTCGTCGAGCGACACCGGCACCGTGCTGTCGTGGCCCTGCAGGACCATGCCGAGCGAATCGCCGACCAGCAGCACGTCGACGCCCGCGGCGTCGAGCAGGCGCGCGAAGCTGGCGTCGTAGCAGGTCAGCATCGCGATCTTCTCGCCGGCCGCGTGCATCGCGCGCAGGCGATGCAGTGTCATCGGCTTGCGCGCCTCGCTCATGACATCGCCCGCAGCCCGAGCCGATCGAACAGCGCCCGGTCGCGCGCGGCCTGCGGGTTCGACGTGGTCAGCAGGCGGTCGCCGTAGAAGATCGAATTCGCGCCGGCGGCGAAGCACAGCGCCTGCAGCGCATCGTCCATCTGCTCGCGCCCTGCGGAGAGCCGCACCATCGTCTTCGGCATCGTGATGCGCGCCACGGCGATCGTGCGCACGAACTCGAACGGGTCGAGCGGCGCGGTGCCCGCCAGCGGCGTGCCCTCGACCTGCACGAGGTTGTTGATCGGGACCGACTCGGGATATGGATCGAGGTTGGCCAACTGCGCGATCAGACCGGCGCGCTGTGCCCTGCTCTCGCCCATGCCGACGATGCCGCCGCTGCACACCTTGATGCCGGCCCGACGCACGTGGGCCAGCGTGTCGAGCCGGTCCTGATAGGTGCGCGTGCTGATGATCGATCCGTAGAACTCGGGCGCGCTGTCGAGGTTGTGGTTGTAGTAGTCCAGGCCGGCGTCATCGAGGGCCTGCGCCTGCGCGGCGTCGAGCATGCCCAGCGTCATGCAGGTCTCGAGCCCGAGTGCCTTGACCTCGCGCACCATCTCGCTGACGCGTTCGATGTCGCGCGGCTTCGGGCTGCGCCAGGCAGCACCCATGCAGAAGCGCGTCGCGGCCTGCGCCGCATCGACCACCTCCTGCAGCGGCATCAGCTTGCCGGCCTCGACGCCGGTCTCGAAGTGCGCCGACTGCGGGCAGTAGCCGCAGTCCTCCGGGCAGCCGCCGGTCTTGATCGACAGCAGCGTGGAGAGTTGCACTTCGCTGGCATCGAAGTGCTCGCGGTGCACCTGCTGCGCGCGGAACAGCAGGTCCATGAACGGCAGATCGAAGAGGGCTTCGATGTGGTCGAGACGCCAGCGGGTTTCGACGCCGCTCGGCTGGCGCGAGGCCGTGGCTCGCACGGCGGACAGGGGAATCGTGGCGATCGTGGTCATGCTGGCTCGCACGCAAGAGGTAGAGGAGCGCGCAGGCACTGCCCGCTCGGGTCGCCAGCGCTTCGCTGTCCACTGAGGCGCCGACTGCCGGGTGACGGATGTCGGGCCTTCAGTCGCGACACGGAGAGGCGCTTGGTGGCGTCGAATCGGGTCGTCCAGAAGAGAAGTGGCGGGATTATGCTGCAGAGCAGCAACCGCGCTGAATGTCCGGAATTGGCCGGGGGCGTGAGCTCGCGGACCGAATTCGAAGGCCCGCGTTGGCCCTGGCGCCTACGACGCGCGAGTTGGGTCTCTTCAGTGCCGAACCAGCGGCATGAACGCACGCTTTGCCCGAGCGCGCCGGCCAGCGCATCGCACCAGCGCAGCCGCGCGCGCTACGCTTGCGCCGGGTCGAGCGGTGGACCGCCTCTCGCCCGAAGAGACACCAATGGAGACACCGTGCACCGTCGACAAATCCTCAAAGCCGCCACCGCCGCCGCCGGCCTCTGGGCCGCCTCGGCGGCAGCGCAAAAGCTCGAGCCGCTGCCTGAACTGCGGATCGTGATCCCTGCCAACCCCGGCGGTGGCTGGGACCAGACCGGCCGGGCGCTGGGAACGGCGTTGCAGACGACCAAGCTCGTCGAACGCATCCAGTACGAGAACATCGGCGGCAAGGCCGGCACGATCGGGCTGACCCAGTTCGTCGATCGCTATTCGAACGCGCCGAACACGCTGCTGGTGGGCGGAATGGTCATGCTGGGCGGAATCGCGTTGCAGCGCCCCGCCACCGACCTGACGCGCGTCGCGGCGGTGGCCGAGCTGACCAGCGACTACATGGTCGTCGCAGTGCCTGCAGCGTCGCCGCTCAAGTCGATCAAGGACCTGGCGGCCCGGCTCGCCTCGCCGGAGTTCAAGGCCACGGTGGTCGGCGGCTCGGCCGGTGGGGTCGACCACATGCTGCTGGGGATGATGCTGCGCGCCACCCGCGGCCTGCCCGACAATTTCAGCTACCTTGCGACGAGCAGCGGCAGCGATGCGGTGCGCGCCCTCCTCGAAGGCAAGGCCCAGCTGGGCATCTCGGGCTACAGCGAGTTCCGCGGCGCGATAGAGAGCGGCACGGTCCGCGCCCTCGCGATCAGTTCCAGGCGCGGCCGGTTCGGGCTGCCGTCGCTGCGCGAAGGCGGGGTCGATACCGAGCTGGCCAACTGGCGTGGCGTGTTCGCGCCCGCGGGCCTCACCGCCACTCAGACTGCGGCGTTGACCACCTTGGTGGAGCGCGTTGCCAAATCGCCGGAATGGGCCGAGCTGGTGCGACGCAACGACTGGCAGGCCACCTACAGGGCCGGTGCCGACTTCCGCAGTTTTATCGAGAACGAGCAGACCATGGCCCGGGTCGTCGTGCACATGCTCAAACTCAAGGCGTAGCTTCACGCGGCGCCAGTGCCGGCGGTCCAACGCGCGGGCTGGTCTGCCCTGCTGCGGTCAGGTGCTTGGCGCCATCCTTGACGTCGTCCCTTGGTCGAGCCCATACTGTACGAATACACAGTATCGAGCCGCCATGTCGATCCAATACCGCCAGAACTATCGCCCGCGTCCCGCGCCGCGCCTTCCCTTGTGGGCACAACGTGTGTGGGGCTGGCTCTGAGCCCCGGCAACGTTCGTCAGGGTCCGAGACCCTGCGCAAGCTGGCTCGCGCCCGGATCGTTGAGGACCGTCGCTTCCTCGAGCCAGTCGTTTGCCAGCGTTCGCGAGCACCGGTACCTGCGACGAAACCTGTGATGCGTCGATGATCAGTCGCGACAGACTTCCCGACGGCGCCGCGGTCGGCTCCGACCGCATCAGGGAGCGCGCGCCGCGCAAGAGCATGGCTTCGGCCGGCTTCGGCTCCCCCGGCGAGGACGTGACGGTCCGACGCATCGACCTGAACGACGCGCTCATTCGCCATCCCCAATCGACCTTCGTGATGCGCGCGGCCGGCGAGGCGATGGCCGACGCCGGCATCTCGGCCGGCGATGTCATGTTGGTCGACCGTGCCCTCAAGCCCGAGCATGGTCACATCGTGATCGCCGTCGTCGAAGGCGAACTGACCTGCCGCCGCCTTCACACGCAACACGGTCGCATCAAGCTCGAGGCCGTCAGCCCCGGCCATCCGGACATCGTCCCCGATGATGGCGCGCCACTCGAGATCTGGGGCGTCGTGACGACGGTCATCAGGTCGCTTCTCGGCTGACGGGGCGGCGCATGCTGGCGTTGGTCGACGCGAACAACATGTACGTGAGCTGCGAACGCGTGTTCGCGCCTCGCCTCGTGGGCCTGCCGGTCGTCGTGCTCTCGTCGAACGACGGTGCCTGCATCGCGCGGTCGAACGAAGCCAAGGCACTCGGCGTCGAGATGGCCCAACCCTGGTTCCAGGTGAAGCACCTGGTGCGCACCGCGGGGCTCGTCGCGGTCTCGGCGAACTTCGAGCTCTACAGCGACATGAGCGCCCGCATGATGGCGGTGGCCGGCCGCTTCGCGCCCCGCCAGCAGGTCTACTCGATCGACGAATGCTTTCTCGACTTCGATGGCGTGCGCGGCGATCTGGTCGCCATCGGCAAGACGCTGCGGGCCGCGGTTCTGCGCGAGGTCGGGCTGCCCGCCTCCGTCGGATTCGGCTCGACCAAGACCCTGGCCAAGCTCGCCAACCACGTGGGCAAGACGGCCGACCGCAAGCCGGGTTCGTACCCGACCGGCCTCGCGCAGGTCTGCGACTTCGGGATGCTGAGTCCGACCGGACTCAACGCCGTCTTCGGTGCCACCGACGTGGGCAGCATCTGGGGCGTCGGGAGGCGCATCGGCGCGAAGCTTCGCGAGCAAGGCGTGACGACCGTACTCGACTTCGTGCGATCGGATGCCGCGGTCATCCGCAAGCGGTTCAGCGTCGTGCTCGAAAAGACGCTGCTCGAGTTGCGCGGTACCTCGTGCCTGGAGATGTCCGACGTCGCCGATGCACCAACCGCCAGGCAGCAGATCCTCGTCTCGCGTTCATTCGGCCAGGCCATCACGAACCCGGCCGGCATTGTCGAGGCGGTCAGCGAATTCGCATCGCGCGCCGCGGAGAAGCTCCGGCACCAGGACAGCGCCGCCGGCGCCGTCGGCGTATTCTTCACGACGAGCCCGTTCCGTCCGAACGACCGTCAGCACGGCGTGAACGTCACGGTGCCGCTGATCCGGCCGACGGCCGACACTCGGTTGCTCGTCGAGACGGCGGTCCGGGCGGCGCGTCTGGAGTTCCGCCCGGGTTTCAGCTACGCGAAGGCGGGCGTCATCCTCGTGAATCTGCAGCCGGCATCCCAGCACCAGGGCGAGCTCGACCTGTTCTCGAGCGACGAGGCGCTCGCGCCCCCGACGAAGGACCGCTCGGCACTGATGGATGCGATGGACGTGCTGAACCGCCGGTACGGCCGTGACTCGGTGCGGGTCGGGAGTGCGACGCTTGCCAGCCATGACACCGACGTTCGCAGCTGGGCCACGCGGCAGGAGCGCAGGTCACCTCGCTTCACGACCCGGTGGGACGAGATGCCCGTGGTGAAGGCGTGACGGACGACCGCCCGCGGCGCGGGCCATCAATGCGCCAGGTCGATCAGCCCCTCGCGGCGAAGTCGCTCGAGCTTCCGCTTCGAGGCCGTGCGCGGCCGGCGCGCCGCATGCGGCCGAGCGACGAACCCCATTGCGTCGAGAGCCGCAAGCATCAGCGCGAACGTGTCAGTGCGGTGCAGTACGGCAGATCAGGGACCTGGCGCCGGATTGTTCGGCAACGAGGGGAGTGCCCTCAGGTATTCGTAGATCGCTGTCAGGTCCTGGTCGGTCTTCTTGCCGATCACGGGCCAGGGCATGACCTGCAGGATCTCTCCAGGCGGATCGTTCGGGTTGTGCCCGGTCCTCAGGGTCGAAATGAACTGAGCCAATGTCAGGCCGGCAGGCTTCCCGCTCGCGTCAGGCGTCAAGTTGGCCGACGTGAAGGGGCCAAATTGCCTGCCTCCGGTCAGGTACTGCTGGAAGTTCACCATCTCCGGGAAGCCCTTGAACGGATCCCCATTTGCCAGATAAGACGGATGCGTGTGGCAGTCATTGCAGCCCGAGGTGTTGACGATGTAGCTGCCGATCCCGACAAGCGCTCGGTTTTTGCCCTCGAGGCTCAGGAACACCCCCGACGGCACGACCTGGTATCCACGCTTGACCTGGGACTCGCTCTGCCCGTCGTCGTCGCTGGCGCGCGCCGGGACGGCGAGCGTTGCGGCGACAAGGGACAAGACAGCAAGCCGAACCCCGTTGCGAGCACTCATGGCGATCTCCCTGTGTCGTTGAAAGACTCAGTGCCGCCCCACCCGAGCGACACAGCGGGAACATACCCGCCAGGTCGACGGAGAGGTGACGTTTCGATTGCCGAATCCGCGCACCCCCCTAAGTTGACGCTCGGCTTCTGGAGCTTTCAGCTTCGCGCACGACCTGGCGCACTGCTGCTGCGCCGACCCCAAACGCGATCGTGACGGCTTGCGCCTTGCGCGAGTGGCGGCCGCGCAGCGAGCAATCCTGAGAGGCGAATGTCGGGAGTGGGTCGTGATGGGACGCGGTCGCGCGTCGAAGCAGCGCAGCCGGAAGCGGTCATCAATTCGGGCTTGCCTCTCGCATTGGGCGCCGGTGCCCCGAAACGGATGGGCATTCTTTCGGAAGCCTCCGCGGAAGCCTCCAAGGACACGCTTATCTGGGAACCGAAGTTCTGGGAGCGGATGGCACGGCGCGGGTGGATCGTGGGACAGAACGTTGTTGTCGAGCGTGCCTTTGCTGAAACGAAGTCGGATCGTCTCCCTCGGCTTGCAGAGGAGCTCGTGCGAAAACGTGTGGATGTCATCCTCTGCCTCGGTGATCAGGAGGCAATGGTCGCGGCAGCCCGTGCGACACAGACTATTCCGATAGTCGTCTTTGAGGTGCTGGATCCCGTCGAACAGGGATTGGTCGAGTCCCATGCGCAGCGCGCGCATTGCGGCGTCATAGCGCAGCGCACAGCTGAGCTCTGCGGTGCCACGGACCTGGCCCGCGCGCAGCAGCGGACTGGTGATCGGAGCAGCCCAAAGCCGAGCGCCTGGAACTTCAGGGTGTCAGTAGCGACGACGCCGAGCGGCTGCAACAGATCGGCGGCCTGGTCGCGCAGGAACTTCTGCAGGGTCAGGTTCTTCGCACCTTCACGTCCGAGGAGCTGAGCTTTGGTCGCAAGACCTACGAAATCGGCGACATCACGGTGCTTGACGACAGCGTCAAGGTGCAGCTGAAGTAGCGGGCCGGGACTGATCCACTGTTGTGAGACGTCATGCAAGACAAGCAACGACATCGGGATTGCAGCGTCTGCCGCGGTGCGGCGGCGAGGCCTGCACTCACGGTCTCGTCGGTCCGATAGTTGCCGAGACCGGTCACCTATCATTCCGCCGATCGACGAGGTGTCGGCCGTCTTCGAGGTGAATCAATGCGGACCGTCAAGTTTAGAGCTGGGGAAACGATCATTTCCGAAGGTGAAGACGGCAACGACGCTTTCCTCATTGTCTCGGGATCGGTCGATGTCAGCGTCGGCAAGGAGGCGAAGGCACAGACCATCGGGACGCTCAACGCGGGCGAAGTGTTCGGTGAACTGTGCCTGATCGAGCCCGGCCCGCGCTCGGCCACGATCACGGCGGTGACCCATGTCGAATGCGTGGTGATTGCTTATGACGACTTCATCCCATTGATGCAGAACGAGCCGCAACGGGCGATCTTCTACATGAAGAGCCTCGTTCGGAGGCTGCGCGAGATAAGCAATTTGCTCTCCATCGCACCAGCCGAAGTGC
Source organism: Rhizobacter sp. P5_A1 (assembly GCF_056400745.1). Classification (NCBI taxonomy): domain Bacteria; kingdom Pseudomonadati; phylum Pseudomonadota; class Betaproteobacteria; order Burkholderiales; family Sphaerotilaceae; genus Rhizobacter; species Rhizobacter sp. P5_A1. Next base: position 63,031 of record NZ_JBFUKR010000025.1, read on the forward strand.
TGGGCCGTCGCATCCAGCAGAGCCTGCACGTGGTCCTCGCGGGCCTAGAAGAGTGCGACGCGCTCTCCGGAGACGACTTGAAGGCCCTTGGACATGAGCTGCGCATGCTGCTCCAGATCGACCGAGTTCAGATCGCGACTGGGGAGATCGACAAGGCTGAACAAGTCCTGCAATACATGCTGCGCCCGAACATCGAAGAGTGCCTGAACCTGTGGTTCGGCAAATCCGAGCAGACGGACCTGGATATCTTGAACCGGTTCGGCGCGGACGTGGCCCTGGCATCCAGGGGGCAGTACGACCACTGGGCATTGAATGTCGAGCACCCGCGCTTGTTGGTAGCACTGGTGATCATGCTCGACCAGTTCAATCGCAACATGTACCGCGACACGCCTCAGATGTATGCCTGCGACGCGCGCTGTCAGGGCCTGGTCAGGCGAGGACTGCGCGTCGGTATCAGCGGACGACTGCGCCCGATCGAGCGGGTCTTCCTGTGCTTGGCGTTGACCCACTCCGAGGCACTGGACGACCAGCTCTTGTGCATGGAGGAGTGGGGGCGGGCGATGGAAGAGCTGGCGCCGGATGACCCGCTGAATGTCTTCCACGAAATCTTCCACCGACACGTCGCGGTCATAAAACGTTTCGGCCGCTACCCACATCGCAACAAGATCCTGCAGCGGGTGAGCACCGTGGCGGAAGAGGACTTCCTGGAAAACGGCTCGTTCCGCTTCGACCTGCCGCTGACCCGGCGGTCGGATGGCACGTTTGCGTTCGCCGGCGCGGTGAAGAAGCGCACCGTGAAGCTGCTCGACCACGAGTACGAGACCCTGCTGCCGGACCTCGACGAGGTCGGGCACAGGGCCTTCGAGTTCAAGTACTTGGGACCGGACGGCGTCTTCACCAAGACGCAGGAGCAACTGAGGAAGCAGGGCTACATCCGGATCGGTGACAGCGTCCCCGACTTCACCGCCGAGACCAGCATGGGGCCGATCAACTTCCACGAGTTCATCGGCGACTCATGGTGTGTGTTCTTCTCGCACCCGGCGGACTTCACGCCGGTGTGCACCACCGAGTTCGGGGTCACGGCCAAGCTCGGGGAGGAGTGGAGCAAGCGCGGCACGAAGGTCATCGGTCTGAGCGTCGACAGCGCAGGCGACCACGAGCGCTGGATCGCGGACATCAACGAGACGCAGCACACCCAGGTGAACTTCCCGATCATCGCGGACAAGGATCGTCGGGTGTCGATGCTTTTCGGCATGCTCGACTCCACCACGTTCCGCCACGGGTCTAGCGTGGGCGAGACCATGACCGTGCGTAGCGTGTTCATCATCTCGCCGTCGAAGCGAGTCGAGTTGATCCTCTCTTACCCGGCCTACATCGGCCGAAATTTCGATGAAATCTTGCGCGTCCTCGACGCTCTGCAGCTCTCAGCGAAGTATCGCGTGGCCACGCCGGCGAACTGGCACCCGGGAGATGACACGGTGGTGCTGCCCTTCATTTCGGATGAGGAGGCGGAGCGCATGTTCGCGGACCAAGGTGGCGTCCGCAAGGTGCGCTCCTACCTGCGCTATGTGCGTGATCCGTCGCTGCGTTGTCTCTGAGCTGCATCGCAGCCACTACGAAGTGCTGGCACCGGAGTCAAGCAATCCGACGGCAGCTTTTCGGCGCCGAGGTCCAGGTGCTGAACGTCGCAAAGTGGCCGTCGGCCGCCCGCGAGCGGGCAAGTGCCACAGGGCGAGCAGTTCTGGAACCGGTAGTCTCGCGTCGCGCGAGGGCGTCTTGAAATGCAATCACACCCGCATCGACAGCGCCCATCTCCACGGAGCTCTGGCGACCCTCTCCTGACATTTCAACTCTTTGGATCGCGCGCTGCAGGCTGCACTCGCGCAGCCCTCATCACGAAAGCCACGACCCAAGCTGGCATGACAGCGGAAGCCGCGCTGTCGCCTCCCAAAAGGCCTTCCATCGCGAGAACACCAGTGAGTCCACTCGCCGCCTGGCGGTGATGGCTTTCACCTAGGTCCGAGCGGCAGCATGCCGCTAGAGTCCGCGGACATCACGTTCGGCGAGGGGGCACCATGCGTCATACGAATTTTGTGCTGGCACTGCTCACGGCAACGGCGCTCGCAGCCTGCGGCGGTGGCGGCAGCTCGGGCAGCGACCAGAGCCTCAAGGTCCAATACACCGCCCAGGTCACGTTCGGCGACAGCCTCTCCGATGTCGGGACCTACGCTGTGGGTGGCGTCGCTGCGCTGGGCGGCGGCAAGTACACGATCAACGGCGACCGCACCGCAACCGACCCCACGCTGACCGGCAAGAACTGGACCGAACTGCTCGCAGCCCAGTTGGGCTTGCCCGCACCCTGCGCCGCACAGACCGGCTTGTCGGGCGATGCCAGCCGGGGGTTCCTGGTCGCGATCAAGAATGATCCGACGTGCTTTGGCTACGCCCAAGGCGGTGCCCGTGTGAGCAATCCCGTCGGCCCCGGCAACAGACTGACCGGCTCCCCGCTCGGCCTGATGACCGTGCCCGTCGTGACCCAGATCGCGAATCACCTGGCCGTTTCCGGCGGCACGTTCTCCGGTACCGAGTTGGTGAACATCACCGTCGGCGGCAATGACGTCACCATGCAGCTCGGTGTGCTGTCGGCCGGCGCCACCGCGGCCGGTGCTGCCGAAGCGGCGAGGGTCGGCGCGCAGACCTTCGCCACCACGCTGGTTGGCCTGCTGGCTTCCGGTGCGACCGATCCGGTGGCGGCCGCGGCGGCCATCAGCCTGGCGCTCCAGACCGAAGCGGCCCGTCCGGGCAGCACCCAGACGTCGCAAGTCGCCGCCGCTGTCGGCGCGGCAGCCATCCAGCCAGGCAACGCAGCCGTCGCTTCGCCGGCCGTGTATGGCCCGATGGTGGCCAAGGCGCAGTCGGACGCCGTCGCCGCCGGCAATGCCGCTGCTGCGACCGCCGGCGCCGCCTACTTCGCCGCGAACGCGCCAAACGCCGTCGCCGCGATGGCGCAGGCGGGTGCCGACCTGGTGGCGCTGGTGAAGACCCAGGTCATCGGCAAGGGCGCGAACTACGTCGTCGTCGACAACCTGGGCGACTTCGCCAACGCGCCGGTCGGCAAGGCGCAATCAGCCTCCGTGAATGCGCTGATCGTGCAGATGGTCGACGCCTTCAATGCCTCGCTCAAGACTGGCCTGGCGAGCGAATCGAAAGTCGTGCTGGTCGACCTGTACGCGCTCAGCCATGACCAGATCATCAACCCGGCCCCGTACGGCCTGACCAATACTGCTGATCCAGCTTGCCCGACGACCCCGCTGGGCAATTCGGCACTGGCCTGCACGATCAACCTGCTGGCGAGCGGCGATGTCGGCCACTTCATGTTCGCAGACGACCGCCATCCGACCCCTTATGAATATCGCCTGATCGCGCAGTACGTCGCCGAACGGATGATCATCAAAGGCTGGCTGTAGTCGCGCCCGGGAACCAGGAGACCCCATGAAATCGAGCATCAAGCACCTGGGCCTCGCGGCCGCGATGGCGGTGGCAGGCAGCGCTGCGGCGCAAAGCGCGGGTCAGTGGACGGTGATGGTTGGGCTGAGCAAGAGCACCCCGAAGGTGGACAGTCGCGACATCTCCGCACCCACTCTGCCGGGCAGCAAGGTCGACGTCGGATCCGATACCCAGCCTGCGATCGCGGCCACCTACGGCTACACGGACAATCTTTCGGTGCAAGCGGGGCTCGGCTGGCCATACAAGCACGAGTTGTCTGGCGCGGGCGCGATTGCCGGGGCCGGCAAGCTGGGCAGCTTCAAGGCACTGCTGCCGACCGTGTTTGGGCAGTACCGATTCTTCGAGCCGAAGGCGATGGTGCGTCCGTATGTGGGTCTGGGCCTGACCTATGCGCACTTCTTCGACGCGACCGGTTCCAGCCAGTTGACGTCGGTGACCAATATCGGCAGCACCACGCCGACGGCCTTCAAGGTTGACGACAAATTCGCCCTGAGTGGCCAAATCGGCCTGGCGGTGAGTTTTAGCGATCGCTGGTTCGCGGACCTGAGCTTCACCAAGACCAAGCTGAAAACCGAAGTGAAGTTCTCCAGCGGGCAACATCAGGATATTCGCCTGGATCCGGTCACCGTCGGCTTGGGCATCGGGTACAAGTTCTGAATCGTCATTCTCGGCACCCTGCCGATCGCTCGCATCGGGACGCCATCAAACAGCCGCTGCCGAACCGGATCGAGGCGCATCAGCAATATCGGTCGGTCTCGCGAAGACAGCGAGTTTCACAGTAGGCGTCGCGCGTGCCGACCCGCGCTTGCTGACCGAAGCGCGCATCCGCACCGAAGACATCAACCGCGTCCAGCGCGGCCAGCCCGCCGAGATCCGCTTCACCGCGTTCCGCGCACGCACGACGATTCAGGCGCGCGCCAGCGATCGGGTTGTTGGTTCGTGGCAAATCCTGCCAGCCCTCATTGGTGGCAGCTGGCGATGTCGGGAAGGTGTCGGCGGGTTTGAAGGGCACTGGCTACGAGGGCGGTTCGGGCACCTGGGTGGCGGGTGGAGTGTGGAGCCGGGGCGGACCGTTCTTCGATCGTCTCGGACGTCCCCTGCGCTCAGCAATCAGAACAGCTCTCCGGCCTGAGGGTCGATCCCGTGACCAGCACAAGAGGCGTCTCGACTGCGTTGGCCGTCGTCGTGCTTCCGCGCGCGGTGACGATCGGCTGGCGCCTATCCTTCTAGACTGGAACAGGAATCGCTGTCGTCCTATCGGCGCGTCGCGTTCCAAATCGCGGCGACCGGGCCGAGCCCAAATGAGCCAAGCAACGTCATGGCCCAAACGACGACCGACACGGAACCGACAACATCGCTGATCGCCGATCCAGACAGGCTTCGATCGAACCATTCATCGATCAGAACGACGCAGGCGAACACGATCGCGATGAAGATGCGGTAACTCGACACCACCGGCCGACGTGCTCTCGGTGTGCCTGTGCGCGAGCGAGTGTTTCGATCACCGCCCCGCCGCGCGGGGGGATCCATGAGTGTCAACGTCATGGCCGAATTGTGCAGCAAGTGATGCCCGCCCCCGCCGTGCCGTAGCCCTCGTACTGAACGCTCATCCACTCGGGTGCGAAAGGTCGGCCCACCGCCTCTTGACCGGTTGTCTCGCAAGGGGAAGAGCGCACTTCGGGAGGCGCTGACTACTTCGCGCGCGCCATCGCAACAAGGATCGCATCCACCTTCTGGGCGAGCTCGGCGATGTCGTCGCGGATCGCATCGACGCTGCGCAGAGTCTCGTCCGGCGCTTCAGCCATCGTCGACGCGTCTTCGGTCGGCTGCGCCGTGATGTCTTCGTGGACGCGTTGTAACTCCCACGCGATCAATCCCAGCGCGCACATCACGGCCGCGCGCCACAGCCACTCGGCAATCAGTCGCTTCATTTTCTCTGCTCCCTCTGCGGTTTCTGTTCGCGTGAAATGCTGACTCGTTGGGGCAAAAGCCCCGACTATTCCACCGAAACAACTTCGTGTCGGAAGAACGCCTTCCTCGATCGCACCCGCCACTTGGACAGACCGAAACTTTCGATAATCGATCCGGGAGACTTAAGAAGAACTTAACTTTGGGCCGCCTGCGCGACGACTTTGCCCTGGGATCCCTGGAAGACGTGCATGCTGAGTAGGTGTACGTACGAACCAAAGTCGGTTCTGCCAGGTCAGCGCGACGCCGAAACCGAGCGCGAGGTTGTGCAGGACGTCGATCAGTAGAGGGGCAAGTTGAAGCCGAGGAGTTTTTGGAATGCCAGGGCCACGGCGATCAGGCCGGCCGCGATCTTGAGGTTGCGACTAAGTCGAACTTAAGTCCCCGTTCGCGAGACTCGCGGATCAGCACAGCGCTGTTCACGATCTTGCGATGAATTCGATCACGACCCCAATCGGGGCCACGGCCTCGGGCGCTTCTGCTGCAGGCTCGGCAGCCGCCAAGGCCACGTGGCGCGCCTGGGCGGCCTGCACCGCCCTCGCCGCCCTCTGGTTCGCGGCGACCGCCTGGCTGCGGCCGCTGGCGATTCCCGACGAAGGGCGCTATGCCGGTGTCGCCTGGGAGATGCTGCGCAGCGGCAACTGGCTCGTGCCCACGCTGAACGGCGCCCCGTTCTTCCACAAGCCGCCGCTGTTCTACTGGATCACCGCCGCGTCGATGGATCTGCTCGGCGTTGGCGTCTGGAGCGCCCGGACGGCGTCCATCCTCGCCGCGAGCGCGGCGGCTGCCGGGTTGTTCGCGTTCGTGCGCCGCTGGGCAGGTCGGCGGCTCGCCCGTGACAGCGTGATCGTGCTGACGACGATGCCGCTCTTCTATGGCGGGGCCCAGTACGCGAATCTGGACATGCTGGTCGCCGCCTGCATCACCGGCACGATCCTGCTCGTCGCACACGCGGCGCTGACGCTCGAAGCGGGCCGCCCGCACCGCACGGCCTTGTGCCTGGCCTTCGTCGCGGCGGCCGCCGGCGTACTGGCGAAGGGCCTGATCGGCGCGGTCCTGCCGGCGCTCGTGCTGCTGGGCTGGGGCCTCGCGAGCGGCAGGGCTCGGCAACTCGTGCGCCTGCTGCTCTGGGCCCCCGGCTGGCTCGTCTTCGTGGCGATCGGCGCGCCCTGGTTCATCGCGATGCAGTGGCGCTTTCCCGACTTCGCGCACTACTTCTTCGTGGTGCAGCACTTGCAGCGCTTCGTCTCAGTCGGCTTCAACAACCCGCAGCCCGCGTGGTTCTACCCGGTCGTGCTCTTCGCGACGACGCTGCCGTGGTCGCCCTGGGCGCTGGTGATCGGCACGGCCCGCTACTGGCACAGGAACGAGAACGCGGACCTTCGCGCACTGATGCTGGTCTGGCTTGCCGTCGTCACGGTCTTCTTCTCGGTGCCCGATTCCAAGCTGGTCGGCTACATCCTGCCGGCGCTGCCACCACTGGCCCTTGTACTCGCCGATGCGTTCGGATGGGTGAGCTCGACGGGCGCGGCGGGCGCGCGGTGGCGACCGCAACGCACACTGTTCGTCGCCGCGGCGGCAGCGTGCGTGGCCGTCGCAACGGCCGCGCACTTCTACCAGCCCAAGTCGATGGCCCGGTTGGCCGCGCACCTGAAGGCGGGTCGCGGGATCGGCGAACCGGTTCTGTTCCTGGGCAACTACTACTACGACATCCCGTTCTACGCGCAGCTCGAGGCGCCGGTGTCCGTCGCCGACCCTTGGGCAGCCGACGACATGAAGCGGGACAGCTGGCGACGCGAGCTCGCCGATGCCGAGCGCTTCGCGCCGCCTGCGACGCCGCGCCGGCGCCTGGGATCCGACGAACTCGGCTGGGCGTTGTGCGGCCCGGCGCCGACTTGGATCGTCGGCCCATGGCCGCCGGGCGCCGCCGACGCGTCCTGGCTCGCGTCCGCAGGGCTGGTCTATCGCGAGGCCAACGTCGGGCTCTGGCGCGTGCGCCCACGCCCGGCGCACGCGCTCGACGGATCCTGCAAGGCACGCAGCGCCCACGCGCCTTGAGTCATGCGGGCTTCGCGAACACGACGCGCGCCTCGAGGCCGGCACCGCCGCGCCCCGGGTGCAGCGACACGGTCGCGCCGTGCTTGTCGGCGATGGCCTTGACGATCGCCAGCCCCAGGCCGCTGCCGGACTCGGTGGCTGCGACCGCCTCGGCGGTGCGATAGAAGCGGTCGAAGACGCGTGAACGCTCCGCCGGGTCGATGCCGGGCCCGTTGTCGATGACGCGCAATGCCGGTGCACCGTCGATCTCGGTCGCGATCACGTCGACCACACCGCCTTCCGGCGTGTACCTGAGCGCGTTCTCGACCAGGTTGTTCAGCAAGGTCTCGATCTGCCCCTCGTTCGCCTCGACGGTCGCGGTGGTCTGGCCATCCGCGCCGAGATCGATGCCGCGGCCTTCGGCGAGCGCACTCCTGCGCGCAACGACGCTTCTGGCGACATCGCTCAAGCGAATCGGCGAACGAGTGAACCGATCGGCGGCGCTGTCGTCGGCGGCAGCGTGTGATAGGTCCAGCAACTGCTCGATCAAGCGGCGCGTGCGGCCGATCCCGGCGGACAGCTCCTGCGTCGCCAGATGTCGCTGCAGCGGATCGTGGCTGCGCTCCAGCAGTTGGACCTGCAGTTGCAGCGCGGTCACCGGCGAACGCAATTCGTGTGCGGCGTCAGCGACGAAATGCCGCTGCGCCTCGAACGCCGCCGCCAGGCGCACCAGCAGGTCGTTCAGCGTGGCCACCATGGGCCGCAGTTCGACCGGCACATTGCCGATCTCCAGCGGTGCCAACGAGGCCGCGCTGCGGGTCGCGAGCGCATCGGTCGTCGCGCTCAACGAGCCCAGCCCGCGCCGCAGCGCAAAGACCAGCATCGCGGCGATCATCGCGACAAGCCCGAGCAACGGAAACAGCAGCTGCGATGCCGACTCCGCGGCCAGTTCGCGACGCACCGCGACGGGCTGCGCCACCTGAACGACTCGATCCGCCTGGAGGACCGTGAACACGTTCCACTGCGCATCGCGCGCGGTCTGCAGCGAGTGCCCGGCGACGAACGCGAAACGCAGCTCCATGTCGGGCTCGGACGTGAACAGCAAGGCACCGTCGGGCCGGCGGGCGATCGCCACCAGCTTCGATTCGGTGTCCGCCGACGTCGCCAGGTGCGCCGCCGGTCTCGCCGGAAAGGCGCCTGCCAGATCCCGATCGGCGAGCAGAAGCGCCGTCTGGCGCAATCCGTCGTCGAGCACCTCGTCGATCTCGTGGAGCGTCAACGCGTAGGCCGCGAACACGAGAATCAGCGCGCCGATGCTGAGCGCGCCCAGCACCCAGACCATCAGGTGCCGTCGTATCGATGGCGGCTTCATCCGGCGATCTTGTAGCCGACGCCGCGCACGTTGCGGATCAGCGTCGCCCCGAGCTTGCGCCGCAGGTTGTGAAGGTGAACCTCGACCGCGTTGCTGCCGACCTCCTCGCCCCAGCCGTAGATCGATTCCTCGAGCCGCTCGCGCGAGAGCACGGCGCCCGGCTTGCGCAGCAGCGCCTCGAGCAACGCGAACTCCTTCGCGGTCAGGCTCAGCTCGTTGCCCGCGAGCGTGACCTGGCGCGCGACCGGGTCGAGGCTCAGCGCGCCTGCAGTCAGGATGCCCGATGCCGCACCGGCGTGCCGCCGCAACAGTGCGCGCAGGCGCGCGACGAGCTCGTCAAGATCGAAGGGCTTGAGCAGGTAGTCGTCGGCACCGGCGTTGAGCCCCTCGATGCGATCGGCCACGGTGTCGCGTGCGCTGATGACGAGCACCGGGACGAGATCGCCGCGCAGCCGCAGGGTCTTCAGCAAGGACATGCCGTCGAGACGGGGAAGGCCGAGATCCAGGATCATTGCGTCGTACACGCGGTTGGCGGCTGCGGCCTGACCGCCTGCGCCGTCGGTCGCCCAATCGATGCTGAACCCCGTTTGCCGCAGGCCGTGTTGAACCGCCCGGCCAATCATCGCATCGTCTTCGACCAACAGGACACGCATCGTTCAGCCAGGTTTCCCTCAAGCCCGCAGTATCTACTGCGCCAGGATCAAGCCGCTCGCGCCATCGCCGACCCAGCCAACGGCCAGTCCGGCCTGGCCTGGGCCGTGTGCATCGCCCGACCGATCATTTGCAATGCGGTTCTTAAGCGATTCTTAAGTCGCCGCGCGGCAGGCTTGAACCTGGCCCATTGCCCACCGACCTCATGACCTCCCGATGGAAGACACATCTCGTGGCGGCACTTGGGGCCACGGCGTCGTTCGCCTCGGGAGCCGCGGGGGGGCCGCTCGGGATCGACCACGTCGTGGGGTACGACGATTCCGGAATTTGGCGCCGCCGCAATCAGGTCGCGCTCGAATACGGGTCGGCCTTGATCGTGGCCGGCATCGCGCTGTCGGAAGGCAACGAATCGCGCCTCGGTCACACGGCATGGCAGACGGTTGATTCGATCGCGATATCCGCGGTCGCGGCCGAGGCGATGAAGGTCGCGTTCTCACGATCGCGACCAAGCCAGGGCGACAATCCAAACGCGTGGTTCCGGGGTCACGGGCATCGCAGCTTTCCGAGCGGCGAGGTCGCTCAGATCGCCGCTGCCGTCACGCCGTTTGCTCTCGAGTACGGCGCCGAGCACCCGAGCGTCTGGCTGCTCGAGGCTCTGCCAGCCTATGACGCCATCGCGCGGGTGAAGATTCGCGCACATTGGCAGACCGACGTGCTGGCCGGATTCGCGCTTGGCACCGCGATTGGCTTCTACGCGCATGCGCGCCGCGAGTCGTTGACCGTCGTCGTGCTTCCGCGCGCGGTGACGATCGGCTGGCGCCGATCCTTCTAGACTGGAACCGACGCGCGCACGAGTTGGCGCAGCGACGGCTGCGGAGTGATGCGCCCCCCCGCTCATCATCACCGCGTAGCCAGCGGCGGCAGCAGGAGACTCGTCCGCGGCGTCAAAACCGCGACCCGCATTGCGTCATGAGCGAGCAAATGCAGGCAGCGTGAGGATGGGCACGACCATGCGTCCTGCCCACCCTTGCTATCCGGCCTAGAAGCGCGTGCGCAGTCCCAGCGCGAACTCCGTCTGATTCGGGAAGCCATTGGTCGCCCCGACCTTGTAGCCGTCCTTCAGCCGGAGGTAGTCCGCAGCTACGTAGACCTCGGTGATCTTGTCGAAGTGGTAGAAGGCCGAGGTGTACAGCGTCGCGCGGCTGCCCGTCGCCGTGGCCTTCGCCGAACTCGCATTTGCGAAGGCATTGAGCACATTGCCGCCACCGTTGACCGCCGCGTTGTTCGCCTTCATGTTCTGATAACCGAGCTCGTAGTCCATCGGACCAGCGGGCGCAAACTTGGCCGAGACGGTATAGGCGTTGTCCTTGCGAGTGCCGAGCGCGCCCTGTTCTGCGGTGTAATGGAACACGCCGGCATTCAGGCGAACCGGCCCGACGGTGTAGTTGCCGCCAATCGAGTACGACCTGTTCGCCAGGTCTGCCACCTTGGCAGCGGTGGCGAAGCCGGCGACGTTGAATGCACCTCCGGCGTAGGCCAGCGCGACCGTCTCCGACGAGCCGTTGGCGAAGTCCCCCGGAATGCCACCGAACTGGTACGAGGCGCCTGCGAACAGGCCGCTGTCGAACTTCTTCTTCCAGACGACGCCGTTGTTCAGACGGGTCCCGGTGGCGCTGCCGGCGTAGAAGATCAGCTGCTTGAAGTTATTGTTGTTCGAATAGCCGCCCTCCTCGGTGGACGGAGCGGCCGGACCGTACGGGTCGCCATAGATCGCCGAAGAGATCGGATCGCGGCCGATGGCGTTCTGGCGACCGAGTGTGATCTTGCCCAATGCGGCGCTTTCGACGCCGACCCAGGCGTCGCGATTGAATGTCACGCCCGGCGTGTCGTCGCTGCCGGTTTGGCTCTCGTATTCGGCCTCCAGACGGAAGATCACGTCCAGCCCGCTATCACCCATCGCGCGCCGCCCTGTCAGCCCCCAGCGGTTGCCGCTGAACCAGGCGACGCGCGGCGAATTCACGCTGTCGCCGTTCGCATCGGCATGGTTGGTATGCACGTAGGAGACATCGATCAGGCCGTAGAGCGAAACGCTGCCGCTGGGTGCGCTGTAGGTCAGGCCCTGGCCCTGCTTGAAGCTCACACCCGTCGCGGCGCTGCCCTCCGGACCAGGCGGTGGCGGAGCGCTCACGCTGGCAGCCTGCTGTTGCTGCACGCCGTTGAGCTTCTGCTCCAGCGCGTCGAGCCGTGCCTTCTGCGCCTCGGCCGCGAGCTTCTGCGCGGCGATCTCCGCCTTCAGGTCAGAGATTTCGTCCGCGAAGACGGGCTGACACAGGGCGAGCACGCCCAGCATCGTGGCGCGCAAGACAAATTGATTCATCGGGGTCATCTCCTGGTTGTGATCGGTCCCGGAAAGGGACACGTTGTTCGCGCGGCGAGGTCGCCGCGCCTCTCGGGGGGAACTACTTGGGCGCGACGAACCCGGCCGCCTTGTAGACAGCGTCGATCGTCGGCTTGCCGACGCGCGCTTCCATCTCCTTGTGGACCGGCATCAGCGCCTTCTTCCACTCGTTGGTCTCGTCCGGCGTCAGCGTGTAGATCGTGCTCTTGCCGCTGGCCTTGATCTTGTCGAGCGAGATCGTGTTCTCGGTCGCGGCGATCGCGTTGGCGTAGGTCGTCGCGTCCTTCATCGCGCCTTCGAGCGTGGTGCG